>CAYGBO010000008.1:7284-10695 GCA_964348145.1 uncultured Methanomassiliicoccales archaeon
CGGATCATCTCGCGGACTCTTCGTGTGTGGCGCGGATCGAGACCGCCCGTCGGTTCGTCCAAAATCAATAGATTTGGGCTGCCGATGAAGGCCTGAGCGACGGCCAGCAGCTGCGCCATGCCCTTGGAGAACTTGCCAACTTTGCGATCCAAGGCCTCTGACAGATCCACCCGCTCCAACCACAGAGGGACGTCTTCGACCGACGCCTTCTTCGCCTTCGAAAAGAACTCCAAGGTCTGGCGAGCCGTGAGGTTGTCGTAGAACGAAACGTTTTCCGGAAGGTATCCGATGTTCCTTCGAGCTTCAATGGGCCGCTCAAAGACATCCAGACCGCGTATTCGGACGCGGCCCCGGGTAGGGTATGTGAGTCCGAGAATCATCTTGATCGTGGTGCTCTTCCCGGCTCCATTGGGCCCCAAGAAGCCGTAGATTTCCCGCTCTCGCAAGGTCAGCCTTAGGTCCTCAACAGCCACCACGTCCTTGAAGACCTTCCGCAGACCTTCGGTTTCGATGACAAGTTGATCCACTTTCGACGCCTTCTTCGGAGCCGGGTATGGACAGGTGCACCAAAAAGGATTCTCGGGCACACCCGAGTGTCCTTTGATGAAAGCCCGGCGTCCAGAACGCGCATCGGCCGGGACGTGTGCGCCACAGTGGATGCGCGTTGCAGCGCGCCGCGAATCGACCCCTTCCGGTCCCTCAATCCACGTCTCCTATGGATCAGCGCCCTGACATCCCGGCGGTCACGGCAGGCGTGATTTCAGCTCCTTCCGCGCTTCTCGTTTTGCGGCCCCCAGGGGTGCCTCCCCGATTTCCCCTCCACTGGCAATCTCCTGCAGGTATCCTGCGTCTGTTGTTCGGGAGATGGCACACTCAGTGGACACAGCAGGCCGGTTGTGACCGATCACCAAGGCACCAAGGGGCTCCATTGCCGCTGATCCCTCCCGACGTGAGACACCCGGCAGGGCTCACGGTACGTCCTGGGAGCAGAGCGGCAGAAAGGCGAGAGTTACGTCCCGCGTCGCTCTGCAACCCGGGATGCAACGGGACGGACCGAGCCGACCGCCGCCTTCCAGAGCGTCATGGGGCTGCCCGGATTTGAACCGGGGTCACAGGCTCCCAAAGCCCGGAGGATTGACCAAGCTACCCTACAGCCCCTCAGCCGGAGCGCAAGCTCGTGGATAACTAAATAGGTTCTCGCCGTGAGTTGCGCGGGGTCTCAGGGGTTCGAGGACTTGAGTCGGGCCCAAGTGTCTCGCGCGGCGCGTCGAACTGCCTCCTCGCTCCCCATCTTTGGCTCCCAGCCTACGGCTCGTAGGCGATCCACGGAGAGCTGCATCGCGCGAACGTCTCCGGCCCATCCGCGGCCCCCGCCCGAGCCTCCCGTCCACTCGTATGCTACATCCCGGAACCCAAGCTCGCTGCAGATGGCGTCCGCGATGGCTCGCACGGAGATTGCGTCCTCGCTCCCGAGGTTGTACACCGTGAAAGGAGCCCGCGCGGCCTTGACGCCAGCTCGTATCCCGTCCACGACGTCATCTACATGAACGTACGACTTGGATGTCCCCGGATCCGACCCGATGATCGCGAGGCGCTCAGGATCCTCCGACAGCTTGCGTACGAGATCGTGCACGACTCCGTGGCTGCTCCTCCCTCCGACGACGTTCGCCATCCGGAACACGACGGCCTGCAGCCCGAAGGTGTACGCGAAGGAAGACATGAGCGCTTCCCCCGCGAGCTTCGAGGCGCCATAGAGTGAGATTGGCTCGAGGGGTCCGTAGTCCTCCGGTGTCGGCACGTCCCGTGCCTCCCCATATACGGTCGATGTGGAGACGACGGCAACCTGGTGGAGGCGAAGACGATCTTCGGGACGCGCGTCTTCAGACACGCCTCGAGCACCCGATGGGTCGCGACGATATTCTGATCCACATGGGACTTCGTCCCTGCCCGTCCCAGCCGCACATCAGGGTTCGCGGCGAGATGATACACGATTTCCGCGTCGCGGAAGACAGGTCCGAGATCGCCGCGCAGGACGTCGCGTTTCACGAGCTTCGCACCCCCACGCACGGCAACCTCCACGTTGGCCCGTCTACCGGGTCGCAATCGATCGAGGAGGACAACGTCGACCTCGTGGACCAAGGCCTCCGCAAGGTGGCTACCGATAAAGCCGGCCCCTCCCGTAATCACGGCTCGGGAATCGCCCATGCGGATCCGCGGCGGCAACGAACAACCCCGTAATCAAGCTTCCTTGCGAGTTTCACGGAGGAAGGCAGCGAGCGCATCGACGGCCCGTGCCCTGTGCGAGTACCGGTTCTTCTCCGTCAGGGACATCTCCGCAAAGGTCTTCTCCTCTCCCTCCGGGGCGAAAATGGGGTCGAAGCCAAAGCCCTCCTTCCCGCGTTCCCGAACGGCAATCGTGCCTCGACATTCCCCTCGGAACACGCGGTGGTCCTCGCCGCGACGCAGGAGGAGGACTGCTTCGAACGCCGCGTTCCGATCCTCGACGCCATTCATAAGCTTCACCAGTCCCGCACATCCAATCCGCTTGTGCACATAGGACGAGTACGGTCCCGGGAAGCCGCCGAGAGCGTCTATGAATAAACCGGAGTCATCGATCAGGTAGTCGCCCCGGAATTCCTCGTCGAGGACTGTGGCGCCAAACCGAACGATCTTCTCGAGGCTCTCCGCCTGGATCTCCGGATATCCTCGGTCGAGGTGTGCAATCCGGACTCCAACCTCCAGGAGCATGGCCGCGATCTCACGGAACTTGCCCTCGTTCGTCGTGACGAAGGTGATCATGCATACCGGCCCCTGGACTCAATCTCCTTCACCTTGGAGATGACCGCGCCGGCTCCGCGGCCGAACGCCTCGCGATATCCGCGCAGGACTTCGCGGTAGTGGGACGACGCCTTCGCGTGGGCGCTCGATAGGGCCTCCCTCAGGAGGTGCAGGTCCACGCCTCGGGACTCGATTGTCTCGTCCTTCCCCCCGAGGCTGAAGTCAATCATCACGATTCTTTCTGCGCGAACGATCATGTTCGAGGTTGTGAGATCGCCGTGGACGATTCCCGCCCGGTGGAGGCGGCCCACGATGCGGCCGACCTCTCGCGCGACAGAAGGGGCCTCGGGGCCGCCCGCCTCTAGGATCTCCTTTACGGTAGGCCCCTCGACGCGCTCCATGACGATTCGGTTTCCGGCGATATCGATGTCGTAGAGTATCGGAACCGAGACACCCACAGAACGGGCTTCCAACATGAGCCTCGCCTCCCGCTGAATTCTCGTGCGTCGCAGCTCTTCGTCCAGTTCCCTGAGGCGGTAAGCCTTGGGCACGCGGGCCTTCTCGACGGCGGGTCGTCCTAGGAACTCCCTGGCGTGGAGCTCGGCTTCCGCCCCGCGTTTCAGCAGCACACAA
>CAYGBO010000008.1:10705-12191 GCA_964348145.1 uncultured Methanomassiliicoccales archaeon
TGCCCCATCCCGCGAAAAACCTTGTCCTGCTGGGCCGAAGCCTCCCTTCACGGCGGAGAGCGGGGGGCGAGGAATCTCGTGACCTCGCGCGAGAGGGATTCGCAGCGACGGGGCGCGAAGGAAGGGGGGAGGTAGTGCCCGTATCTCGGGGACAGGAGTCGTGACTCGAGGAGGACGATCGCCGCGCGGTCGCGCTCGCTCCGGATCGGTCTCCCTGCGGCCTGAAGGACCTTGTTCACGGCCGGGAAAACGTAGGCGTAGTCGTAGCCACGCGATCGGCCGAACCGACGATCGTAGTAGTCCTTCAGCGATTCCACGAAGACGTTCGGTGGACTGATCGGCAAGCCCACGACGACGACAGCCTGCAGGAGATTGTCCTCGTAGTCCACGCCCTCGCTCAGGGAGCCACCCTGGACGCCGAGGAGCAGGGCACCGCCGTTCGCGCGGGCGAGGCGGAGGGCCCTCAGGGTTCCATCCCGGTGGGCCTTGTCCCAGTCAGCGCGCTCGACGAGAAGTCTCTTGGCAAGGGATGTCCTTTGCAGGCGACGAAGCGCCTCTCCGAGAAGTTCGTAGGAGGGAAAGAAGGCGGCGACGTTGCCTGGCACGACCGCCGCAATGGCCTCAATCTCGCTTGCGATCGTGCGGAACATCTCCGCGGTCCGCTTCGCGTACTGCGTGGTCACGCGCGGATGGGCAAGGAGCAGGCGGTTCTCGGCGGGGAAGGGTGACCGGTAGGCGCGGAGAAGTCGACGCGAAGGAGAGATCCCAAGCTCGTCCGCGAACATCTCGGGAGGATGCAGGGTGCCCGACATGAGGATCGCCGCATGGATGCTGTCGAAGGTCGGCTGGCTGAGGACGCTCGGATCGAGGAGCCGTAGGGCGAACTTCCCCTCGGCTCCGGGCACCGCGAGACGGAGAAGGCCTTCGTCTTGGCCCACCCACCGGCGGAGGAAGTCCGCGAGCTCTTGGAGGGAGGTGGCGCGCCCGCGACGGAGGGCTTCCTCAGCAACCTGCGCGACGCTCTCCGAGAGATCCTCGTAAGTGAGCACCTGGCGACGGCTCCCGTGCAGGCCTCCCTCCACGACCTCGATGAGCTCTTCCGTTCGCGCAGTTCGTTCGCCACGAAGGGAGAGGAGGAATCGCTCCATGGAACGGGCGACACCCAGCAGTTGGCGCGCCGTCCGTGAATCAATTTCCTGGGCTTCCCTCGAGGCCCGGAGGAGGCCTCGTGGAGAGAGATCCCTGCAGAGATGGGACCGAATCCGATCCGGCAAATTGTGGGCCTCGTCGACAACAAGGATGAAATCCTTCAGGGGCCGCCCGAGGCGAGCCCGAAAGGAATCGAGTATTGGGCTGAAGACGTAGTTGTAGTCGCAAACAACCGCGTCGGCGCGGGAGGAGGCTTCCATGGCGACCTTGTAGGGATGGGGAGGCGAGTCGTCAGGGGCGATCAGCAGCGGGGTCTGCAGGGAACGAACGTAATCCC
>CAYGBO010000008.1:12201-14691 GCA_964348145.1 uncultured Methanomassiliicoccales archaeon
TGTAGGGACACGTGCCGCACGCCGCGCTTGCCCGGATGAGTTCCTGCGCGTGGAGGCTCCGCTGGCGAACGGCCGCGACGACCGTGGAGGAGTCTCGAAGGTAGAAGGTGCACGTTCGCGTTCGGACTTTGAAATCGCAGAACGTGTGGAAGGCCCGGCCCAAGGAGGAGGCGGCCTCATGAAGGCACATGGATTGCTTCGCGATGAGATCGATGGCCGCGATGGGGGCACCCATCGATTGGAGACGTTGAAGGGTCTCGATCGCAATGCGATGCTGGCTCTGGCGGGATGTGAGGAAAAGGACAAGCATGTCACGTGCAACGGCGGCTTCAAGAGACGCCACGAGGGCGACGGCCGTCTTGCCTATCCCGGTGGGGGCGTGGGCGAGGAGGTGCTTGCCCTCCGCCACGGCCTTTCGAGCGTCCGCGAGGAATTCGATCTGCCCGGGGCGGATGTCGTGGAAAGGCCAAGGGATTGGAGATGCACCTCGGCCGGACACCACGACTGTCTCTTCGCGAGGCATTCAGGCCCCCGATGGCTTCTCCGCATCCGGAAGGATATGAAGCGGTGTTGGAGAGAGGATGCCGAAAGTACTCAGCAGGCCTCGGGCCCCGGCCCCGATCGGTTGCTCGAACGGGATGGGGACCCGGACAGCTTCGCCTCCTCGCGCCTCAGATAATCGGGGGCACGCGCTTAAGTAACGCTCCATCGCATCGTTTGACCATGGCCCGCCCTTGCGGCGTTTGCGGGCTCGAGTCCGACGAGGCAGTCTGCCCCCGTTGCAGCACGATCCTCCTCAGGGATCAGGCAATTTGCCGAAAATGCGGAAAGATATTCCGCGACCTGATCGCCTCCTGCGATGCATGCGGGAACGAAATCGCACAAGGTGGGGGAAAGCCAACGGACGAGGACGCGGTGCGAGCGCTCACGTCCGTGCCCGGCATCACGGAGGATCGGGCAAGGGCCCTTGTCAGCCGCGGCTTCCAGGACTTCTCGGATCTCGTCCGCCTCGCCTTGCCCAAGTCGGCGGTGGTCAAAGGATTGCACCACGCCATCGCCCGCCGTGTCCTGCTTTCGGCCCTCGGTTCGACGGAGGAGCGCCGAAAGGCTGTCCCGCGTTGCCCCGCGTGCAACACGCCGTGGCTCGAGGGCGTGGATCGGTGCCTGGCCTGCGGCTCCACGCCGGAACACCTGCTCGACGTCGAACAGCTGGAGCAAAGGCTTCAAGAGGTCACGGGAGAAATCATCGACCTCGCGAGCGACCCAGACTTTCGGGAAATGCCTTTTGAGATCCGCGAGGAACTTCTCCAAGCCTTCGGTGGAATGGATGAGACGGAACTCCTCCGCGAGGACTTTCAGAGGCAAATTCAGGCATGGCGTCAGAAAGGGTTCGACGTAGGTCCGCTCGAACAGCTTCTCCAAGAGGACATCACTGGATTCCAGGAGCGAAGTGTGCGACTCATCCGCACGCAGATGATGAAGAAATCGGAGAGAGGACAGTTCCGCTGCCCGCTGTGCGAAGTCCTTCTGACCAGCGTCGCGGAAGAATGTGCGAATTGCGGTGCGCGGTTCGGCTGAGGCGCAATGCTAAATACGAACAGCTCCTCCCCGAGCACGTGCGGCCGCCTTCCTCGCCCTATGTGGCGCCGCCAGTCTACATTTACCGAGAGCGGCCCAAGGGGATCCGGTTCAGCCGCGTGGAGCTATACCAGCTCACGATAGCGATTCTTGCCCTGAGCCTTGCGCTCACACTGCTTTTCGTCCGCCCCCTTCTGTTCGGTGGCTCCGGTTCTGCAGGAGGATTCGCCGTCCTCCTTGGCCTCTCTTTCGTCACCTCCCTCGTCGCCGTGGCGACGGGTGTGGGCCTGCATGAAATCGCCCACAAGCTCGTTGCGCAGCGATATGGCCACTGGGCCGAGTTCCGCTACAACCCGATGGGGCTCCTCCTCGCCTTCGTGTTCGCATTCCTTGGGTTCATCTATGGGGCGCCGGGGGCGACTTGGATATCCGGAGCGGTCACCACCAAGCAGAACGGGCGAATCAGCGCTGCAGGGCCGGGGACGAATATCGTCCTTGGTTCCTTCTTCCTCGGTATCGCTTGGATCTTGAGCTTCGCGTACTCGGATTCAGACATAGCCGCGTTTGCCCTTCGTTTGGTCGTGAACTCTGCCGCTTTCATCAACCTCGTCCTCGCGGGCTTCAACATGATACCTGTGATGCCTCTTGACGGCGCGAAGGTATGGGCGTGGGACAAGCGCGTCTACTTCGCGATCGTCGGAATCGTCGTCGCGTTGTTCGTCGGGGGATACCTGGGAGGATTCTTGCTGTAGCCTTCTGGTCGTTACATCACGAGGCACAGCAGCATCGAAAATCGAACGTCACAATCTGGAAACTTTCAACGGATTTGCTCCCACTTCTCGAGTTCGAGGACGGAGCTCAGGGTGCCGCCCCGCTTGATTTCCGGCACCGGCGTGGGGGTGATCACCTTCT
>CAYGBO010000008.1:14701-29926 GCA_964348145.1 uncultured Methanomassiliicoccales archaeon
TTTTCACGCATTTGCCCCCACTTCTCGCGCTCGCCGCCGGAGCTCAGGGTGCCGCCCCGCTTGACATCCTCGCGAATCCTGTTCTCACGCTCGAGGACATCCAGCGCGCGCTTCGCCATTTCCACGGCCACCCCTTGCGGAACCACCACGAGGCCCGATTCGTCGCCGACGATCCAATCCCCCATGTGCACGATCTGACCGCCGCATTCAATCTCGCTACCGATCTCGCCGTGCCCCTTCGGCTCGCCCGCGTGGGGCGCCACATGACGGCTGAAGCACGGGAACTCGAGGTCCAGGATGGCGTCCAGATCGCGGACCGCACCATCGACCACTACGCCCTCCACGCCCTTCACGAGGCACGAATTGCTCGCGAGTTCTCCCCACACTGCCGTGGGCCCTCCGCCTACGTCGATTACGATCACATCGCCCGGGTTCGCCCGGTCAATCGCCTCGATAGGCTTCGCCCAGTCTCCGTCCGCCGTCTTCACGGTCAGCGCCCGGCCCACGAGCTTGGCGCCGTGACGCAGCCTCGGCTGAAGACCCCGCATGATCCCGCGCTTCTGCATGGCGTCCGCGATGTTGGGCGTCGATACCTTTCGAAAGGCTTCGCGCAAGTCAGTTTCCGTGTATTTCTTATGCAGGCCCGTCGAAATCGCTCGACGGGTGGCGATGGCCTTCTTGATTCGACGCGTCGCGTCTGCAACCTGCTCCGCCTTGATGATCGCACCGCCCACGATGAGGATCGAGGCCCCTGCCTCCACGGCCTGAGCCACGGTCTCCGAGTTGAGGCCGCCCGCCACCGCGACGGGGAGGGTGGTTGCGACGCAGACCTTCTTCAGTTCCTCAAGGGGTGTTCGCGCAATCATCTGCTCGTCAATTGACACGTGCATGTTCAGGTAGTCGACACCGAGCCGCTCGAGGTCGACAGCTCGGCTGACCTTGTCGGGGACGCGCATGAGGTCTACCATGACTCTTGCGCCGTAACGGCGGGCGGCTTTCGTGGCCTCGGTAATCGTCGCATCGTCCGTAACACCCATGACCGTGACCACGTCCGCTCCCGCCTTTGCGGCAATCTCGACTTCCAGAGCCCCCGTGTCCATGACTTTCAAGTCGGCGACCAGGGTCCGGCCTGGACACGCGGCTTTCAGTTGACGGAGGGCTTCGACGCCCTCCGACTTGATGAGAGGCGTCCCCGCTTCGATCCAGTCTGCCCCGCCCTCGACCGCTTCCTTCGCAGCCTGCACGGCCCGCTTCAGATGCATGAAATCGAGGGCCACCTGGAGCACCGGTTCCATGGTCGCCTCGCCACCCTCGCGCTCCCATTAAAAACGTATCGTGCCTCCTGGCCTGTAGGTGTCGACCGAGTGAGTTGCGGGACCAGGCAGGAAATCTCGGCCTTTTCAGATTTGATACTCGTCGCGGTCAGCTCAAATACGGCGGCCCAGGATGGTCTCTCGAATCAAGATGGCTTCCAAAGTTCGGGAGCGCCGCGGCGAGCGTGAGCGATGCGAAACCGGGATCGAGGGGATCGCCCACATCCTGAACGGCGGCATCCCACGCGGAAACACGGTCCTCGTGGCTGGGTCCGTGGGGACGGGCAAGACATCGATTTGCATCGAGTTCTTGATCCACGGTGCCTTAGCGGGCGAGAATTCCCTGTATCTGAGCGTGACGGAACCCACAAAGAAGCTCCTGAGAAACGTGATACCTTTTGACTTCTTCGAGGATCGCATCCTGAAGCAGGGAAGGCTTCAGTTCCGGGACCTCCCCGACATCTACGAAAAACTTGGAATCGAGAAGACGGAACTCGATCTTGAAGAGGTCAAAATGCTCGTGGAGACCGTAGAGGAACTCGTGGAGGAACACGAGATAAACCGCTTCGTCTTGGACTCCGTGACCTCGGTTTCCTATCGACTCAAGGACCAGGAACTGATCCGCGAGTTCTTGTTGCGCATGGGGACCGTCCTGAGTTCGAAGGGCTGCACATCCCTCTTGGTCTCGGAGATCGGTGCGGCGGAAGACAGCTACTCCCGATGGGGGGTCGCCGAAGCCATCGCGGATGGGGTGATCGTGACGGGCAACCTGGAGCGCCGCGGAGACCTACTCCGAACCCTGCAGATCGTGAAGATGCGGGGGACTTCGCACAGTCGCGCGAAGTACGTCCTCGACCTGACGACCGAGGGAGTCCTCCTCGTGCCCCTGTTGAAGGGCGGGAGCATCGCAGGAGGAGGCTGACATGCCAGTCGCCACAGAAGTCAACGAGAAGTTGCTCTCCTTGCCGGAGGCTTCGGCGGTTGCGATGCGCCTGCGAGCGGACCAGTACTTCGACGCGATTCAAGGCATGATTGACCTCTTCGCGTCGAACCAGAACCTTGAGGTCGTGTACGTGACATCGACGATTCCGTCCCAGAGCATCATCAACGCCCTCGAGGTGCTCGAGATCTCGATGGACCACATCTGGTTCGTGGACTGCATCAGTCAGATCATGATGTCGACGTCGAAGCACCACCCGCACTCCATCGTGGTAGAGAGTCCGACGATGCTCGAGAATATCATGCTGAAGGTAGAGTTCCTTCTCAGGAAACACTCCGACCGGAAGGCCCTTATCATCCTCGACTCGATCAACTCCTTGGCCATTCACAACAACACGAAGATCCTCAGCGAGTTCCTCCACATCCTCGTGAACAACCTGCGGGCCCGAGGCTCCTACACAGTCATCTTTTCCATGCAGGAATACGAGAGCGATGAAATCAAGAACATGCTCGTCCTCGTGAGCGATGAAACACTTGAGCTCGGCGATGAGTTGAATGCATGAACCCGAGAAATGGCCGACGGCCCGTGATTCTCAGGAGCGTCGAAAGAGTCGGAGGCCACACGCATGTGTCTGACGCTCGGGAACCTTGAAATCGTCGTTCTCACCGATGCACATTCACCTCGAAACGTTTATGGTCGCTGATTCCCCCGTGCGTTCTCTGCGGTAATTGCCGCAGGAGGACTAAACCGTGAAAGCCATCATCCGAGAGGATGACCAGGCAGTGTCGCCCGTGATTGCGACGATTTTGATGGTCGCCATCACGGTGGTGCTGGCCGCGGTACTGTACGTGATGGTATCCGGCCTGCTGGTGTCGCCCGGCACAAACAAGCCCGTAATGAGCTTCAATACGCCGGCGCTCGACGCCGCTGGGAACGCAAGCATTTTGGTCGCGAGCGCCTCGCAGGCCCAGGCACCCGCCAACTACAGGGTGAACCTGGCCGTCGGCGGCGTGGCGGGAGTAGCCGTCTCGATGCCGACGACAAGCGGCGCCTTCGCCAGCGTTGTCGTGAGCGGCACCACCTACCGAATCTACTGGACGGACATCGGTGGAGACGTCACCGTCAACGGCGGCGACTCTTTCCGCATCACCGGAAACGGAGTGACCCTCCCGGCAGGGAGCTTTGAGTTCTTCCTGCTCTGGAGCGACGGAAGCCTGGTTCAGCAAGCCCAGTGGACCAAGTAGATCCGAACCGAGAGGGCCTCTGGGCCCTCCCCCTTCCCCTGGTTTTTCCGGCCGTTTCCTTCGTTCTTCAAAGAATTTCAATAAGCGTACGCACCGCGACGGGCCGCCCGTCGAGGCGATGGGACACGAAATCTGAGGTTCACCACGTCCACTTGAATTCTTCGATGGGCAACGCGAGGGACGTGTTCGCGTCCGCGACGCGGCCAAACTGGACCATGAAATCCGCGGCTGTGGAAGCATCCGGAGCCTCGAAGATCACGACCGCGTCCGGCTTTCCGAGGAGGCCAAGGAACTCATGCACGACGACATTGTTGGGAAGCTTAGGGTGCTTGAACAGACGGGTGGCCTCTTCCAGCTGACCTGGGAGGACTTTCAGCTGGGTCACGAAGAGCATGGACTCACACCATCGAAGACATCTTGACTTCGCTATATAATCGTTGGTCAGAGGCTATCGCGAACCCGCCTCTCGGGGTTCAAAGCGATGCAATCGAACGTGGATCATCGATGACTGTGCGACGGTCGTGCCGAGCACCTTGTCCGACCACCGTTGACGTGGGTCGCCGTGCACGATAAGCCCGGCAACGGTATCCAAGATGGGAAAGGCGAACCAGAACAGCTTGGGGAAGTTCCGGACCGCGGCCTTGCCGAAGCTCATGGTTCCCCGAAGGGAGCGTACCTTGAGGCCCATGATGTACTTGCCCGCGGTCGCGCGGAACAACGCCTCGGCGACCGTGGAGTAACCATAGAGGACGACACCACCGAGGAGACCGTACATCAGCGGACGACGCTCGCCGCCGACGAAAAGGAGGACCCAAAGGGGTCCGAAGACAACGATCAGGTCAATCGCAAAGGCAAGAGAGCGCTTCAGCCAGTGAACTTGGAACGTGCGGTTGTGGCCCAGCAGGTCGAAACCGCTCACCACGAGTGCATCCCGTCGATTCATCGATGTCTCGATATAAATACATAACCGCGACAACGTCGGGTTGACAAAGGGGCCACTCAGATCGCCCATCAGTCATCATGGGTCAGCCTTCGTTCCTTCATCACAGTGGCGGGAGGCCTTACGACGCGGAGGCCCATAGGCTTTGCCCCGCCAGCCTTATGTCCGCGAGGGCCATGAGCGTCACGTGCGACCCATACGGCTCTACGCGTACGACGCGCGCCAGTGCGATCCGAAGCGATGCACCGCGCGCAAGCTGGGCCGTTTTGGCCTCGTGAGGCTCCTCCCCCGTGTCAGCTCCCTTCCCCGTGGCGCAGTCATCCTCACCCCCGAGGCGGAGAGGGCGTTCTCCCCAGCGGATCGCGGTCGGGCGGAGCGCGCCGGCCTCGCAGTCTTGGATGTCTCCTGGAAGCGGCAGGCGATGCCGAGAGTGGTGGGAGGGGCCTTGCGGGCCCTGCCCTATCTTCTCGCCGCGAACCCCGTGAACTACGGCAGGCCCTGGACCCTTTCAAGCGCTGAGGCCATCGCAGCGGCGTTGATCATCGTAGGTCACGAGGACGAGGCGCGCGGGATTCTCTCAAAGTTCGCTTGGGGTGAGCAATTCGTGCGACTCAACCGCGAGCCCCTCGAGGCCTATCGGAGCGCTCGCAGCAGCGCCGAGGTCGTGGCCGCTCAGGGTCTCTTCACTTGAAATCGGGCGGCAGAAGGTCCGGGATGCCGTCCTTGATCTCGTACCGGTGGTTGCAGGCCTTGCAGTACAGCGAACCTTCGATGATTTCGTCCTTCTCCACCTCGACGGAGAGCTCGAGATCCCCCTTGCACACGGGGCAGCAGAGGATCTCCATGAGGTCTCGCTTCATCGACCGCCGGATGAGCCGCGCGTGATTTAAGCGCTTCGCG
Organism: uncultured Methanomassiliicoccales archaeon; assembly: GCA_964348145.1. Taxonomy (GTDB): domain Archaea; phylum Thermoplasmatota; class Thermoplasmata; order RBG-16-68-12; family RBG-16-68-12; genus RBG-16-68-12. The sequence goes on from CAYGBO010000008.1 coordinate 20,039, forward strand.
CGACGCCAAGGCTTCGAGTCGCGTGCCAAAAGCCTCTTGACGCGCGGGCGACTCCTCCGAAAATCCGATGCCCTCCAAGAACGTCCGATAATTCATAAATAGGCGATGAATCATGGGCCAGACTCCTCCCGGTCGGTGCGCGCTTGAATGACGGGAAAGGGTGGCTGCGGACTCATTGGCGAACAGCCTTGGGACTCGCCCTGATCTTCGGACTCGCCCTGTTCCTTCGCTTCTACTTCGTGTGGGAACTCGCCTTCGTTGGTGACGTACCTACGAGTGCGACACCGCCCGTCTCCGGGGGATCGGACTCCTACTACTGGCTCCGCGCCCTTTGGTACTCCTTCGAGACGGGCAAGGATCTCGGCTTCGACCCCCTGCTGAACTACAACGTGGGCCTGGATAACCCGAGGCCACCCCTCTTTCCCTGGTTCTCCCTCGTCATGGGCCGTGTCTTCGCCCCCCTCCTCGGAGACCCTTGGCTCGCGGTATCCCTCATCTTCCTCGCATCCACGGGCCTCTTTGGGGCCCTGACCATCTTCCCGACCTATCTCTTGACGAAAGAGGCGTTCGGCCGGCGGGCGGGACTCATCGCAGCGCTGCTCCTCGCGATCAGCTCCGCGCACATGCAGCGGAGCCAGGCAACGGATGCGGACCACGACGCCTTCACGCTCTTCTTCGTCGTCACGACCTTCTACTTCTATCTGCGGGCCCTGAAGGTCCTCCGGCCCCGGCGCTGGGTGGAGAACTGGTTCCGACGGGAGGCCATCGTGGCGGGCGTACGCGACTTCCTCCGTGAGAATCCGAAGAGCGTCCTGTATTCCCTCCTCGCGGGGCTCAGCATCGCGGCGATCGCCCTTTCGTGGCAGGGATGGGCCTACGTGCCTGTGATCCTACTCGTCTACTTCGCAGTACAGCTCTTCCTCGACCGGGTGCGGAACCAGGACACGATGGGGCTCACGATCCTGTTCGCAGTCGTCCTCGTGACGCCCCTCGTCCTCGCCTTGCCCTGGTACGCCTCTCGAAACCAGATCCGCGTTTGGTTCGACGTGCCCGCGTATCTGTTTCTCGTCGCCGTCGTCCTCGGCGTCGTCTTCACGGTGACGCGCGACTACCCGTGGACCCTCGTGATCCCGAGCACCCTCGTCGCGGGCGGAGCCGGTCTCACGATCGGGGTCCTCGTGAATCCCGCCCTCGCGAGCGCCTTCGTGAGCGGCGCGGGGTACTTCGTGCAGACTAAAGTGTACGAGACGATTGCGGAGGCCCAGGCTCCAGGGCTCTCCCAGCTCATCCTGAGTTTCGGATTCTTCACGTTCCTATTCAGCCTCGCCGCGGTCGTGTACATGGTCTGGCAAATACCGCGAAGGCAGGACGCGGCCTATACGATGATCGTCGTCTTCGCCTTCGCCTCCATCTTCATGGCCATGGCGGCGGGTCGATTCATCTTCAATGCATCACCCGCCTTCGCGGTGACGGCCGCCTTCGCGACGGACCTCATCCTGCAGAGGGCCGACTTCGAGGGTCTGCGGCGTTCCTACCACTCTCTCGCGCAGGGCAGCTGGCGCAATGCGGTCCGCAAGTCCGTGAAGATACGCCACATCATCGCGGCCCTGCTCCTCGCGGGGGTCGTTCTGCTGCCCAACGTGTACTGGGGCGTCGACGCCGCGATTCCCTTCGAGCTCAAGTCCCGGTACGATCGGCAGATCCACGAAGCCCTGCCGTCCTTCCTGCGAGCACCGGGGTATGAGCCCGGGGCCGGAGGGGGGGCCTTCTACCTGGGGGCCTTCGGGTATTCGCTCCCCCAAGCGGACGAGTACTTCCCCGCCGCGTGGAAGTGGTTCGCGGCGCAGGACGCGGACCGGCCCCCGGAGCAACGCCCTGCCTTCCTCTCTTGGTGGGACTACGGGTTTGAGGCCGTGGACAGAGGCCGGCATCCCACCGTCGCGGACAACTTCCAGAACGGGTTCGCGTTCGCGGGCCAGTTCATCACGGCACAGAACGAAACCCAGGCGATCGCCCTCCTGACATTGAGACTCCTTGAGGGGAATCTTCGGCAGAATCGAGGGGCCTTCAGCCCGGCCGTGCAGCGCACCTTGGAGGCCTACGGCGTCCCCGCGGTGGACTTCGAGAATGCGATCCTTCGGCCCGCCGCCCTCGTCCCCGTCGTCCAAGCGAACCCACAGCTCTTCGGGGTGTGGGACACCGACATGCAACCCCTGAACGCGATGTACATCTACCTCTCGCGACTACTCCTCCTTCGTTTCGATATTGATCGGCTCGTGGAACTGCACCGCGCCGTACGCACCGCGACGGGAGGGGAGATCGGATACTTCGCGGTCGACGCGCGGCTCTTTCCGATCAGCGTGGGAAACACGGGAATCTTCTACGCGCCCGTGAAGCTTTCCGACCATCGGGTCATCGACCTGCCCGACGGTCGGACGCTCCCCACGGAGTTCTACCGGATCTTCGTGGACACAGATCGCGGTCAGCGGATTCCCCTCGAACGAATCGGACCCGCCGACCAAGTCCGCAGCCAGACGATCGAATTCCAGCCGAAGTTCTACAACTCGATGTTCTATCGCGCGTACATTGGATACTCGCCGAGCGATCTGGGCATTGATGACAGGGGGATTCCAGGTTTCAGCGAGAACCTCGCGACGCATCCTCCGGTACCGGCGTGGAACCTCTCTCACTTCCGACTCGTGTATCGTACGTCCTACTACAACCCGTTCCCCGATCCATTGAACCACACGGATGCCTGGCAGGCAGTGAACTACGATGAAGCCCTACGCCTGCAGGCGGACATCCAGGCCGGAGAGGCGACGGGGGTCGTCGATCTGAGCACGCAGGCGTCCGTGCGGAACGGCATCGTGTTCCTGCGCTACTACGACGGCGCCTGGGTCAACGGCACGGTGCGGGCGGGAGGGATCTCGCCCTTGCCCGGCGTTCGGGTGACCGTCTCGGATGAACTCGGGACGCCCCATGGCGTGACGACGACGGATGCAGCGGGACGTTTCAGCATCCTCGTACCCTTCGGGGACGTGACCCTCACAGCCTCCGTGGGCAGCGTGACGCCCCGAACCCTCCTCGGCTCGACGATCCTGGGCCAGACGCGATTCCCCATCACCCTCTCGCAGGCCCTGCGGGAGAACGTGGATCTCGACGGCGACACCGTGCCCGACTGGATCCTCGCCCGGGATATCGACGTCCCGGGACGGGTCGTGACGGGATCGGCCTACGTGGACCTCGACGAGGACGGAGTCTTTGGCCCCACGGACGGAATCGCTCCGGGAGCGGTCCTAGACTTCTCCCATGTCCAGCTCCCCTTCACGAGGACTGCCACAACGGACGAGAGGGGTGTCTTCGCGGTCGGTCCTCTCCCCACGGGCAGCTATAAGGTGCAAATCAGGACGGCGGGACGGACCGTCGACGCCGCGGACATCGAGGTGGGCCCCACGGACACCCTCCGTGACATCGCGGTGCCCTTCGCCCGGCTCCAGGGCTTCACGACGGGCACCACGGGAATGCCCGTCCAGGCTGCGACGGTCGAGATCCGGGACGAGACGGACGGCACGGTCGTGCGGGCAACGACCTCGGAAGGAGGGTTCTATTCGCGCCTTCCCCTGCTGCCGGGGAACTACACGGTAACCGCGTCCTCCGGTGACCTGGCGGCCCTTCCGGCCCGGGTACAGGCCACGAAGGGGGACGAGTGGCTCAACTTCACCCTCGTCCCTTCCGGCCTAGTCCTTGGCACGACCCGCATCTTCGGGACCGTTCAGCCCTTCGCGACCGTGGAGTTCCAGTCAGTCTCGAATGTCCAGGTCGTCCGCAGGAGCACCTCGGATCGTGAGGGCGCCTACGCGATCACCTTGGCGGAGGGCGACTGGAACGTGAACGGCCGCCTCTACATGGGCAATCTCCTCTATGCGGCCCTGGGCCGGGTCTCCGTGCGCCGAGGACAGACGACGACCTACGACCCGGTCTTCGTCGAGGGGGCCCGAGCGGACGGGCCCCTCTCCGCGCCTTCCCAGGTCGATACCGAGATCCGGGCCCAGATCGCCTTCCTCGGGGCCGCCGGAGACTGGTGGATCCGGACGGGCGCCGGCGGAGCCTACCTCGCATACCTGCCGCGCGGAACGTACGCGATCCAAGCCTTCACGCTGGACGCCGTGTTCCACGGCAACGTCACGGTCCCCTCGGCTCCGTCGCCAAGCCTCGAACTCCTCCCGGCGACGTCGGCCACGGGCCGGGTGTTCCGCGATCTGGATAGGGATGGCATATACGATACGGGCGAGGAAATCGTTGGAGCGAAGATCGTCCTCCGAGACGACCTCGACCGCCGGGTTCTCGCAGCCTCCGGCGCGGACGGGTCCTTCAACCTCCGAGGGTTTGCGAATCGTACCTACTCCGGGGCAATCACGGCGACCGGGTTCGAGCCTCGTGTGGTCCCGCCGTCGAGCCTCGTGGACCTCACCTCGGCGGGACCGTTCTCCCTCGTACCCCTACGCATCCGGTCGACGGGCTCGGTGCTCCTGGACGGACAACCCATCCTGAACCGGGCCCTCACGGTCCGGGCGGTCGCGATCGGCGGCGGCGCGGAGAGCGCCGTGACGACGACGGACTCGAACGGCGGCTTCTCGCTGAACCTGCTTCCCGGGATCTACGATCTCTTGGTGGACGAGAACGTTTCCGGATCCCGGGAGTGGCGGTACCAGAATGTCGGGGAGGACCGGATTTCGATCGGCATCGGCGATCCCGACGTCACCGAGGACGTCGAGGTTGTGGCGCGAGCCCTCGTGACGGGGAACCTCACCGTGAACGCCACGAAGGTCCTGACCGCCGTGTCCTTCGAGGGTCCGGACCGAACGACAGCTCTGGCGGCTGCGACCGGATTCGAGGTCTACCTGCGGCCTGGGGAATACAGCGTCTTCGCGAGCCATCCCGTGCCGCCAGAGACCTTCGTCGTGCTGGAGGGAGTCTCGATCGACGCGCCGAAGGACCTGCCCCTTGCCTTCGCTCGGGCCACCGAGGTCTCTGGGCTGACCCTCCACGAGCGGGTTGCCGTCGCCCAGCCCCTGTCCATCGTGCTATCCCGCCTGGAAGGGGGCTCCCTCGAGGAGGAGAGCGAGCCCGACGGGCGGTACACCGTTCTTCTCCCGCCCGGCACGTACCTCGTCGAGGTGAACGCCACCGCGGCCCAAGCGGTGGGCGGAATCACAAAGTACTATCGCTATACCTTCGAGGGAAGCCTCCTCGTGAGCCCGGACGACGCCGCCGTGACCTATAACCTGGACATGCTTCGGGTGCTCGACAACACGACGGTGTCAGGGCTCGTGACCCTGGCCAACACGGGAGTGGATGCGTCCCTCTCTTTTCTCCCGCGGGAAGGCGGTGCCCTTGAGGCGCGGACGGCCACCCTGTCGAACGGGGTCTACTCGCTCGGCCTCGCGCCGGGCGCCTACGACTTGTATGCGACCCAAATCGGCGGCACGGCTGCCTTCCTGGGCGGCCTCGAAGTCGTCCACGGACCTGGCGTCTCCTTCGACGTGCCCTTGGAGACTGGCTTCTTCCTTTCGGGTGTCGTCACGGACGTTCAAGGCCGGCGGACGGCAGCCTCCGTCGTGGTCACGGGCGGGAGCCGCCTCGATCTGTCTGCGGACGCGGGGGGGACCTTCGGAGTCCTCCTGCCGGCCGGAACCTATGGGGTCACGGCGACTCGTTCGGGAACGGAGCAAGGCGTGCCCATCCAATACCGCGCTTCGCGGGTTGTCGAGCTCACCTCGAACCTCGTCGCGAACCTCCAGCTCGAAAAAATCGTCGAGCGATCCGTGGCCTTGTCCTGGGCCTCCTCCCAACGGCGGACCGTTGCCCCGGGCGGGTCCGTCACGTACACGTTCGATGTCGTCAACACGGGAAACGTGGCGGACACATACGAGTTTTCGGGCCACCCGGCCGAATGGACCTTCAGCTTTGCACCCGTCTCCGCCTTCCTTGGCTTCGGCACCGGCGGGAACCGGAGCACGGTCTCGGTGACGATCCAGCTGCCTTCGGACGCCCTCGTCGTCCATGGGCCGATCACCCTCGTGGCCACGTCCACAGCGGACAGCACGGCGGAAGGAACCGTGAATGTGGACGTGGGGGTCCAGCGCACCCGGGGCCTGACCGTGCGGATCGATACGATCTCGGGTACCTTCGACGGGAGCTTCCTGAACTACACGGTCGAGGTGAAGAACACGGGGAACGATGGCGACAGCGTCACGGTCCTTGTCGCGAACCCAAGCGACATCGGAGCCCTGGGTTGGACGGCACGGCTGGGCCGGGAGAACTTCCCGCCAGTAGGGCCCCAGGTGAAGAACCTGGCCGTTCCCGCAAACGCGACGATGAAGCTCGCCCTTCAGCTAGAGTCCGAACGCGGCGCGAGCGGCGTGACCGTCGTCCTCCAGGCGTTCTCCGAGGATGCGCCCTCCGTGTCCTCCACGACGGTCCAAATCTTGCGGCTCCCTGAACTCGAGGTCCCTGAGGGCGTGACCGCCTCCGGACCAAACGTCGCCCGAGAGCCTTCCCTGAACGTGCAACTCGTGACGATCGTCGCGGCAATCGTTGCTGGGATTGCCGTGGGCCTGTTCCTGTCGCGACGGAGGCGATGAGATGCGCGCCGTCATCCTGTTCGTCCTTGTCCTTCTCGGCCCGCTCCTGTTCGCGATCCCTCCGCAAGCGGACGCCCAGGCCCTCTTCGGCACGATCCTGGGACCCGAGGCCGTCGCACCGCGACGCGCCACCGAGTACAACGTCTCCGTGGCAGGCGGGCCCGTCGGGGTCTCCGTGAACTACTCCCTGGAATACTACCTCGAAGGCAGCGACCTCACGGGCGCGTCCCCCGTTGTCTCAACCCCAGGCCGCACGAGCGGAAACCGGACGACCTTTCGTGTGAACGTTACGGCGCCGGACCAGGAGCAGACGGTGACGCTCGTCGTCAAGATTTCCGCGAGTACCACTACGGAGACGGAAAACGCCACGATCCAGAGGGCGATCATCGTCTTGACGCCAATCGTCCTCAGCGCGACGTTTCGGAACAATGCGGAAACGGCGGCCCTCAACGTGCTCGTGCGCTTCTACGTCGACGACGCCCCCGTGGGAACGCAGACGATCGCGCGCCTTGCGGGCGGAACCGAAAGCTCCGTCTCCGTCTCCTGGATTCCTGTCGGCCTCCAGCCCGGAGCGCACCAGGTCCGCGTGGAGGCGGATCTCGACGGGGATGGCATCATCGATCCCGCGAGGGGTGAAGCGAAGGTCTCGGAGATCTTCATCCGAGAGAGTGCTCAAATCAGCCCGGGATGGAACGTCCTCATCGCGCTGGCGGTCTTCGTCCCCGCGTTCATCGCGACGGTCGCCTTGCGCCGAAGAAAGCACTCTTGATCACGTCGGCTCGAGGAGCCAGACATCCGCGTGTGTTCGGAGGAGCATGCCAAGCCGGGTTTGGGTGATGCCTGCCCGACGCAGCAGGGACTTGATGTCGTCCGCGGACATCCGTCTCTCCCCGTCCACCCAGACGGTGCCGATTGGGGTGTAGTGAATGGCCTTGCCCCCGACCTTGATGCGACCCGTCGCGGCTTCCCGGAACGTGTGGGACACGATGTGGAGGGACGTCACCGCGGCGGGACGGACCTTTCCGTTGTAGTATTCGGCGACTTCCCGGTGGACCGGCGCGAAGGAGCCTACCCTTTTCGCATACTCGCGCCAACCGCGCTCGAAGGGAGAGCGAGGGCTCGCCATGCATCGTTCTGTCACAGGGCGGATCTCCTCGAACGTAGACAGGATCGACTGACGGGATTTGACGGCATCGAGGAACTCAGGCCACGAGGCGTATTCCTCCGAGGGCATGGACCGCGCGAGGCTTTTCGCGAGAGAGACGAGGTAGTTGTTCAGGCCCGGCACGCCGACCTTTGCGGCCAAGTCCTCAAGGAAGAGATGGGTGGCAATCTCCACGAAGGGATTGCTCTCAGGTACACGGGAGTCCGAGGAGGTCATGGCTCACCCTTGAGTCGCGCCCCTCGCATCACGAGCGCGTACACACATTCGTAGTTCCGGAGCAGGGCGCGGGCATGCTCCTCGTTGATGTTGATCTTCGAGAGGTTCTTCTCCGAAATCTTCGTATCGCCCCGCCATCCCCGAGTGGCAAGCAAATGACAGGCCAAGGAGTTTCCAGACACGGAGATGTTCTTCGCGATCTCCTCGCGAAACCGTTCGTGAAAGACGCAGAAGTTGCACACGGCGATGTCGTGGATGCTCTTGTTGTATTCCTGCGCAACCGCGACGTCACCCGCGCTCATCTGCCCCACACTGAACCGCGTACGCAGGATCGTGGGCACGTAGCAACACTGGCGCATCGCGTAGATGTACCCAACGACGTCGCCGTCCACGTCGGTGATCGCCATGTCCGTGAGGGGAGTCACCTCGCCCTCGATGCTGAACGCGGTCCGACCCTCCCGGACCGCGACGTTGAAGGAGGTCCAGCCAAGGTAGGCCTCTTTCCCCATCCGGCTCGCGAGGTTGTCCCCGACTCGCTGCCAGAACTCAACCACACCGTCGGCCCCGGCCTTCTCAATCATATCCTCGATCAGGGAAACCAAGGCAACATCGAGCGTGGTCGCATACCTCCTCGCATGACATCAAACGAAAGATGAGATGATTTTCTTCAAGTGATCCCGCCACTCCCGATCCGCCTTGTTCGCCACCGTGTCCCCCCGCAGATCCCGAAGCTTCTGGACTACGATTGACACGAGGCGGTCCCAGTGGCGGCCCGTCATGTACGGAGCGGAGGTCCCCACCTCATTGTACGCCAGGGTGAGGATTTCCTGCAAATGCCCTGGACCCACGAGCCCTGCGAGCTTCTTTTTAAGGTAGTCCTCAATCTCTTTGTTTTTCTTGTACTCTTTCGTCTCCTCGTACTTGTCCACGAACAGGAGACGAGTGAGCCGCTTCAGCTCCGCTCCGACGGCCTCGTCGTACTGCGCCAGGATCTCAGCGGTGATGGGCTTCGATTCGAACAGGTGACGAACCACGATGGATGCCTTGACCACGTTGCTAAGGATCCCCTGCATCTTTGTGATCTCGACGGGTCTCGTCGTGAGGAACACGAGGAAGGAACGGTCGCCCACGCCGGATATGATTACCGTGCCCGCCTCGAATTGCTGGACGGACATCATCATGTTCTGGCCGCTCAGCTGGTTGCAGATGTGACCCAGGTTGCCTTTCAGAAGGTTCAGGAGTCTGTACTCCTTCGGATCCAGGTCGTTCGGAATGGAGGAGGCGAAGATCCTGCCGTCGACCCCGAGGAACATGGCGATGTCCAGCTTGTTCTCATGTCGCGCCCGGCCGAGCTCCGTGTCGAGCATGTGCTTGAGATGGCTGACCGTCTCGGCCCCCATCGTCTTGTCGACTTTACCCGCGTAGGGCATCTATGCGCCTCGTTTCAGCCCATACGAGTTGAAGATAATTTCGAGGGCCTCCTCCGGCGAGTAGTCATAGTCCCAGTGTTTCTCCATAAGCCGGAGCCGCTCGATAACGCGGGGAGGAGCCCGGAGGGCCTCCGCAGTCTTGATCGCCTCCTCGAAGGTCTTCGCGTGGGAGCGTCCCTGCTCCTCGGGGACCTCAACGGGGCTCGCCCGCACGACGATGCCGATCCCGCGCATCTTCAGGATTTTCACCGTCCGGTTGAAGGCCCCGCCGATGGGGTAGTACTCGAGGTGGATCGCTCCGTCAGACAGGTAGAGGGGCAGGAGGATGTCCTCGCCGATCGTCTCACCCGGCCGGGAGTGCTCCTCGACCGTGCACAAGACAACGCCGAGTTCCTTCAGGGTGTAGAAGAGCTTGCCGATTAGCTCACGCTGT
>CAYGBO010000008.1:29937-47570 GCA_964348145.1 uncultured Methanomassiliicoccales archaeon
CCAGCACCTGGGTGGCCCAGATGACGGGCGTCATGGGATCGATGACGACTCGGGTGGAGATGTTGTAGCCCGCGCGGGCCTTCACGAGCTGAGGCAGCTGCTCCTCGATCATCCGCTTGAAGTTCTTTCCCTTGAGGTGGATGAAGAACAGGGACTTCTCGTAGTGCTTCTGCATGTCGAAGCCCATCAGCTCCGCTTCCTTCATGATCTGCTCCGGCGGCTCCTCGAGGCTCACGTACAGAGCCTGCTCACCCTGCTCGATGCCTTCCATGAGAAACTGGGCGGCGAACGTCGACTTCCCCGTCCCGCTCGATCCCAGGATCACGATCGTCGACTTGGGCCAGAAACCGCCTTCCGTCAGATCATCCAGTCCGGGTATCCCACTCTGTACTTTCTGGACTGTCGCCATGTTCGTCCCTCCGAGCCCGACGACAGCCGGAGCGCTAAGCGGCTGCGCTGGGTCGGAATGTGGCGAGCGAGTTCCCTTTCGTTTTTAAATGAATTCCGACCTGGTAATCTCCTCTGATAACGAGACGACCTAGAGCTTCCCGCGGACACCGTCGAGCTTCTTCGCAAGCTCCTGGCTCTGGGCCGCGACGGCGACCTCGCCCCGAGTCTTCTCGATCAAGCCGCGGGCCACGTCCTGCTTGCGTTTGAGGGCGACGAGCGCGCTCGGATAGTTGAAACGCATGAGGGCGTCCATGATCCGCTCCATCCTTTCGAGAAATTGGGAGGCTCCAGCGACCTCTCCTCGGCGCAAGTGTTCCAGAGCGAATCGACGCAGCTCGCCGATCACGTCGCCAAGACCGAGCAGATACGCCGTGTCCGTAACCCCGAGCTCCTTGGGTGTCGGAAGCAGATCGGAGCCGATGATCGCGTGAACGAGGAACGACTCGGACGCTTCCTGCATCGCGTTTTCCACAAAGCCCGCGTGGGAAAGATCCGGGTGATCCTCGAGAAGGCTGCGGAGTTTCATGACCTCCTCTCGTGTTTCCCGCAGGGTGCCGGACACGTCCTTCCCGCGGTGCATGGCCTGGATCGCGCTCCCGGCGAGGCGGGCCACGGTCCTCGAGGACTTGATCGCGAGCTCGCGCACCTCGTCTTTCTCGTCAAGCCGGATCTCGATGTCGCCGATGACCTTATCGAGATTTTTCACGGCGTGAGGATGGCCATTCTGGTTATATGAGGATTGGCACACCGCCGGACCGGATTGGCGTTCCTATTGAGGTTTGCACGCCGGCCCCGTCAGCGGGCGCAAGTTGGTCGCAAGCTTCTTCCCGGAGTCCTAGCGAGCCTCGGTCGAGCTTCCTCAAGAGGATACGTCGGACCCCCGAAGGCTTCGCATCCGTTCGACTTTTCTCCGGATGAAGTCGAGCTTCCCGATATCCCGCCGTGCGTAGAACGTGCCCGACACGAAGGCGAGAGCCTCCTCGGACATCGTCTCAGCCTGGGCGAGGTCGTCGGCGATGCCGACGAGGGCGACGGCTCGCGATGTCGTCGTGTACAAGTGGCCTGCTTTCTCATCGACCGCGGCATAGTACAACCGAGCCCCGGTTCGGCGAATGCTCTCCTCATCCACCTTCAGGAGCTCTCCGACCCTGGGCCGCGTGCCATATCCCGTGGGGACGACGTACTTGCAGACCGTCGCCATCCGGGCGAAGGACGTATTCTCGGGCAGACGGCCCTCCGTCAAGCGCACGCACAGATCGAGGAAGTCGTCTTCCAGAAGCGGGAGGGCGTTCATGCACTCCGGGTCCGCGAAGCGGACGTTGTACTCCAAGAGCTTCGGCCCCTCTCGCGTGGCCATGAATCCGCCATAAAGAATGCCCTTGAAGGGGGTTCCCTGTGCGGCCATGGCCTCCACGGTCATCCGCATCGTCTCCAGGGCGCTCTCGTAGTCCGCGCCCGTGAGGAAAGGAAGACGATGGTCCGCATCGCTGTAGGAGCCCATCCCGCCCGTGTTGGGCCCTTTGTCGCCTTCATACGCGCGCTTGTGGTCCTGGGCAACAGGCATGGGAAGCAGGGACCTTCCATCGCAGAATGCCTGGAGGGAGAACTCCTCTCCGATGAGCTTTTCTTCGACGAGAAAACGCCCGTGGCCTCCGATGTTCTTGGCGAGAATCTCCTTTCCGTACGTGATCGCTTCGGCCTTCGAATGAATATGGTCGCCCCACACACGCACGCCTTTCCCCCCCGTGAGGCCGAGAGGTTTGATCACGAATTCAAGATCGCTGTCATTCACGAACTCCTGAAACGGACCGTGCGATTCGAAGGCCCAGAACTGTGGCAGTCCGGGGATGCGGCGCTCCCGCATGAGCTCGCGGGTGAACTCCTTGTTTGTCTCGAGGAGCGCGGCCTCACGGCTTGGGCCCACGGTCGGGACGCCCGCCCCTTCAAGGAGGTCCACGATCCCGCGTTCGAGAGGCGCCTCCGGGCCGATCACGGCGAGGTCCGCGCCGCGTCCCTTCGCCCATTCCACAACCCATGGCCCGTCGGTTCCGTCGTGGACTGCGTAGTCGACGGAGGCACGACGGATCCCCGGGTTCTGGTTCGGCATCACAGCTAGAATCTCAGCCCCGGAACGCCGGAGAGCCTCGACGATGCAGTGCTCCCGCGCCCCGCCCCCAACGACGAGAACCTTCAACGCGGATGCATGTCCACGACCCGTTAAAGGGTTTCGTCCCCGGGTAGTGGATTTCGTCGTGGATATCAAAATGAATCCGCACGTCCAAGCCATTTTGTCCCCCATCCCGGTGCGCGGGTCGATGCAGCCAATCATGGAACCTCCGCAGCAGACCGAATACGTGAGCGCGGCACCTCCCACACCGTCCGCCTCGCCGCCCCGATCCCTAGGGGCGAGTTCCCCGTGGGGCGTCGTCGCCGTAGCGATCGCGGCCACCGCTTTGGTCCTGAATCTCGTGATTCCGGGACCCATGGGGCCCGTGGGACCCCAAGGCGAGGGCGGAGCGACGGGTCCGTCGGGTCCGGCGGGCCCTCAGGGCCCGGCCGGGCCGCAGGGACTACCGGGCAACGGCACCGTGATGTCCCACAGCGACACGACGAACGTCGTCACGATTGGCTCCTCCTGCACCCACTACAACGGCGCAGAGGTCACGATCGATGTGCTAGGGCCTGGAACGGTGGTCGTCACCTCCTCCGTGATGATTCGTGTGACGCATAGCTCCGGGACCAGGGACATTGCTTGGATTGCCCTTGCGGACACGACGACGGCGTGCGTCGACGACGCGTTCCTGGGTATCGCCGTCGTTGCCTCGGGACAGCCCTCCGATTCCTACTGGTATAGCGTGCCAATGGTCCGGCCCTTCAACGTGCCCGGCGCCGGTTCGTACACGTTCTACGTGAACGGGCGGATGACGAGCGGCGCGGGCGGGGACGTGTTCTGGCACGGTTCCCTCGTCGCGGAGTACTACCTGTCGTGAACTCAGGATTGGTCTCGACCGCCGCGCCCGGGCGAGGAGGGCGTCGTGAGCTCCGCGGCCCGAACCGTGTTCGACAGGAGCATCGCGATCGTCATCGGGCCGATGCCTCCGGGCACGGGCGTGAGAGCCTTCGCCTTCACCCGCACGGCCTCGAAGTCCACGTCGCCGACGACCCGGTGGCCACCCTTCCCGCTCGGATCGGGGATCCGGTTGATGCCCACGTCGACCACGACGGCCCCCTCCTTCACCATGTCCTCCTTGATGAACCGAGGCGACCCCATGGCGGCGACGAGGATGTCCGCGCGCCGCGTATGGGCCGCCAGGTCGCGGGTCCCGCTGTGGACCACGGTGACCGTCGCGTTCGCCCCTCGAGCCTTCTGGACGAGAAGGGCCGCGAGGGGTTTCCCGACGATGTTGCTCCGGCCGACAATCACGACGTCCTTCCCCCCAGGATCGTGACCGCTGCGCAGGAGCAGCTCGACGACCCCGGCGGGCGTGGCGGGTGCGAATCGCGGGGTGCCGATCAGCACGAGACCGACATTCTCCGGATGGAAGCAGTCCACGTCCTTCCTCGGATCCACCGAGGCTATTGCCTCCCCCGTACGGACCTGCTTTGGAAGCGGCTGTTGAACGAGAATGCCGTGGACCTTCGAATCCCGGTTGAGACGATCGACTTCTTCGAGGAGACGCTCCTGAGGAACCTCCTCGGGCAGCTCGATCGTCCAGTGGGCCAGCCCCATTTCCTCGCAGGCCTTTCCCTTCATGCGGACATAAAGCCGGGACGCAGGGTTTTCCCCCACGAGGACCGCCGCGAGGCCCGGTACGGTGCCAGACGAGGCAAGCCGTCTGAGCCGGGGTCGCAGGTCGTCCCGCACGTCCGCGGCGATGCGCTTCCCGTCGATGATGTCCCCCGCCATCCGTCGCCCCCATGGGCGGTAACGGGACGTCCCCTTAAGGTTTTGAGTTGCCAAGGGTCACCCTCGAACTTCTTGGATGGCGAACCCGCCCGTCTCGAGGGGGTCGCGCCCTTGACACCGCGTCGTCTGACGGCAACCTCGGTCGTCTGACGGCGGCCCGGACGAAGAAATCCTTAATACGGGGAGCGATGCTCACCCCTCCGGATGCACTCTGGCGATTGGTCACGTTCCCTTACGGAACGTCAGCGTGAGGTCTTGTTCATCGTGGTCGAGAACAAAGTGTACGGACACCGAGATTCCCGGATCCCCGATCTCGCCGCCCGGATGGGGATCGCTCCCTCCGCGGTGGCGAAACACGTCCTGGAGATCGAGAAGACGGCACTTCTCCAGGTAATCGTCACACCCTCGGAACAGGGGAAGCGGGCGTACGAGCGAATGCAGCTCGAGCCGCGACCGGAGCGGAGACCCACCTCCGAAATCCTCGCGAAGAGCAAGTTGAGTGTGCTTCGGTTCTTAAAGGATCATCCTGACGCCACGGCGAACGAGGTTTCCGAGGAACTCGAGCTTTCCGAATACACGGCCCTGAACAACCTGCGCGTCCTCTCCACGGTCGGACTCGTCTCCAAGCAGCGGGGACAGTCCCTCCGCCGCGGCGTGCCGCCCTACGTGTACCGGCTCACGGCCCACGGGGGTAGCGTCGTGGAAAGGTTCCACGGGTGACGAGGCGTAAGGCATTTGTAGAGACCCCCGCCTTCCCCGGGGAGCCGTGTACGACACGATCATAGTCGGTGCGGGTCCCGCCGGCGGCATGGCCGCGCGCCAGCTCGCCGAGGCGGGCTTCAAGACCCTCGTGCTCGACAAGAAGAAACTCGTCGGAGAGCCCGTGCAGTGCGCGGAGGGCGTGAGCCGGTTTGGGCTCGAGTCAAACGGCCTGCGCCCGCAGAACGAGTGGATCGCTCAGAAAGTAGACGGGGCGCGGTGCGTCCTGCCAAACGGCACGTCCTTCTTCATCACCCAACTCCCTGGATACGCCATCGATCGACCCTCGTTCGACCAGTGGGTTGTGCGGGGCGCGGTGGAAAACGGCGCGGAGCTGCGCACGTCGACCCGAGTCATCGGGATCACGCGGAGAGCCGATGGATGGCGCCTCCAAACGAACGGGGAGCATGAGGACGCGCGGACCGTCATCGCCGCGGATGGACCCGCGAGCCTGCTCGCGCGGAGCCTCGGACTCGTCCATCACCAGGATTTGAGCCGAGCCTACGAGTTCCGATTCCGCCGGAGCGACCTCGACCTTCCGGACCCCGAACGCTTTCTCCTCTATGTGAGCCGTCGGTATGATGGCGGTTACGCCTGGATTTTCCCGAGGGGCGATGCGGTCAACGTCGGGGCTGGGGGCCACATCGACGCATACGCCGCGGCACTCGCCTTCTGCCGCGAGCACCGAATCGATCCCTCGAAGCGGCAGCGGGCCATCGCCGGAACGATACCCTACCGCTTCGAGCTCTCGGCCTATGCGATCCCTGGATTCGCGGTTGCAGGGGACGCGGCGGGTGTCACGAACTCGATGAATGGCGCGGGAATCCATCCCGCCCTCTTCAGCGGCCGTATTGCGGGCCGGGTCACTGCCGCGGCCCTGGAACACGATGATCCGGCCGAGATGACCGCCTACGACCGCGCTCTACGTGCATCTCCGTTCCTGGACCCGATCTTCTTCTGGATGATCGAGCGAATCCGCACGTGGGACGATGAACTCCTCAACGACGTGGGCGAGGAGTTGGATGGGAAGGGGTGGCGCGCCGTGGATCTCCGCATGGCCTTTTCGATTCTCCTGCGAAAACCTCGGCTCGCGCTTCACGCGAGGGAGTTCTATCGTATGATGCGAGCTCTCGAGCTGTGCGAGCACTATGGCTGGTAAGGCAGAGACTCGACGGCGCGTCGGAAGAAGGCCTGTTATCCGTTCTCATAACAAGGAGGCATCGGAGGTCTCGGACCGCAAAGATGAAGAGGGTTCCCGGGAATGAATTCCTATCGGGTCCGTCCCCGCGTGACGGGACCTCGGAGGAGAGGGTAGCGATTCGCACGTTCCCCAGAGACCAAGAGGGAGTTGCTCCCGTCATCGCGGAAGTCCTCCTCGTGGCAGTCACCGTGGTTGCCGCGGGCTTCGTGTACTTCATGGTGTCCAACCTCGCGCTGGATGTGGAGTCCCAGGCACCCTTCGTCACCTTCGGACCCGCGAACGTCGAGGGCGGCAGCGCGACCTTCGTGGTGGCCGCCGCGTTGGAGGCCCGATTGTACTCCGAGTATCGTGTCAATCTCGTCGTGGACGGAATCGGGGGTTCCCCGTCCGCCCTATCTCCTGCCACGATCCTCTCCGTGGGATCCGTGAGCTATGAAGTGACCTACTTGGATCTCGGCGGGGAAGGGGTCCTGAACGGCGGGGACCGGTTCCACGTGGCGGCCTTGGGGGGCCCCCTGCCGCGCAACTCTCACTTCAGCTTCTTCCTGCTCCAGTCAAGCGGCAGCTTCGTACAACTCGTATCATGGACGACACGGTGATCCGGCGAAAGTTACATAGCGTGTCCCGGGTTGTCCGTCGCGTATGGCTTCCAAATCCAATCGCCGCGAGCTGCGCGTAGGAAGCCGCCTCGAGTCCGTTCTCCAGGGACGCGGCTTCGCGGTGACCGCTGAAATCGCGCCCCCCGCCTCGGCGAATCCGGACGAGATACGCGGCCTGGCCTCCCTCTACCGGGATGTGACGGACGCGTGCAATGTGACGGACTGCCAGAGAGCCCTCGTAAAGATGTCCTCCCTCGCGGCATCCGTCCTGGCAATGCAGGAGGGCGTGGAACCCATCATGCAGGTGGTCCTCCGCGATCGAAACCGCATCGCCTTGCAGGCGGACTTGCTCGGCGCGGCGGCCCTCGGTGTCCCGCATGTCCTGTGCCTGCGCGGAGACGACCCGAAGGTGGGTAACGAAAAGGAGGCGGCAGGCGTGTTCGACCTCAACACGCAGGAGTTGATCACGATGTTTCGGAACCTCCGGGACGACGGCATGCTCCGAGGAGGCGACAAGGTCGAGGCAGCGCCGAAGATTCTCATCGGAGCTGCAGCGAACCCTCTCGCAGGATCCCCCGAAGATGCCTTCCAGAACCTCCGGGGGAAGATCACGGCCGGGGCGGACTTCATTCAGACGAATGCGATCTACGACGTGGACGCCTTCGACGACTGGATGGGACTCGTCCGGAAGGAGTGGCTCCATGAGCGAGTCTACATCCTGGCGGGCGTGATCCCGCTCCGATCCGCGAAGATGGCCAGGTTCCTGGCCGAGAAAGTGCCCGGCATCGTCATCCCAAGAGATGTCATGGAACGGATGGACGGGGCCTCGGACGCGAAGGAGGAAGGCCGGAGGATCGCTTTGCAGACGATCCAGGCGCTGCGCAAGGTCGAGGGGGTGCATGGCATTCACATCATGGCCGTCAGCTGGGAAGAGGTCGTGCCGACGATCGTGAAGGAAGCGGGTCTGTACCCCCGTCCCGGCGCCGCCAAGAAGGAAATGTAGGGCGTCCTCGTCGGGCTTGAACGTTGTTGCTTAGGTTTAATTGGGACCTCCCCATACACGCTCGGTAATTAGGATGGCAACCGCCCGCCGCGCCCTTCTCAGCGTGTCCGACAAGGAGGGAGTCGTCGATTTCGCGCGCGGGCTACGTGACCTGGAATTTGACCTCCTCGGTACGGAAGGGACCGCCCGCTGGCTGAAGGATCATGGCGTCTCCGCGACGCCCGTGTCCGAGTACACGGGGATCCGGGAGGGCCTGGGCGGACGCGTGAAGACCCTCCATCCCCGGATTTTTGCGGGCATCTTGGCGCCCCGCGGGGACGAGCCGGAACTCTCGGACCTTCGCGCCGCCGCAATCGATCTCGTCGCGGCGAACCTCTACCCCTTCGTACGAGCCGTGGAACATTCCCCCGTGAATCACGCCGATGCGATCGAGAACATCGACATCGGCGGTGTATCGCTCATCCGAGCCGCCGCGAAGAACGCCGCTCGCGTGGCCGTTGTCGTGCGTCCATCTCGCTACGGCCAGGTGCTGAAGGCGCTGCATGATCATGGCGCCATCCCGATCGATCTGAGGGAGGAACTCGCCCTGGAGGCGTTTGAGTATACGTCGGGGTACGACGCCGCGATTTACAACTACCTGTGGAGTCGCAGAGGCCGGACACTGCCTCCCGCCCTCCGGCTCGCCTACGAGAAGGTCGCGGATCTCCGGTACGGGGAGAACCCCCACCAGGAGGCCGCCTTCTACCGTGAGCCGGTCGCGCGCGCGCCGAGCGTCGCGAGCCTTGAGCGGATCCACGGAAAGGAGCTGAGCTTCAACAACCTCGTGGACCTGGAGGCCGCTTGGCGTGTCGCTGCCGATTTCGAGGAGCCGGCCGCTGCCGTCATCAAGCACACGAATCCTTCGGGCGTGGCGGTGCGCGCCGAGCTCGCGCATGCGTACGCGGCCGCCCACGAGGCGGACGCGAAGGCGGCCTACGGTTGCGTCGTGGGCCTCAACCGAAGGGTCGACGCGCAGACCGTTCATGCGATGAAGTCCCACTTCATCGAAGCGATCCTAGCCCCGGACTTCGAAGAGGATGCCTTGCGCACTCTGAAGACACGGAAGAACATTCGCCTTCTGCGGACAGGGGCTCCCCTGATGCCCTACCAGGAGCCCGAATACGTCAAGATCTCCGGCGGCATGCTTGTGCAGACCTCAGGCTATCCGGACCTGACTCGGGATATGTTCCGTGTCGTGACGAAGGAACCCCCAACGGACGAACAGATCCGAGACCTTCTCTTTGCGATGCGCGTATCCAAGTTCGTCAAGTCGAACAGCATTGTGCTCGCGAAGGACCTCACCACGGTGGGGATCGGAGCGGGCCAGATGACCCGCGTGGACAGCGTGACGATCGCCCGGTTGAAAGCCGGTTCGCGAGCGCGCGGCTCGGTCCTGTGCAGCGACGCGTTCTTCCCGTTCCGCGATGGCATCGACGAGGCGGCCCAGGGAGGAGTCGTCGCCATCGTGCAGCCCGGGGGGTCCATCCGGGACCGGGAGGTCATCGAGGCGTGTGACGAACATGGCATCGCGATGGTCTTCAGCGGACTGAGGTTGTTCCGACACTGAGGGAGACGATGGCGAGAATCCGTGTGGGCGTCTTGGCCTCGGGTCGCGGCACGGACTTCCAGAGCCTCGTGGACGCAAGGGATCGGGGCGAGTTGGACGTCGACCTCGCCGTCCTCATCTGCAACGTGCCCGAGGCGCCTGTGATGGGGCGGGCCCTGAAAGCGGGCGTCCCCCCGGTCCTGGTGGACCACCGCGCGTACGGGAAGGATCGGGAGGCCTTCGAAAAGGAGCTCATCCGCCACCTCAACGAGAAGGGCGTCGACCTCGTGGTGTTCGCCGGCTTCATGCGCGTTGTATCCCCGTATTTCGTGAAGGCCTTTCCGATGCGGATCATGAACATCCATCCTTCCCTCTTGCCCGCGTTTCCGGGGACCCACGCCCAGCGGGATGCCTTAGAGTATGGGGCGAAGGTGTCCGGCTGCACGGTTCATTTCGTCGACGCCTCCGTGGACGGCGGGCCGGTAATCCTCCAGAGGCCTGTTCCGATCCAGGAAGGAGACACGGAGGACTCCCTCGCCGCGCGTATCCTCAAGGAAGAACATCGACTCTTGCCCTTGGCCGTAAGGCTCTTTGCGGAAGGCCGGATAAAAGTCGATGGGCGTCGCGTCCGCATTGCCGGAGGTACGCCTCCCGTATAGGAAACGAACGAGCCAAGATCTGACCGCAGGGCTCCCCTGAATTAGGACAACCTATCGTCTTATGGCGGACAGCAAAAATAGGAAGGCCGTCCAGGAATCCTGAGCGGCCTTGTTGTGGAGGGATGCTTGCTTAAGCAAGAACGGATGGGTTGGAACGTATAAAAACGTTCTTTCAAGCGGGCCTGGGCCAGCCCAAGGGGGGTCGGCCCGGGACCTCGAAGAAAAAGGGTAAGGCCGTTTCCTCGATATCAAGAAGCGAGGCAACGGCCTCGTTGTGGAGGGATGCTTGCGTTTCTGCTAGGGGGCGGTGCTATTTCAACCTTCGGCCATGACGAAAATGACGGGTGCGCTCGACCGAGGCGGGCGTCTCCGCCGGGGCCAGGCCTCGGGTCCATGGGTTCGAGCGACGTCCGAACTTCAAGGGTGCGTAAGGCTTATGGGGGTTTCCTTGGTTCGACGGGATGATCGGGCGTGAAAGGGGTCGGGAAGTTCGGCGAAGTCATGGGGACGGGGAAGGGCAAGGTCAGCTACGACGAGGTCGCTGTCCGACTCGAGAAGATCATCGGATCCGGGAGCGACGTGAAGGCAATCACAGACTTCGTATGCCGCGAGCTGCGCAAGGTGCCCCACTACAGCTGGGTCGGTATTTACCACGTCGAGGGCTCGGACCTCGTCCTGCAGTCCTGGTCCGGCCCCTTCGCAACGGAGCACACGCGAATCCCCCTAGGACAGGGAATCTGCGGCGCCGCCGTAGCCGCGCGAGAGACAATTGTCGTGCCAGATGTCCGCCAAGACCCCCGCTACCTTCGCTGCTTCTTGAACACGCAGTCCGAGGTGGTCGTGCCGATCCTGAGAGATGGCGAACCCCTGGCAGAGATTGACGTCGACTCGGATCGGCTGAGTGCCTTTACGCCCACGGATCGGATGTTCCTCGAGTGGGTCGCCCAGACCCTCGAACCGATCCTCTGACCCTCGTTCTCGCTTCGAGGATTGTCAAAGAACCCTTTTAGCGGAGGACAACGTGCGAAGCGGTTCGGAGGAAGGAATTCATGCCGAGCGTGGCCTACGTGATGGTCGCGGTTGCACTCCTCTCGACTGCGGGGGTCGGCACGGTCTTGTACGCTTCCAATGAAGCCCCGGAGCGCGTCGACATCGAGGGGAGGATCATTCACGTCGCCTGGAACCCCCACTGGGACGTGGCCGTGGAGTACGAGGTCCAAGTGGCTGCATCCAATGGTGAGACCTATCTCGTGGAGCTGGGTCCGCCCTGGTGGTGGACAGAGGTCGGACTCCCGGCAATCGAGCGGAATGACACCCTGCGCGTGGAAGGAGTTCTCCACGAAGGCAATGTCGTGGAAGCCTACACGATCTGGGTCAATGGAGGAGACTCGCTCCTGATCCGAGACGGAGGCAAGCCTGCCTGGGCCGGAGAAGCCCCGGGGAGACGCTCGATGGACGATGTCTCCCCGTGATCCTGCGCATGTCGTTCTGCATCGTGATAGCCTTTCGATGACCGTTCAAGAAAGCCTTTGACGGCTTCGCGAGGTACCCTCTCCGAGGTGCACGGGATGACGATTCAAGCATGGATGATTGGGGCGATCCTCGCGTCCGCCCTCGTGCTCGGATCGGCGGCTGCCGGGGTTCCGGGGGAGATTGCCGCGCCCTTCGCGGGCGCGGACGCGGGCGGTCATCCGTCGAACGAGACGAATGGCGTCCCTCCCGGGCCCGTAGACTGGCTTGGGGAGGAGGCGCCCTACGGACCGCCGACGTGGCTGAACGAGAGTGCCCCCCGCGGCCCGCCCTCGTGGCTTGAACTTCCGAAATCCACGGAAGGTCCGTAGGCAGCGGAGGAGAACGGCGGTCTCCCATCCTCGCCCGCGTTCTCCATCGGAGGCTTGCCTCCCTAGCCGAGTCGGAGGCTTGGGTCAAACACGAAACTCGCCCCATACGCGGAGGAAGGTGTCGATCTGGTCCGCCGTCGCGAGTTCGTACGTCGCCATGAGGAACGCCACGATCCTGGGCTCCGCAACTCGATAGCCACGCTCCCCTTTCCCAAGCTTCCGGATCACGCCGGATGCGAGCAGCTTCCTAAGATGGTGGGATAGGGTGGACGGCGAGACGGGGACGTGTTCCAGGATCTCCTTATGGGATGCTGACTCCCGTTCCATGAGGAAGGCGAGAACTCGCAAGGGGACCGACTGTCGAAGGAAGCCGAGGACCCGCTTCTGTGGGTCCGTCAGAGCCGGGCGGGCCTCAAGGTCTCCCGGGATGGAACGCGGATAGTAGCGTTTGTATTCACCATCCATCGTGGACGATATCAGCTCGTGTTTCTCAAGGAAGCGGAGGTGGTAGTCCGCCAGGGTGATTGACAGTTTGAGCACCCGGGAGATCTCTCGGAGGTGAAAGCCTGGATTTCGCCGTACGAATTCGTAGAGGTCCTTCCTCTTCTTGACCGCCAGGATGTCCTCATCCATGGCATCACGTCGCATCAGCGTCGTAGCGTGAAGCCGTAGAACAGGGCGAGGATCACGAGATCGAAGCCGCCCCACACAAGGATGAGGGTTGGGGGCTCGATGGGGCTGAGGAAGAGGGCAGCGGTCAGGACGAGACCCTTGACGAAGAAGGCCGCGAAGGCCCCTCCGAGGAACACGACATGGGCGTCCCGGGTGCGACGCCATGCGAGCACCGCGATGACCGTCAACGTGAAGGCGAATACCATCACGGCGGGCACGATAATGTTCTCGACCGCGACGATGGAGACCACCCGTCCCCGTAAAGGGCGACGACGTTAAGGATTGCGGCCTCACGCCTTGTAGCGGCGACGCCTCGCGAGGACCATCGTTCCGCCTACGAGGACGGCCATCCCGACGAGGGAAATAGCATACACCGGCGGATCGCCTTGGAAGGGGCGTACTTCAGGCAACCGCAGGATGCCCTCGTATGCCGCGCTCACGACGCCGAGCGCGGGGTCGTGGGAGACGGCGACCCGATCGGAGCGGGGTCCCGCGGGGTAGATCAGATACATCGTGTACGTGTCCCCGGACCCCACGGGAGGCGTTGCGGCGACTCGCCCCCGAATTCCGTCCACTTCAGCATAGTCAGACCAAGAGAAGAACGCGGTGGCAGCCTCCGGATAGGTCCCGGAGGTGACGTTCACCCAGCTCTCGTCCTTGCTGAAGTTGTGGGTCACATCCCAAGACCGAGTGCCGAATCGCATCTCGTGGCGTGTCTCAAGTTCAAGTTCGATCGCGACCCGGGAGGCCGCGCAATGCAGGGTGCGGTTCATGTAGAGATCCAGCTTCGCTTCCATAGGTGTCAGGATCCTCTCTGGAGACAGCCTCAAGAACCGCTGGGCGATCGTCAGCACGAGGGTGATCTCGCCTCCGTCGCTCCGAATCGCGAAGCGGTCCAGGTTGCCCCCGTCGGTGCTCGTTGCATTCGTGTGGGCGACCGGGACGGTCCGGAAGGCGTCGCTGCCGAGCGGCAGAGACCAGGTAATCTCACTCTCCTCGAAAACCCCGTCGCCACCGTCCACCCACTCGACGAGGCTGCGCAGCTCGAGGGAGTACGAGACCCTGGGCACGGAGCTCGTGTCAGGGAAGTAGTCCACCTCGAACTCCCCCTCAGAGTATCGAATGCGGAACCTGTCGTTGACCGCTGCACCAACAGACTGGCTCGTGATGGAGACGGCAGTCGGAGCAACGCGGGGAGACGTCGCCACGGCCACGTTTCGCTCCGCCGCCTCCTCCAGGTGATCCGGCACGAAATCGCCATCCCAATCTTCAGCGCGCGCCATGCTCGATGCGATGACGAGGGCTGAAGCCGCGGTCAGTGCGAAGACCCAGGAGCCGAGTCGGCGTGGCCGAAACAAGGGGGAGACCCTCGGGATTCGATTTGGACGTGGATATATAGACATTGTTTTACGCTTTTCGAAACTTCGGCGGTCCCCCGTGGGCGAAGCGGGAAACGCTGCCGCTCTCCTCCCCGGCGACAAGCTCCCCATCCCGTGTGTGCCATCACTCGCGGACGACCTCTCCGTCCGCCCTTCGGGAATGCACGCGAGTGATGCGAACTTTCACCTGGTCGCCAATCTTCGTCCCGGGCACGAAGACGACGAAGTTCTGAATTCGGGCAACTCCGTCGCCCTCGCGACCGATATCCTCGATCGTGGCCTCGTACACCTTCCCCTCTTCCACGGGGGTACTGGAAGGTCGAAAGCCGGAACCCGTATGAGACATCCGATGCTCCATGCGGCGGGCGCTCTTCGCCAGCACGGTTCGCATCCGAGTGTGCATATTTAATGATATAGGACTCCCGAGGGTTTCACGAATCCCGTGGGGCCCCGATGTCGTACTCCGGCTCCACCCCGCGCGTAAGTCGGAGGGACAGGATGAGGAGGACAATTCCCACGATGAGGACGATGAGCCCCACTGCGGACACAAGGCGGTTCATCGGACCAAAGACGTCGAATGCGGTGTACTCATTGTAGGGTATCCGGAGTACATCGTGGAGCCAGGATCCCAGCGCCACGACCGGCCCGCCAAGGACGATGAGAGAGACTCCTGCGTAGAACAGTACCTTTTCCCGCATCCCCGCCTTCTTCTTTTCTGCCGGAACCTCTCTAGGGGGTGCTGGAGCCTGTTCGAGTTCGAGGGCTTCATCGGCAAAGAGCTCACCGCACCGGGGATATTCTGTGGCGTCGAGAGCGACTTCCGAGCCGCAACTCGGGCACTCCGCAACGGTCGCCTGTTGCTGGGCCATCTCGAGCGGCGGCCCTTGACCCTCCGGCGCTATAGTCGTTTCCCCCTCGCTATCCAACGTGAAAACAAAGACTGAGCCGCCGGAGGCTCCTTCCGGCGTTCGTTAAAGAGGATGGATCGGAAGCTATCTGGCACGGCGTTTTCGATCAGACCGAGGGCTTTGGTTTCGGCAGCCACGGGGCGTGAACCTGGCCCACGAGATCCCGCCATTCCGCGGGCATGGGCCGGCCCTCATCATCTCGGCGGTACCAGTCCATGACCTGGTCCACCTTGACATCTCGGCCCGATACGACGACCAGCAGGGCGTTCCGCACACTGGCCGCAGCTTCCGCTGCGACCTGGTTCTCGAACACCGCGGCGTAGGGTGTCTGAGACATCCACCACAAGACCAGGTAGTAGGTCTTTTTCGTAGCGCGTCGGGCTCGCTTCGCTTTCATTTGGTTTGTGGTCTCCGTTGAGGTTGCCTGGCGGCATATGATATCACGCGTTTCGAAGGATAAAGGTCTTCGCGGACGGTTCTCGAAGCTGAGAATTTCAGGGCTCAGTCCTCAAACCAAACGCCGCATGCGCAACGGATTGCATCTGCTGCCACGTGGTTTCCGCACTTCGGGCAGGTGTAGGTGATGCGCGAGGAAGCTTCCTGAAAATGGACGCCGCAGACCGGACATTCCTCCTCGAGGGATGGAACGCGAGCATCGCACTCGGGACAGGGGAATGTGTCCTCCGAGGATGCGAACCGGACGCCGCATGTGCAGCTCGCTGCGTCCTCGGCAACGAATCGGCCACAAGAAGGACACTGGAACAGGGAAGCCGAGGGACCTGATTCCAATCGCGCGACGAGGGATGACGACACGTCTTGGACCCGTTGGAGATCGGCGACGAGATCGGCCAGGTTCCTGGAAGGCCTCGGCTCGACGGGAGGCGGAGTCGAGGTAGATTTCCCGATGCGGCTCGTCGCGTAGGCTCCTCCCGTCCCTCCCGCGAAGGCGGCCCCACACGACTGACAGCGATCCTCCTCGAACGGCGTGAGCTTCCGACAGTTCCAGCAAAGAATTCCGGGTTCAGGACGGCGACCGTTTGCCGTCTCTCGAATGGATGCTGGGCCTCGGCGTAGCTCCGGCAATGCACCGTCCTCCGAGGAGGAAACTACGAGGGTATCGGACTGAAACCGGATAATCCATGCCTCTCTACTTGCCCACCGTGATAATCAGTTGTGAGGAGGCGTGGATCCGACAGACGCGAACCGTTTCTCATTTTCGCGAATGGTTTAAATGAGTCTCGGGCTGTTCTTGGTCTTCGACGATGACTCGTATCCTCGTTTGCGTGGCGTGGCCCTATGCCTCCGGCCCCAGGCACATTGGCCATGCAGTTTCGACGTTCATCCCCGCAGACGTGTTCGCCCGATATCACCGGATGAAAGGTGACGAGGTCCTCACGGTAGGCGGCAGCGACATGCATGGCACCCCGACGATGGTTCGAGCGGACGAGGAGGGTGTTGCTCCCGCAGTCGTGGCGCAGCGGTACCATGAGCTCCACGAGAAGAACATCGAGCAGCTCGGTGTGCAATACGATCTCTACTGGAACACTGCCGATCCGAACCATAAGAAGTGGGCGCAGGAGATCTTCCTATCCCTCCGAAACAAGGGGCATATCTACGAATCCGAAATGATCTCCCCGTTCTGCACCACGGATCAGCGATTCCTTCCCGACCGTTACGTCGAAGGGACGTGTCCTACCTGTGGGCACGATCGCGCTCGGGGGGATCAGTGTGACAGCTGCGGGAACCTCATGGACCCATTTGAGCTGAAGGACCCGAGATGCCGGATTCACGGGACTCGCCCCGAGCGGAAGAAGACGAACCATTTTTTCTTCCGGCTCAGCGCGTTCCGTGGCCCCTTGCGACAATGGATGTCTACGGGGAAGGACCATTGGCGGCACCACGTCCTGAGCTTCACGAACAGCTGGCTTGAAGAGGGGCTCAGGGATCGACCCGTGACCCGCGACCTCGACTGGGGCATCGAGCTGCCGGTACGTGGTTTCGAGACGAAGCGGATCTACGTGTGGTTCGAGGCCGTCATGGGATACCTCACGGCGACAAGAGAGTGGTTTCGGAGAGCGCAGAGACCAGATGGCTGGAAAGACTTCTGGTATGACCCCAAGGCTAGACACTATTACTTCATCGGGAAGGACAACATCGTGTTCCACTCGATCATCTGGCCTTCGATCCTGCTCGGGCACGACGACCGTCTTGTCCTTCCGTACGACATCCCAGCGAGCCAGTTCATGAACATCTCCGGCGAGAAGATGAGCGCCGGACGAGGGCAGGGCGTGTGGCTCCCGGATCTCTTGGAGCGATTCGATCCAGATCAGATACGCTACTACTGCCTCGCGACAATGCCCGAGGCGAAGGATACCGACTTCGAGTGGGAGGACTTCGCCCAGCGGAACAACCAGGAACTCCTCGCAGTGTACGGAAACTTCGTGCATCGGGCTCTCACCTTTGCTGACAAGAACTTCGGTCACGCTGTGCCCCCCACGGGCTATCTGGACGCCCCAGACAGAGCGATGGTCCGTTCCATCGAGGACCAGTGGCGCAAGGTTGGCCAGAATCTCGAGTACGTCCGTCTGAAGGAGGCGATCCGAGCGATCGACATCCTGGAGGGCTACCACGCCAACTTCGGGCCCATCGTCATCGAGGACATCCCCGGCG
>CAYGBO010000008.1:47580-55483 GCA_964348145.1 uncultured Methanomassiliicoccales archaeon
CGATCCACCTCGCACGCCTCGGAAACCAGTATTTCGATCAGAAGGCTCCGTGGGACCTCGTGCGCAGGGACCGCGCAGCATGTGGGACCGCACTACACGTAGCCCTTCGGACCTCGAAAGCCCTCGCCCTCCTCATGGCCCCCTTCACTCCGTTCAGTTCGTCGCGCCTGTGGCACTCCTTAGGCTACGATGGGGACGTGCAGGGGGTCCGATGGGAGGAAGCGCTCGAGGACATCCCCGCGGGGCAGAGAATCCGCGTGGGCAAGCCCCTGTTCACGAAAATCGATCTCTCAATGGGGGGAACAACCCCCGAGGGGCGGTTCGACGTGCGGGTCGCCCAAATCGTTGACGTCAAAGAGCATCCGAATGCGGACAAGCTGTACGTCCTGCAGGTGGATCTCGGAGACGAGCGGCGTCAGATCGTAGCGGGCATCCGTGATAACTACGCGGCGGAAGAGCTAGACGGTCGAAAGATCGCCCTCTTGGTGAACCTCGAGCCAACCAAGCTGAGGGGAGTTCAGAGCATCGGGATGCTCCTGGCAGGCGAGGACGAAAGGGACGTTGGGCTCGTCCTGCCGCCGGAGGACGCGCCTGTTGGCACACAAATCCTCGGCGTGGCCGGCGCCCCGACGATGTCTTTCTCCGAGTTCAAGAAGTACAGGCTTCAGGTGGGCGAATCGGGCTCGGTCTACTTCCTCGGTCGGGAAGGGGAGGTCCGAGTTCCGCTCCGGGTGGGAGAAACCGAACTGAAGGTGGACAAAGATTTCAAGCCGGGAACCCGGGTCCACTGACGCCCAGACGGTTCGAACACGTCCGTCTGCGTGTCCAGAGGCGTCTTCGAGGGATACCGCACGGATCCCACGTCCCTCCGGCCCGCAACCCTTTAGACCCGCGGACTCTTCCGCGGGCACGAATGAGGCTCGACCTCCACAACCACACGCGCTATTCCCCCGACTCCCGGGTCGATCCACGCGACCTTGTCGCCACGGCGAAACGGCTCGGGCTCGATGGGATCGCAGTCACGGATCACAACTCGGTGGGAGGGGTACGACTCGCCGAGGAGGCCGCGAAGCTTGATTTCCTCGTCATCCCGGGAACGGAGGTCTCGAGCCGGGAAGGACACATCCTCGCGTACGGGGTGCAGGAACAGATCCCCCGAGGGCTCAGTGTCCTGGACACGATCGATCGGGTTGTGGCCTTGGGGGGTATTCCTGTCGCGGCCCATCCGTACCGCTTCTGGTCCGGGATTGGGCAATCGGGAATCGTCTCGGCGCCGTTCCGGGCCTACGAGACGCGCAACGCCCGAACCCTACGTCGGGCGAACTTGCGGGCGATGCGGCTCGCTCGAGCTCGACGGGTCGCCGAGACAGGGGGGAGCGACAGTCACTATCTCGACGAGGTGGCACGGGCGACAACGGACATCGACGGCGGAGTCCTCGACGTCGATGGGGTCCTCCAAGCCCTCGAACAAGGCAAGACGAGGCCGGAAGGGGTGGATCGGGGAGGGGCGGCCACATTGCGCTACGTGACGAAGTGCGTGGGCGAATGGATCGCGCGGGGAATGCGCCGCATCTAGGCTACAGGTGTTCCTCAATCCGCTTCACGTACTTCTCGAGGCTCTGCTTCAGGCGTCTCTCGTCGACATCTCCGTTCGTTCGCAGCACAAAGAGCGCCTTCGGCCCGTCGTTCACGATCAGGACCTTGCTGCTCTCCAAGTTGATCACGACGCTGTCCAGACGCTCCTTCAGCTCCGACGTGGCGGTCTCCGCCGCACCGAGTAGGATTGCGAACATCGCCACGAAGGTCTCCGAATGCGCGCCCTTCGGCACCGTCCCAGCAATATGCATCCCGCTGCGAGACACGAGGACGGCATCCTGGACCCCTTCGGCGCTCTCGAGTTCATGCAGAACCGATTCGATTGCGGCGATGTCGGCCATGTTCTGGACTCCTTGAACCTCACAATCGACGGGTCGAGCCCTTATTGAGGGATGGCGGCATTAAAGCTTTCCGTCCCGTTGTTGACGGAGAGACCGAACTACAGCCCCTTCATGAGGTCGTGCATGGAGAGGACGGCATCGACCGCCCGCGCCGCATTCCCCACCCGGGCATTCGCCTGGTGCTCCGTCATGCCAGGGCCCGTGATGCCGAAGCCAACGGGCTTCCCTGCCCGGAGACTGACTTCGGAAAGGGCCCGAGCCACCGCGGCGAGCAGCACTTCGTCGTGGAGAGTTTCTCCTTTGATCACGGCGCCAATCGCGACCGCGCCATCCACGTCATCCCGCCCAAGAAGGGTCTGGACGGCGAGGGGGATTTCGAAAGCTCCCGGGACGCGGACGACCGTGGTGACCTTCGCGCCGACCTGTTCCGCGCGGTCGAGGGCACGCTCGATCATGCGGTCAACGACCTCCCCATTGAACTGAGACGCGACGAGGACGATCCTCATGGCAATCTCACCCGGAGCGGCCCCGCGTCCGCGAACCCCTCGCGCTGCCCTGTTCCCGCGCGGGCCCGTATCGCCTCGGGACGAAACAACAAGTCGTAGGCGTTGACGGCGTGCTCCCGCGTCCTCTGATCGAAGAGCCATGCGAGGCGTGCCTCATCCTCCACTTCGTCTTCGTGGACCATGACGCCGAGGATGTGCTTGCCCTCTCGGGCTTGGACGAGCTGCAGACCGAAGTCGGCGGCGAGGGCGCAGTCCTTGTCGACGGGCTGCCGGCCCACCATCCCGAGCGCCAACACGAGATCGCACCCCCTGCTGAACAGGACGCAAGCGCCTGCGGCTAGGTCCTTGATTCCGGGCACCGTGTACCGGACAATCTCGAGGTTGTTGCCCTGCTTCCTCAGTTCATCCATCGCGGATGCGGCCATGTCGAACCGGGCGAAGCTCGTGTCCACGATCCCGATCCGCTTCAGTCGTCGGCTCCGGGAGGCACCCCGGGTGGCGCTTCTGCCCCCTCGTTGCCGCCGAGCCGTCCTTGTGCTTCGAGCCATTCGCCCACCTTCTTTACAATCTTGCGAGTCCCATCGAGGTCCCCCTCCGAGCGTGACAGGCGGACGACCTTCGTGGACAGCCCGCGCCGGCGACACTCATCGACGATCCGATTCTCGTCATGAATCTGGTCGTATCCGAGAAAGCCGATGTCGGGTCGCACATCCCCCAAGATCTCGAAGATGTTCCCCTCATGGCCCAAAAAGGCACGGTCAACCGGCTTGAGAGCGGCGACGATCTGCAGTCGCAATGATTCCGGCGTGATCGGATCATGCTTGAACCTCCGGGCTGTGCTGTCCCGCGCGACCACGACCACGAGCTCATCGCCGAGCTTGCGCGCCTCCGACAGAAAGTGAATGTGACCCACGTGGAGGAGATCGAAGACCCCCGTCGCCATCACACGGACCATGCGCGCCACGCCTGGACGATGTCCCGCCCTTCGAGGAACACGAGATTCCGCTCTCGCGCATATCTCTTTGCATCCTCTTTGGCTAGGGCGTGTCCATCGTCGCCCATCATCTCGCACAGGGTGGCGCTCGGGACGAGTCCGGCCATCACGGTGAGGGCCGTCGCGAGCTCCGTGTGGCCTCGACGGGCCTCGAGGAGAGGCTCTGCCGCATTCAGGAGTGGCACGTGGCCGGGGGACCGAAAGGCGTCGCCGAACGCGCGAACCGCCCAACCATTCCCCCTGCGGAGAGTCTCACGAGCCAAAATCGCGAACCGAGAAATTGTGAGGGCCCGATCGCGGTCTGTCACGCCCGTGAAGGTGTCCCGATGGTTGATCGCGATAGAGAACGCGCTGTGCCGATCGTACCGGATGTCTTCACGTCCCAGGGCCTCGAGGACCGGGAACGAACGACCCGCGTGATGCAGGACCTCCGCCATGAAGGGTAGTTCGAGCCTCGACCGGACTGCCTCGAGCATCGTCACGCAGATCAAGCCGCCCGCGTCCTTCCGCATCGTCCGGATTGTGTCCGGCTTGACGAATTCGCTCGGGACGACGAGGTCCGTCTCCCGTTCTCGCCCGTCGCCATCGTAGACGAGGACGAACCCCCCCGTTCGAAGGACCTGAAGGGCCCGCGGGATCGTATCCACGGCGACGGGGAGGGAAGCCGTTTATATCAAGTTTTTTGTAGCTACCGCTTTAGTGGTTACCCCGGCCGATGCGCTGGCCTTATGGCTGCCGCCCCCATCTCGAGCGCGTTGCTCGATGCAGCGGCGGTCGCCAAGGCGGATCCCGGCGGCATGGGCGATATCATCGCGTCCCTCCCTGAGCAGTTGATGGAGGGGCTCCGGCGAGGGCTTGGCACGCCCGCGGACCTCCGGAGGGCACGTCGGATTTTCATCGCCGGCATGGGAGGATCTGCCATCGCAGCCGACATCTTCACGTCTTGGATCGCGGACCGCTCCAAGGCCCCCCTGCGCATCGTCCGCGACTATCGACTTCCGCCCTCCGCTCAGGCGGGAGATCTTTTGGTTGCCGTCAGCTACTCGGGGGCCACCGAGGAAACCCTTGCGGCCGCCGCCCAAGGTCTACGGGTCGGCTGCAAGCTCATCGCGGTG
This sequence comes from uncultured Methanomassiliicoccales archaeon, assembly GCA_964348145.1. GTDB lineage: Archaea > Thermoplasmatota > Thermoplasmata > RBG-16-68-12 > RBG-16-68-12 > RBG-16-68-12. Next base: position 52,133 of record CAYGBO010000008.1, read on the forward strand.
ACGTCGGGAGGTGCCCTCGCAGCCCTCGCCCGGAAGGCCCAGGCCGAGGTGATCCTGGTGCCGAAGGGTCTCCCGCCAAGGGGCGCCTTCGGTCACCTCTTCGGGATCCTACCGGCGATCGGCGAGGAATGGCTGTACGGGGACCTTCGGGGGGAACTTGAGCGTGCGATCGTCCACCTCCAAGAACTACGGAAGGAGCTTCGTCCTGACGTGGCCCCTCGAAGGAATCGGGCGAAGAGCCTTGCGGCCCGTCTGAAAGGACGCGTACCCATTGTCTACGGTGCCGGTCCCTTCTCCTCCGTCGCGAAACGCTGGCAGACCCAGTTCAACGAGAACGCGAAGGTGCTCGCCTTCGCCTCGGTCTTCCCGGAAGCCGACCACAACGAACTAGTCGGGTGGTGCGAGGATGCCGCCGCGCGTCGCTTCGCCCCGATCCTGCTGAGGGATGCGGATGAGAGTCCGGAGCTGAAGCACCGCCTCGATGTGACGGCGGAGATGATCGGGCGAGCCGTCCGAGTCCAGCAGGTGCGAGACGATCACGAAGAGCTCCTCTGCCGGATGCTCGGGTTGCTCTTCTTGGGCGACTTCGTGAGCCTGTACCTCGCGGTCCTCCGTGGCGTGGATCCCGTGCCCGTGAACCCCATCGACGAGCTGAAAGCGAGACTCGCGGGCCCGACGGCCCAAAAAGACTGAACGCCGAGGGGGAGACTTTCAGGCCGCCGTCGCTCGCCCGGCGGGAGCCTTTTGAACTCCCGAGGCCTTTCGACCACCAGCTCTCCAGGCTGGCGCCCTACCAGACTAGGCGACCTCGGCACCCAGCCTTCGCGCGATTAGCTACGCGGTACTAAAAGTTGTCCGGCGAGCCATCAAACCGCGGAGGCATCGGCCCGCGCAATCTCCACGCGGGCCCGGCCGGGAGGGTGGCTGTGAAACAACCAGACATCCCAAGTCCTCGGATGAGCGACCCCAAGATTCCGGTCATGGAGCTTCACCATGGCCGAGGCGAAAGGAACCGGGTTCCGGGTGAGCCGCAGGGCGAAGCGGTCCGCTCGCGCCTCCCTCCGTCGGGACCACCACAGCTCGACGGGCGACCATGCAATCGCGAAGAGGGCCGAGTAGAGAGCGAGGAGAGGTAGTCCGGCCGGATCGTGCAGCGCGTAGTAACCGAAGAAGGGAAAGGATTCGGCGTAGGCCCAGGCCGCGAGGCCCAGAAGGAGAAGGGAGGAGCCGCCCGAGATGGCGAATCCGATCCACGGGTCCCGGAAGCGCTGGTGACCGATCTCGTGGGCGAGGACGGCGTCGATCTCCTCAGCGGTATAGTCCCGGAGGAGCGTATCCGTAACGAGGATGCGTCTCGTGCGCCCGATACCCACCACCCCCGCGTTCGACCGATGCGTCTTCGCTGACGCTTCCAGTTCGAACACGCCGACAACGGGAATTCCCGCGGAGGCTGCAAGGGCCTCGAATCGCGCCCGGAGGCCCGGATCCCGGAGGGGCCGATGGCGATAGAACATCGGGACGAGAAGGACCGGGGCCAGGAACGCGACCGTCGCGGACACGGCGATCCCGAGGGCCCATGCAAGGGCCCACCACCAGACCGGCTGGGCGGCCAGGAGCCACAGGACCGCCTCCCCGGCAACCAGGACGGCCAGGAGTCCCAGGGCGGAGGCCTTTCCATAGTCCCGAAGCCACGATCCCAGGGTTCGCTCCGTGAGGCCCTCCCGGACCTCCCATCGGTAGCCAACGAGATAGGCGAAGGGCAGTCCCAGGAGGTTCGCCGACGCGAAGAGGATCGCGAGGAAGAGAGCCACCTGGGCCCATCCGGGCCCTCCGAGGGACGCGGTCCACGCCCGGAGGGAGACCGAGCCTCCGAGGAGCAGGAACGCGAAGTAGAATAGGAAGACGGACGTTCGGAGGGCGGACGCTTTGAGCCGGCGGTCCCGCAGGCGTCGCGCGAGGGCCTGACGGCCCTCGTCGAAACCCCAAGGATCCACGCCCATCCGCCGTCACTTCCACAGCTTTGGGTACGTCCCCGGGTCCATGAGGACTCGAGAGATGTCGGCCGCGACGCCGGACTTGGCGACCACGATCTGGTCGGAGGACATCATCGCCTTCGCAATCGCCACGGCTTCTCCTTTCGCCGAGAGTACGCCGACAATCTCGCCGCGCCGGATGTTTTGCGAGAGCTTTGCGATGCCGGGAACCGCCAGGTTGGCGCCGTGGCAGAGGGCATCGACCGCCGTGTCCTTCACGATGACGCGGGGCAGGTGGGCGAGGAGGCGCTCCTGAGGTTCCAGGATCGTGCGGAGGGAGGTCTCATCCCCGTCCTCCTTCCAGAACGCGATCGCGTCCCGAAAGGCGTGCAGGGGACGCGCTTCGGCCTCCTGAAACGAGGCCGTCCGGGTCCGCCGGAGGTCCACGAGGTTCGCCCCGATCCCGAGGGCGTCCCCGAGGTCCACGCAAAGGGTACGGACGTACGTTCCCGACTCGCACCGAACCCGGAAGAGGACGTGACGGCCTGACATCTCGTGGAGATCGAAGTCGAAAATCCTGCGGGTCCGTTGCTCCCGACGCACGGCGGCCCGTACGGGCGGCGTCTGGTAGATCTCCCCGACGAACCGCTTCATCATGGAGACCACGCGCCGTTCCTCGACGTCCTGATGAAGCTGCAACACCCCTACGTACTCCTTGTCCCCCGCAAGGACGGCCTCGAGGCCACGGGTCGCGTCGCCAAGAGCGACGGGGAGCACCCCCGTCACCCGCGGGTCCAAGGTTCCCGAGTGCCCCGCGCGAGGCACGCCGAACATGTCTCGTACCCATGCGCTCACCTGATGGGACGTGGGACCCTGGGGTTTGTCCACGATCGCGACTCCGAGGCGGATCGCCTCATGGATCGGGCGTGCGTCGGGAGGGGTCCCGTGTTTCGAACTGGGAGTGTCGTGCAGTACGGTCAGATCACTCATCCAGACACCCGAGCCCAGACGAGGGCCACAATCTCATCGGGCGTCTTGTCGGCGGAGTCGATGACCACGTCGAAGCCGCGGGTATCCTCGATATCGAGATCGTAGATTGCCTTGTACCGCGTGCGTTCGGACCGCTCCCGACGGAGGATCTCATCCTTCGCAAGGTGGACCGGCTTGCCCTCACGGCCCGACACGCGCTCCGCCCGCACATCCATGGGCGCATCGATCCAGACCTTGAGACAGGGGATCTTCCTCCCGGCCAGTAGATGCGCCTGAATTCGCCCGTCTACGATTACGTCGGATCCCGAGGCGTCGTGACGCAGGACTTCCTCGAGGACTTGGCGATCCAGCTCACGGTCGATCGAGTGATCCGCTTCGGCCCGCGCGC
>CAYGBO010000008.1:55497-57860 GCA_964348145.1 uncultured Methanomassiliicoccales archaeon
ACGGGACTCTGCCATGCGCCGGAATCGAAGGCCGGCAGACACGAAGGCCCAGCCATGCGCCTCCGACAGGCGCTCCGCCACCGTGGTCTTGCCGCTCCCGGGCGGCCCACCCACGGCGATGATCATCGTTGACCCCTCAGGCCGCGTCATCGGCCTCCGGGTGGAGCGGAATGTCCATCGCGAGAAGGCGCCGCCGGAACCGAACGTATTTCAGCACGCGCGTGACGATCTGGCCAATGGGAATCGCCAGGCCAGAGTACAGGAGAATCCACGCAGGCAGGAACACGATGGTCGAAGGGAGAAAGACGTCCGAAGCCCAAGGGACTGCAATCCACTGGTTCCCGAGGAGCCCGAGGGTCTGATCGACGAAGGTCCGGAGCCACGTGAAGATGATCACGAACATGAACAACGTGAGGGCCATGGACTTGTAGGGGCTGAACATCATGTCCATCTGGTCCTTCTGGAAGCTCTTCTGAGCCTCCATGAGCTTCGCGATCCTCGCCGTGTTGCCCTTCCTCATGGCGTCCATCCGCTCCTTCTGCCAGGCCCTCATGATCTTCTGAGTCCTGGCCATCCGGACGTAGTCAGTGAAGTAATCTCGCACGAGGGACGAAATGGTGGTCGTTAGGGCGCCGGCCAGGAGGATCGTCATCACAGGGAGGTAGCCTCCGAACCCGATCACGGGCCAAAGGAGCAGGTCCGCTAGTGCTGCGAAGGAAGATGCCAGACCGGGATCGAACAGAACCCAGATCGCGAGAAGGCCCAGGAAGATCATGACGAACCGGGAGAGACTTGGCGGGGACACCGCCGGCCTCTTGACCTTCCTCGCTTCCGAATCGTCGGCCACGGGCTCACCAATGGAGCAATTCATATAAGGATTTGCCAGGGGAAGGACCGCGAGGTTCAACCGCCCTTGGGCGCGGAGGGCCCGCCCAGAGCCTGCTGGATCTTTTCGCCGAGATCCTCGTACTTCTCCGTGAGGGATTTCTCCTGCTTCTGCAGGGATTTCACACGGATCGAGAGCGTCTCCTGGTGCTCCTCAAGTTCCTTCTTGAGGCTTTCCCGGTCATCCTGCCGCACGAGCAGCATCCCAATGCTCTTGTAGATCTGGGTGTCCGGCGCGGCCTTGCCGAGTTCCTCCAGGGTACCCTCGACTTCCTTCAGTTTCGCCTCGAGCTGGAGGCGCTGGGAGGCGAGGACCTGGAGCTGCTGCTGCAGCTGCTGGTACTGCGCGATCTGATTCTGCAGCTGAGGTGATAGCTCCTTCATGACCTCGCCTCCTTCCATACCCGAGCCGCCACGTCGATCCACCGCAGATACGAGTTCACGGCCGCCCGGAGCGCGCTCGTGTCCTCCGCGTCAATCGTGATGGACAGGGGGGGTCGAGGCCCGCTCAAGGAGATCCGCGCCTTCGGGAGGTCGCGGCCCGCTTCGGGCGAGAGGGCACGGTGTATGACGGAGGCTTCAGGCCCCTCAATCGTGATCACTGCGCGCCGCATGCTCATCGTGCCCTGACGACCTTCTTCACGTTCGGTCGTTCCTTGTAGAAAATCTTGGACCCGCACCGTTCGCACTGAATCCCGACCGTGTTGATGTTCGTCCGGATGGGTTCGTAGCAGATCCCGCATTTGTACAGGGTCATGCCTCCTCTGGCTCGGAGGTGTCTCCTTCTGGCGTCTCCGGTTCCTCCGCGGATGGAAGCTCGCGTTTGAAGCTCGTGGTCACAACGGGTCGATACGCACCCCCGGCAAAGACCGTGCCGCAACGACGGCATGCCCACACACCCGAGCTCCGACGGCGCACGGAGACGGCGCGGCAATTCGGGCAAACGTGGCGGGTCCGGAGTCCTTCTTCAATCTCCTGCGTGCGACGGCGCACGCGGACGCCGTAGCGAGGGCCAAGACGGCCGACCGGTCCGACTTTTCGAGTTCGACGAGCCATGATGAACCTCAGGGACGAAGGAGGGGGCGAATTCTTTCACCGACCTTCAGGTCGGTCTCGATAATCCGCTTGACCTCGTCGTATGAGAAGCTTCCCCTTAAGCCTTTTTGCATCGCGCGGATCGCACCGTTCTCGTCCGTCGTGACGGTCAGGCGCGCGTCCGCCATCCGTTCCTCGTCAAGGCTCGGATCGACGAGCAGGATGTCCTTGATCTTGACCGTCGTCACGCTCACGGGCCAATGTTCCACAGGAAGCGGGAAGTCCTCACCGAGGTCCTGCGCCTTCGCGGGGACGACCGGCGGCCATGATCGTTGCCCCAACCATCACAAAATGGAAGTGAGCCACCACGAAATAGGTGTCGTGGACGTGAACGTCAACCGCCGTGGTTCCCAAGAATAGGCCGGTGAGGCCGCCAATCGTAA
>CAYGBO010000009.1:0-800 GCA_964348145.1 uncultured Methanomassiliicoccales archaeon
GCGTCGAACACGGGATCGAAATTTCCGGCGGGTTCTGAACCCGTGTCCGGCTGCGTGGGCGCGGTCGGTTCGCGTAGCAGTTCCTCGACCGTGACGGAGTAGCGACGTCGCAACGCGTCGCGCTGCATGTCGTAGATGCGTTTCGTGGCATCCATGGAGAGTGCCATGGCCTTCTGAAACTCCTCGAACGTCATGTGCCCGTCCATCTGAAGCAGGACGATATCCCCGGTCCGGGGCACGATGGCCATGGGGCAGTCCGCCTCCCCGAAGTTGTCTTCATCCTTGTTCAGATCGAGGCAGACGACGCCCCCGATCTTCCCCGAGGCGCAGGACGTGACGAGGTCCCTCATGGGAACGCCGGCATCGGCGAGGGCCACGGAGGCAGCCGTCAGACCTGCACAGCGCGTGCCCGCATCGGCCTGAAGCACCTCGATGAAGATATCCACGGCCGTTCAGGGAAACTGCTCCTAGAAGACCACCGAGGCCAACGCCTCCGAGATCACCTTGGAAATCTCGACGGAGCGACGGTCCGGGCCGGGCCGCTTCCGGTCCGACACACTAAACGGGGCCATGTTGTAGCGGCACTGGACGAGGGCCCGCTCCGGGTCCTGCAAGTGTCGGGGATGGGCCTCGCGCGGGCCGTAGACGGCGGAGAGAACCTTGTTCCCGCCCCATTCCACATAGGCAGATCCGTCCGCGCGCCTCAACACACCGGCTTCGATTCGGATCTGCCGGAGTTCATCGTACTTCCGGCCATCTAGCCTCCGTCCGTTCCCGTCAATCAGATTCACCTCTGTGGG
>CAYGBO010000009.1:856-3100 GCA_964348145.1 uncultured Methanomassiliicoccales archaeon
TCTTCCATAGGGATCCTTCTCCATTAGGAGAGCTCGAGACGCCCTCCGTCATGCCGCGCGCGTTCGAGGAAGTCCCGGACGGCCTCCGTGAGACCATAGGCCTGCGCTCGCTCCTCGACGAACTTGACGGCACGCACTGCGAGGGCCGTGTTCCGGTCTTCCCCGTCAAACCAGATACGGCCGTTCTGGCCCACGTAGATGCGGCACCGTGTCTTGTCCTTGATGAGACCAATCATGCTGCCCTGTTTTCCGATCACACGAGGGACCTTCGACGGCGCGACTTCAATCAGCTGACCGCCCTGCAGCCGCCTCGCCTCTCGATCTCGCATCGTGATCTGCACGCGCTTGATTTCGTCCACCGAGAGGACGTGGGCCATGATCGCGTCGCCGACCGTCAGGAACCGACTCGTATCACCAAACTCGGGCTCCCAGGGCGACTCGGAGGCATGCAGGGGCGCGGGATAGGGGGAGTTGATGTCGACGAGCCAGTGGGAGGGTCCAAGATCGACGATCTCGCCAATGATGGCGTCCCCGGACTGAGGTATGTAGCGACCGGACAGTGGAATGACGCTCACTCGTCCGTCCTTCTCCGAGAGGATGCCGAGATGAGCCGCGAAAACCTTGCCGCCGTCGCGATACGTACCTGGTCCGGACCTCAGCCCTGGACCGCCCACGGCCTCGCCTGGGATGACGATCGGGCGGGCCGGACCCCTGCCTTCCATCGATGTATCTCTCGCACGCAACGCGGTCGAAGCGGCACCCGCTACTTGAGGTTTTGGGTGCGGCCTCCCTCTGAGGAGGAGTCACACCCTCTGGTCCGGCTTGAGGATTCGCGTCTCGACGTTTCCCTTCGTCTTCGCATTGAGCCGCTCTAGGAATTCCGTCTGCATGCCTGCCGGCATCTCGACGACTCCGATCCACGCTCCGGATCCTTGCCACTCCTCCTTCACGACGGATCCGAAGGCACGGATGTCGCCGTAGCACTTCGCACTGTCCTCGGCGCTGAGCCGGACGGCGATGCGAACCTTCTCGAAGCGAATCGGCAGGAGGGGCCTCAGCTCGTCGAGGATGTCCTTCACCTGCTCCTCGACGCCTTTGAACGGATCGACATGAACCTTCGCCTCGTTCATCGCAATTTCGATGCGTTGGGGCGGGTGCGGCGCGCCCGATTGAGGGTTGATGGCATTCGCCGCGATGTACTGGATGATCTGCTTGCGCTTCGCCTCAAGCATCTGGCGACGCTGCTCCGTTGTGAGCTGGATCTCTCCACGCTTGATGATCTGTCGGGCGACGTCCAGGGGCTCCGTGGTCCCGAACAGCTCTCCCATCTTCTCTTCGGAGGCCTTCGATCCTTTGTGGGCGTCCCGGAAGATCTGGTCGATCGCCAGCTCCGCGAGAAGGTCCACTTCCTTGCCGTCGCGAATCCGCTGGACGGCGTCCGGCTTCACGAGAATCTCGAACTTGTCCCCAGCCTTCTCGATGCGAGCGATTACGTATTCTCGAAAAACGTCGTCCCGGCGATCCGTTCGGAGCTCCTTGGGCATGGGCCCCCCTAGGAGGCCGCCGGCAGACGCGTCAGGTACTGGGCCACTTCGTCCTCTGAGAGCCGCCGAAATCGCTCGCCCTCCACGACGACTCCTACCTCGATGGCCCGGGCGTCAAGCCGCTCTCCTTCGGAGGCTTTCTGGAGGGCCTCGAGCCCGAGGAGGACCGCGTCATCCTTGTTCATGCCATCCTGGTACTTCTCTTCGAACAGCTCCATGACCGTGTTTCGGCCCGCCCCGATGCTCCCGGCCTTGTACGACACGAGAGCGCCGCTCGGGTCCGTCTCGAAGAGATGGGTCCCCATGTCGTCCACTCCCGCGACGAGCAAGGCGGTCCCGAAGGGGCGGACGCCTCCATACTGGGTGTAGTTCTGCTTGAAGTCGCAGATCCTCTTCACGAGGAGGTCGACGCCAATCCTCTCGCTGTAGGTGACTTTGTTAATCTGGGCCACGAGCCGCGCGTAGTCAACGAGGACACGGGCGTCGGCCACGAGGCCCGACGTCGCCGCGCCGACGTGCTCGTCGATCTGGAAGATCTTCTCGATGGAGGAGGTCTCGACGAGCCTCGATCCGATTTTCTTGTCGGCCATGAGGACGATGCCGTTCTTGAACTTGAGGCCTGCGGTCGTGTTGCCGCGCGTCACGGCAACTCGAGCGTACTCGACCTGGAACAGGCGTCCATACGGACTGAAGACGGTGA
>CAYGBO010000009.1:3215-3555 GCA_964348145.1 uncultured Methanomassiliicoccales archaeon
CCCTCCGTCATCCGCGATTCCTGAAAGTACTTCCGCGTGGCGCGGCGAACCGTGCCCGAGGTCCCAAGGGTCCTCACCTCGACGGGCTCGCCCGCAATGCGCTCGACTCCACGGAGGGCCTCGATGGCCACCTCCTTCTCGAGGTGGGTGCACCTCGCGAGGCCGAGCGCGTTGCGGAGGTCGACGAGCCTCAAGGTTACTGGGGAGACCCTCAGAGCCTCCTCAAGCTCCTCCCAGGTGAAGGTTCGCGGACCGGAAATGAGGAACGCGATGTATCGGTAGCGTGGTCTCCGAGTGCTCACGCTCTGCCCGAAAGGAAGGAAAGGGGAAATAGGTTGGG
>CAYGBO010000009.1:3565-8788 GCA_964348145.1 uncultured Methanomassiliicoccales archaeon
TGGGAAAAAAGGGGAGGAGGTCAGCGTACTTCGTCCACGTCGCTCGTGAGCGCAACGGGCCCCGTGTAGATTTCCTTACCGAGGTATGACTTCGAGCGCACGCCCGTGATGACAAGCAACACACGGACCGTGTTCTCGAGTTCTTCCTCGACGGAGCAGCCCCAGATGATGCGCGCCTGGGGGTTGATTTTCTCTCCGACGATCTCTGCGGCCCGCTCCGCCTCCGACACGGAGAGATCGGGGCCGCCCACTACGCGGACTAGGCAACCGCGCGCGTGGCTCAAGTCCACTTCGCCGAGCAGGGGGGATTCCAGGGCCTCGTTGATCGCATATTCGACGCGGTCCCGTTCCTCCTCGCTCTCACCGATGCCAATCATCGCCACGCCGCCGCCCTTCATGATCGTCATGAGATCTGCATAGTCCAGGTTCACGAGTCCCGGTTTCGTGATGATCTCCGTCATACCTTTGATGGACTGCATGAGGATTTCATCGGCCACCTTGAAGGCGGCATTGATCGGGAGACGGGGGACGAGTTCGAGCAGTCGATCGTTGTAGATCACGATCGTCGTGTCGCAGAATTTGCGCAGCTTGTCGAGGCCGGCGTGGGCATTTTCCATGCGTATTTTTCCCTCGGATTTGAAGGGCATCGTGATGATGCCCATCACCAAGGCGCCCTCTTCTTTGGCCAACCGTGCGACGTATTGGGCTGACCCGGTCCCCGTCCCTCCGCCCATTCCTGCGGTGATGAACACCACGTGAGCGCCTCGGACGAATTCACGGATGTCTTCCTCGCTTTCATGGGCAGCCTGCTCGCCGACTTCCGGGAGGGCCCCCGCTCCGAGCCCCTTCGTGATGCGCTTGCCGATCAGGATCTTCTTAGGCGCGTGGACAGCCAGAAGGTGTTTCGCGTCCGTGTTCACGGCCGCCATCTGGGCTCCTCGGATCCCGGCCTCGCTGCACCGGTTGATCGTGTTCGACCCGCTCCCGCCACAGCCTACAATCTTGATCGATACGTTGATCGACTCGACAATCTTCTCGATCTCGGCGTCGTCTGCGTTCTTCTTGGGTTCGGTCTTGGCGGACGGAGTGCGTGCCTCTTGTTCCTTGGAATCCTGGTGCCGGGCCAAGGCCTCATTGAGAATCGACTTCATCGAACCATCCCATCCCAAAGGGGAATCCGATGGCGGGGCGAATTGAGATGACGGTATTTAAATCTAGTCATACAATCGTCTGACAGTCGAACGGGGACGCGCCCGCGGCGTCGTGATTGGGGCCCTCAGAAACCGACGGGCGGTGCCGTGGTGCCGACGTGAACGGAGAGGCCGGCATTCGTGATCTCGAAGGGGTAGACGAAGTCCTCGTGGCTCGAGCCCTTGTACTTCTCGATCGAGACGAACCGCTTGATCCCCGACTCGTCCCTCAGCTTGTGGAGCCGGATCTCCCCTCGGGCGAGGAAGGCCTCAGGGGGGACTTCCCCGCTCTCCGGGAGCTCGAGGATGAGGAGGGCCGTCACGCCCGCCTCGGTGAGGAATCGGATGAACGACTGGGTCGTCAGGGTTTCTTCGAACTCCCGCATGCAAAAGTACTTCAGGGCTGTAATCGAGTCGATCACAACGCGGCTGTACTTCCTCTTCACGAACAGTTTCTTGAGCAGCTGCTGCAGAGAATGAACCGTGACTTCCTGACTTTCAAAGTCGGGGGTCTTCCGGATTCGCTCGTCCAGGGCGCGCATCTTGATGGGTTCCGTTTCCGTGGAGATTTCCAAGATGGGCGTGGGCTCGAACCGGCGCACATCAGAATTTGCATCCAACACGTCGAGGTCGTCGAGCTTCCACCGGAACGGACGAACGTTCATCTTAAGCTCGTTGGGCGGCTCCTCGAGGGCGACGAAGAGGCACCGCTCCCCGCCTTCGAGCCCTTCTCGGAGGAACTGCATGGCGAGAATCGTCTTGCCAGCACCCGGGGGCCCGGAGACAATGTAGGGCCTCCCGGGAACGAGTCCGCCATGCAGCATTTTGTCGAGCCCAGGGACTCCCGTCGGGATCTTGCCGAGACCCGTCACACTCTCGCCCCCGGCGGTATGGGAGGCGCGGTCGGCGGGGGCGGCGGCGGAGTGTCTCCGAGTAGCTCCCGGAGCTTCGCGTCGCAGGCGAGGGCCTGTTTGAGGGCCTTCTGGTAGTGCCTGCGTTGAAAGTGGATCATCGCCCGGGAAACGGCGACCTCGATCTCCTTCACATGCAGCTGGCGACGGTGCGCCTCGTCGACCTGTCGCAGGACGCCATCCAGGATCGTCGCGACCTCCTCGATAATCCGGGATTCCAGGAACGAATCTCCGACTCGAAGATTCGAGGCGCCCTTGCGGAAGCTGGCCTGGAGGTTCGGGAACACGGCGATTCCGCCCTTGCCGATGGACATCGGACGAATCCTGTCGTCGAAGGAAGAGCCCCGGAACTTCTCGATGGAGGCGGCGCGTCGGATCAAGTTGCCGTCGAGCCACTTATGGAGTCGTATCTCCCCGCGGCTCAGGAAGAATTCCGTTTCAATCTCGCCTCCGCGGATACGCTCCGATACGAGGAGCGATGTCGCCTCGAGTTCTGACAGGAAGCGGACGAAGGACTGGATCAGGATCCGACTATCCTCCCCCTGCATCGAGAACATCTTGAGCGCCGTGAGGGAGTCAACGACGATACGCCGATACCTCTTCTTCGTCCGTTCGAGGCGATTCGCGAACTCTTGCTTGATCATCTTCTGAACGCTGTGGACCGTGACCTCAAGGGCCCGTACCTGGGAGGACTGTCGGACTCCACTCACCTCTTCCATGTCCCTCACGTCGAGGGACGTGCCAACGTCGATCACGGAGCGGACGCGTTTGTGAGCCCGGACGTCGGGCGTCGCGTCGAGTATCTTCAGCCGGTCGATGTTCCAGCCGAAGAGGGCCATGTTCGTCTTGATCTCACTCGGGGGTTCGTCCAGGGTGACGAGGAGACAGGCCTCCCCTCGGCGGAGGCCGTCGAGCAGGAACTGGATACCGAGAATCGTCTTGCCGCTTCCCGTGGGTCCCGAGACGACATAGGGTCGCGCCGCGAAGAGCCCGCCCCGCAGCATCGCGTCGAGTCCCGGGACTCCTGTGCTCACCCTCTCAACCATAGGACGACGACCCGATTGCGACGCGGCAGGGCGACGATAAAGGTTGCGACCTGAGAATCATCCACGGGCCTGTCGCCTCCGTTGATGAAACGTGCCGGCAAAGCGACGGGACCGCGAGGGGAGGACGCGAGGATCCGAGTACAAACGTCCGTTCGAATCCGGGGGCCGCTCCCCAGGGGCGGGCGGTCCATAGCGGGGGATGGATTTTCAGGGACGGAGGGTCATCCTCACGTCCGTTTGAACCATCGATCTCCGGGTATCTCTCCGGGGACCTGGGCGTCCCGGGCTATGAGCCCGACGGGATATCCTGGCTACCCCACCCCGCTTCCGCGAAACGCCTCGAGTCCAAGGAGAGCGGCCGCGGAAGGCATCCGGACATGAGTCATAAACCTATCGCGGCGTGCAATCGCGGATTCAGAAGAACTTCCGAAAGCGCGCGAGGTCCTCGAGATTCCCCTTGAGTCTGATTTTCCCCATCGCGTAGGCCTTGAAGGGTCCCATTTCGCGGCGAAGCAGGGCCCGGAGCGTCTCCGCATCGGTGATGATCGCCAGGTCCGGGTTCTCCACGCCCCCGTCCTCGAGCCGGGACAGCTTCTGATCCTTGAGGGTAAAATGGTACTTCGTGCCGTCTTCCAGCTCAATGAGGACGGTCTTCGTCAGATCCTTGAGTTCAGCGAGGAGGGTCGGGTCCGACGAGGCCTTCTCGTTGAACTTTGCGATCAGGCCCTCCAAGAGGTCTCTCATCGACTTCCACCGTCGAATTCATCGAGTTTACGAGTCCGCGATTCCCCGAGGAGACGTCTCGCCGTATCCCAGGAGGCACGCGTGTGGGGCGGCAAAGACCCCTTCTCCCTTATCCATTTTTCCAGGAAGGCGAGGGTCACCGGATCCGATGGATACCCCGAACCGATTCGTTCGCCGAGGGCCTTCTCTATGTCCCGCATCTCCCTGTCTCTCCGTACCTTCGCGAGAATGGATGCGGCGCTCACAACAGGATATCGTTCGTCTGCGTCGTGCTCGGCAACGATCTCGACCGGAATACTGACTTCGCGCTCGATCGCTCGTTTGAAATCGAGAGGGTCCACGTCCACGGCGTCTACATAGGCCGTGTCGGGGCGTAGCTCCGAGATCACGGACGCGAAGAGGGAAGCTTCCAACTCGTTCAGACTCATCTCCGCGCGCATCGTATCGATGTCCTCCGCGGGCACCACGCGAAGAGCGTGCCGTGCAATCTTCTCGATTTCCGGCGCGAGACCCTGACGTCTCTCCGGTGTGAGCTTCTTCGAGTCGCGGACGTGGAGGTCTCGGAGGAGCCCGTCGGATGCAACCGCAACGCCGGCCACGACGAGGGGGCCCATGACGGGGCCGCGACCCGCCTCATCGACTCCGCAGATCATGGATCACTCCTCGAGCAGCTCTCGGCTCGTCTCCTGGGCCCGGGCAAGGATGTCCCCCTCGTCGACCGTCCGCAGCGCTCCGTCGGCCATGAGGACGCGTCCTTCGACGATCGTGGCTCGGACGTCACTCCCCCGGCATGCGTAGACGAGGTGGCTAACCACGTTTCCAGGATGGAAGGGCGTCGTGTGCGCGCCGCGGAGCGAGACGACCGCGAGGTCCGCCCGCTTGCCGACCTCCACAGAGCCGAGTTCCCGTTCCATTCCGAGGGCCTTCGCTCCCCCGAGGGTCGCGAGATCCAGGACGGTCTGGGCGGGCATCGTCCGGGCGTCCCAGCGGGTCGCCTTGTGGAGTAATGCGGCGATCTTCATGTCCGCGAACATGTCCATTCCGTTGTTCGAGATCGGGGAGTCGGTCCCGAGGGAGACCGTGAGCCCCTCCTCGAGCATCTCCGGCACGGGTGCGACGCCCCCTGAGGCGAGCTTCATGTTCGACACGGGACAGTGGGCCGCGGCCACGCGACGACGCGCGAGGATCCGAACTTCGTTCAGCGTCAACCACACGCAATGGGCGGCGGTGAGCACGACCCCTTCGCGTGGATTCGGTGAAAAGCCCTGTAGCAGATCATGGATGAGCGCTTTATCGGCAAGGCCAACGACGTAATCGAAATAGTTTTTGGCA
>CAYGBO010000009.1:8798-14346 GCA_964348145.1 uncultured Methanomassiliicoccales archaeon
AATGGGCGGCGGTGAGCCCGTCGCCCAAGAACCCGATCTTCTCGAGCCACTCCACGGGCCGCAATCCCGTCTTTTTCAGGTGGTTGTAGACCTCCCCCCTCGTCTCGGAGAGATGGGTGTGAAGGCGGGTCCCGTGGCGATCCGCGACCTCGCGGGCTCGAAGGAACGTTTCCTCCGACGCGACGTAGACACCCTGGACGCCCACGGAAGGCGTGACAAGGGGATCCCCCTTGTGCTTGGTCACGAAGTGATCTGCGTTCCTTACGGGGCTCCCGCGCTGGGTCGTGAACGCCTCGTCCAAGGTCACCCACGACAGGAAGCCCCGTACACCCGACTCTCGTACCGCGCGGGCTACCTCATCCTCCCAGTAGAACAGATCGTGGAAGCTCGTCGTGCCGGAGCGAATCAGTTCGATGCAGCCCAGCAGCGCGCCCACCTGGACGTCCCTCCGGGTGAGCCTCGCGTCCACAGCGAAGGCCTTCTCGAGCATCCCCTCTAGGGGCACGTCGTCTGCGATCCCTCGCAGGAGCGTGTTCGCGATGTGCTGGTGCGCGTTGACCAGTCCCGGAAGGACCGCGCATCCCCTGCAGTCGAGGACCTCGTCCGCGGGCGCATCCAGGGTGCCCACGGCCGCAATGCGACCGTCCTCCACGAGGACGTCGCCTTCATGCACGCGTCGGTCCGAATCCTGGGTGACCACGAGGCCGCCTTTGAGAAGGAGGGACATCCGGACGCCGAGCATGGAGGGAACGATAGAAAGGTTTTGCGGGGTTCGGACGCGATTCCAGGAAATCCGCGCCTTCGCTCGACCGGTGGCCATGGCCCCACGCTGCTCGACGTTGCCGGGACCACAACGGCCCTCGCGGCGTCCTTGGGCACGGGGAGCCCCCTGGCGGCGCGAGCATCCCCGCGACCCCTGACCGATCCGCCGCCCATGGTCCCGTCTCGGCGGATGCGGACGGGAAGGAGGACACGAGGCTGGTGAGCCGCATCGCGAGCTTGCTCTCCCTCGGCCGGATCCAGGCCATAGCCTCGCGGTCGAAGGCAGGGGCGGTTCCGCTCGCTCCGATGCTGGGAGCCCTAGGATTCACTCGACCGCGACTCGGTTCGCCGAGCCTCTCGGGATGGCCGTGAGGCGATTAGATTCCTGCGAGGCCAATGGAACCAGGCAATCCAAGCAGCCAGGAGAGGGACCACAGAAATCCCGGCAAGGAGGGTGATCATCGCGTCGATTCGAGGCGTTGGGACCGTCCTCGCCATGATTAGTTGGATGTAATCCGTCGTCGAGATGGACTCGTCCAAGGGCGTCGGCATGTTGAACGCAAACAGGAATACTACACAAGCAGACAGGAAAGATACCCGGAGCCAGTCGACAGGGACGGGTGGACCTGCCCCCGCTCGACGGAGGACCACCTCGACGCATATGAACGCGAGCCCGGTGGCGAAGAGGAGTCCCGCGAGCCAGGCAAAGACGTCGATGGTTCCGCCTTGAGCGCCTGTGATCCGTGCCCACTGCGCGGCCATGAAACCCACGAGGGCAGGTGGAAGGACGAGGGCGAAGAGGAAGCTACTCCTCAGAAAGATTCGTCGGCGAAGGCTGAGGGAGCGCATTGACATTGCGGCGAGCACGGCGAGGACTGTCGCGAGAGCCGCCATACCAGCTGCTCCAGCAAAGGAGCTCCAAAGCGCCGCAAGGAAGGCGTCGTCCTGAAGGATGCCCACCTGCTCTCCCGATCCAGTCCACCACCGTGAGGAGAAGCCTTCGAACTCCACCGGCGAGGGCAGGCTGTTGAACGAGAACGGGATTCTGATGACAAGGGGCAGGAGGAGCGTGTAAAAAGTGATTGAACTTATGACACCGGTGACGACGAGGGACGTCATCGAGAGAGTTCGGTCCGCTTTCGAACGAGAGCGTATGCGCAGCGGTGTTCTCGCTCGGCCACTCACCCTCCGAACAGCCCACAGGATGACAAGCGAAACGACGAAGGATCCGAGGATGACCGTGAACATCGTTGTGCTTGCGACGCCGGAGAGAGGCACCAGTACCATGGTCACCCACCTCTGAGCCCAGCTTGCGAGGGGCGCTCCCCCTCCCCAGAGCCCGGAGACGTAGAATCCGCCAGCAAATAGCATCGCGCCCGCTAAGACTGAGCCCACCGCCAAGCCCGCAATCGTCCGTGGCACCGCTTCTCGTAGGAACCGTTCTAGGCGCGTCGACCCGCAGGAGGGCCAGTCGAGGCCAAGGATTTGACCGCGGAGGGCCACAAAGACGGAGAGAGTCATGGGTGGCACAGCAATCCACGCAACGACCTGCGCCGCCACCACCTCACCCTGTCGCGCCTGCGCCCATGGAAGCGCGGCGGCCAGTGGGAACCCTTCAGCGAGCCAGAGGAAACCAATCATCCGCGAGACGGACATCGCCCATGCGAAGATTAGGACGAAAACCCCCACGCGACGCACGGCCGGACGAGCCTTGAGCGCAAGGAAGTAGGCGGTCGCAACCGAGAAGGGCACTGCGAAGAGGAGTGAAGCCATCATATGGCCCAGAGAGTCCATAAGAGAGGAGCCAATCCCATCCAGGCGCAGGGAATCCCAGTTCTGCAAGTTCGGTGGCCATACTCGGCCCGTGAACGGGACGTCGTTCCACGAGAAGCTTGCCATGATAGCTGACCAGAGTAACACCACCCCGACGACTAGGAGGACTGCGAATGCGGGAATCCAGCCTGCGGCGCGGAGAGAGTCGCTACTCTCGCGCGGTTGCGCGTGCCCCTCCATGTCACGCGCCTGCCGGAATATGTCCCATCAGCGTATTAAGACTGAGGCTTCCGATACGGAAGCCACGACTCTGCTGAGCATGGCGGCTTTCGGACGATGCGACGTGCCTCCAACACCCGCATCGTCCGGTGAAAGGCTTTGCAGGCGCACGACCATGCCGCGTCCGTGACACCGCGGTTCTCGGCGGCTCTCGCTCGTTGCCTGGAGCAAATCCCTCCGGGCCGCGTCGCCTCGTGCGGCGAGATCGCACGGGCCCTCGGAGACGTCCGCGCGTCCAGGGCCGTCGCGACCTGGATTCACGAGCACAGGGAACTGCAAGCCTCCCATCGCGTCGTCCGAGCAGACGGCACACCGGTGATCGAGACTGGAGCCTCTCTTCTGCGACGAGAGGGTATCCGCCTCCGGAGCGGTCGGTGTCCGAAAAGCCGCTTCGTTGAGGAGATGCGCTCACACCCCCTGTTTCGTCGACTGAAGGATGAGCAGGCACGACTCGCCGAGACCATCGTCGAAGAGGACAAGGTGGGACCGGTGCGCACAATCGGAGGCGTGGACGCGGCCTATGGCAACGGTAAAGCGTACGTCGTCGGCGTTCGGTGCAAGGTCGGCAGTCTCGCGGCCGTTGAAATCGTGGAGGCTGTCGTGAGGATCGACTTCCCCTACGTCCCGACATATCTTGCGTATCGAGAATTCCCTGCAATCCGAGCGGCCCTCAGGCGCTTCAGACGCCCGCCGGACGTATTGCTCGTGGACGGCCACGGGCGTCTCCATCCCTCTCTCCTCGGAGTGGCATGTCACGCCGGAGTGAGGCTCCGGCTTCCGACGATCGGTGTGGCAAAAACCCTCCTCGTGGGCCGGCCCCAGACGGCGCATCGGACCTCCGAGGACGCGGTCCCGGTGGAATTCGCGGGACGGATTCGCGGATACGCGTGGACGCCGGCAGGCAGAGAGACACCACTGTACGTGTCTGTGGGCCACCGCGTGTCCTTGGAAACAGCTCTGTCAATCGTTCGAGCCTCGACGAAACAGCGGATGCCAGAACCTCTACGGCTTGCCGATGAACTCGCGAACAAAAGGAAACGAAGTGAAAAACGGGAAAAGGGTGCAGGACACCGATCCAAAAAACAGGACCAATGAGGGGTCTAGGGCCGCCTATCTCTTCTTCCTCTTCCTCTTCTTGCCCTTCTTCGCCTTCTTCTTTTTCTTCTTGGCCACTTTGTTCCTCCCTTGCCGGGATATACACACATCGAATTATA
Source organism: uncultured Methanomassiliicoccales archaeon (assembly GCA_964348145.1). GTDB lineage: Archaea > Thermoplasmatota > Thermoplasmata > RBG-16-68-12 > RBG-16-68-12 > RBG-16-68-12. The sequence goes on from CAYGBO010000009.1 coordinate 12,827, forward strand.
AAAGTAGCGAACACAGAATTCTTCTTCGATTCTGACTTTGCGTTGAAAAATCAGGACGAGTAAGCGCGACGAAGCGTTCGAAATCGTTTAATTTCGCGCGGATCATGTGCTGAGAGTGCAGATTCTTGTCTTCGGTGCAGGCGCCATGGGAAGTTTCCTCGGCGGATTCCTCGCTCGTCGGAACGAAGTCGTCCTCGTCGGAAGGGCGGAACACGTCGACGCGATCCGACGGCGCGGGCTTCGGATCACCGGGAAGACGAGGCGTGTCGTCCGGCTCGAAGCGTATACGAAGGTACCCCGCGCGGCGACTCCAGATCTCGTCTTGGTTGCGACAAAGGCCCATGATACGCCCACGGCGATGACTCACCTGCGACCCCTCGCTTCGAGCGCGCTGTTTCTCACGCTGCAGAACGGACTCGACAACCCTCGCATTATTGCGAGAACCGCGAGGCGCGTTGCAGCGGGGACCACAGCTCAAGGGGTCACCCTGCTCGGACCCGGCCAGATACGCCACGCGGGTGTGGGGACCACCGTGATCGGCCGCTGGTCGAATGTCACCGAGAAGGATCTCGTGCGGCTACGGGATCTTTTCGAGAACGCCGGCATCCCGGCGGAACTCACGAGCGACGTGAGGACCGAGTTGTGGGCCAAGGTCATCGTGAATGCCTCGATCAATCCCATCGCGGCCCTCGCAGGAGTACCGAACGGGCGGCTCGTCCGCGACCGACGGCTCCTGGCGCTCCTCGAGGCGGTGTGCACGGAAGCCGCCGCGGTGGCCAGGGCGGAGGGGGCTTCCATTGACGCATCCGAGATACGGAGCCGTACCGTCCGCGTAGCGCGGCGAACAGGAGCGAATCGCGCGAGCATGCTCCAGGACTTCGATCGGAGCCGGCGAACGGAGATCGAGGCGATCACTGGCGCGGTCGTCCGTGCTGCGGACCGCCACCGTCTCCCCGTTCCACTGAACCGGGCATTATATGGCCTCATAAAGGCCCGGGAATCGGCCCGTTCGCGGAGTCGGGAACCTATTGAACCGTTCTGAAGGGCCCAGCCGGGGACGAACGTTTATAAAGTGCTATTTAAATCCGGCATCGCGACGGACCTTCCGTTCCGGTCGGACTGGCCCGATCCCCCGGAGGCGTTGCATTGGCTAAGATCAAGATTGAGAATGTAGTTGCTTCGACATCCCTGGGGGAGGAGCTAGACCTTCAGGCAATCGCCCTCGCCCTCGGCGGCGCGGAATACGAGCCCGAGCAGTTCCCCGGGCTGATTTACCGCCTCAAGGAGCCGAAGACCGCGACCCTCCTCTTCCGAAGCGGCAAAGTGGTCTGCACGGGGGCGAAGAGGGAGGCTGCAAGCCCTGCGGGAAGAGAAGAGAACCCTCCTGTTCTATGAAGCTCCTCACAGGCTCAAAGACTCCTTGAAGGACCTGTGGGAAATTCTCGGAGACCGCGAGATCGTGCTGGGGCGAGAAGTGACGAAAGTTCACGAAGAGTTCGTCCGTGGTCGTATCCATGAAG
>CAYGBO010000009.1:14356-18427 GCA_964348145.1 uncultured Methanomassiliicoccales archaeon
CGCCACACTTCTCTTCCGAAGTGGGAAGGTTGTCTGCACGGGGGCGAAGAGCCTCGAACACGTGAAGATGGCCATCGATATCGTTGCGAAGCAGATCGAGGCCGCCGGCATCCCGATCAAGAAGAACCCGGAGATCGAGGTCCAGAACATCGTTGCCTCCTCCGACCTCGGCACGGAGATCAACCTCAACGCGATTGCAATCTCTCTCGGCCTCGAGAAGGTCGAGTACGAGCCCGAGCAGTTCCCGGGACTCGTGTATCGCATCGACGAGCCCAAGGTTGTCGTCCTCTTGTTCGGCAGTGGGAAGCTCGTCTGCACGGGTGCCCGCAAGCCCTCGGACGTGGAGGAGGCCGTCGAGAAGATCACCGTTGAACTCAAGGCAGCTGGTCTCCTCCGATAGTCGCAGTTCCTTTGACAGACGGCCGGCGATCCGAGGCGACCTTCCAAAGGGCTTAGTCCTTGGCTTCCCTTCGCTTCACGAGATGGCGGATCGATCCCCAATCTTCGACAATCATATCCACCTGCGGCCCGAAGGACGAGGCATTGACGCCGCGAGGGACTTCGAACGCGCGGGCGGCACGGCCCTTCTGCTGACCCACTCTCCTTACGCAGATATCCCCATTCGCCATGGCTCGGATTACGAATCCGCATACGGGAAGACCCTCGCGATGGCGGAGGCGGTTCGACGCGCGACGTCCCTTCAAGTCTTCGTGGCCCTCGGACCGTACCCCGTGGAGTTGTGGCGCCTCTCCGAGGTTGATGAGATCGGCTACGTGGAGGACATCGGCCGCCAAGGCGTCGACCTCGCTTCGCGACACATCGGGGAGGGGCGTGCGGTGGCCTTTGGGGAAGTCGGCCGACCCCATTTCCCCGTGGCCGAAGCCGTCCTTCAGGCGTGCAACAATGTGGTCTCGTACGTCCTCGAGGAGGCCAAACGCCTGGACTGTGCCGTCGTCCTTCATACGGAGGACCCGACGCCGCGAACCTTCGAGGAGTACGCCCGGATGGCGGAACGGAGGGGGTTCGACAAGGGACACCTCGTGAAGCATCACTCGACGCCCCTCACCCGACCCGAAGACAACCATGGCCTCGTGCCGTCCCTCCGCGCAAAGGAGGATCTGGTCGCGGAGGCCCTCCGCGGGGGTCCGCGCTTCCTGCTGGAGACGGACTTCATCGACGATCCCCGCCGCCCCGGGGCTGTCCTCGGTCCCATGACCGTGCCTCGGAAGACGAAGGCTTGGCTCGGCACGGGCCTGCTGACGATGGACCAGGCCCAAATGATTCACGAGGAACTCCCGCAGCGAACGTACGGGATCGAACTCGGTTAGCGACAAGGAATCTCCCGACGGGCAACGCGTACCGACTCCCGGGCCAAGGAGAACCAGCCGCCCAGATTCCCTCCTTCATAGGGTCGCGGTTTGAAACCACAATCAATGACGCACGTGGAAACCGCGGAACTCGCCCGTAGCTGCCGACCAAGTGACGTCCACGGATGTCACCGAGGCGTAAGGCTGGGAAGTCCGGTTCCATTCGATGCACTCCTCGATGGCTTCCCGCTCGCCTTCGAACATCGCCTCCACGCTTCCGTCACCCCGGTTGCGCACATAGCCATCGAGCTTGAGCTCCAGCGCCTTCTCAGCGCAGTTGGCCCGAAAGTAGACACCCTGCACGCGACCCTGAAAACTCACTCGCGCACGTACCTTCACGGTCCCTGCGAATCCACGAGGCTCCAAATAATGTTATTATAACGTGAGGGCCTATGGTTTCCTCCCCCGAGCAGGAGGCCACGGGTTATGAAGCGGCTCAAGGTCCACGACCTGAGGGTGTCGGACTTCATGACCCCGGACGTCGTGACCGTTTCCCCGACGAATGATCTCGGGGATGTCCTCGGGAAGATGAGGAAGCACGACGTACACGAGATCCCCGTCCTGAAGCGAAAGTACGTCGCGGGGGTCGTCACGATGCGGGATCTCATGCGGCGTCGAAGCATGCCCCCGTCCACAAAGGTCTCCACGGTCATGGCCAAGGCGCCCGTCGTCGAGCCCGATATGGACCTGCCCGCGGTCGCGGAACTCATGATCTCCACGGGGTTCCGGGGCCTTCCGGTCGTCAGGAACAGGCAGCTTGCAGGCGTGCTGTCCCGAACGGATCTCGTAAGGGCGCTCGTGGAGACGAAGTCTCTCGTGGGACTTCCGGTCCGGGATTTCATGACACCGAGCCCGCAGTGTGTCCTGGACGACGACCGAGTCGATCGCGCGGTCCGGCTCATGCAGTCGCTGGGGGAACGCTCGATCCCGGTCGTTGACAAGGGCCGTCGAATCAAAGGCGTGCTGGGGCTCAAGGATGTCGCGAGCCTCTTCGCTCCACCGAGGCGTCGCGGGCGGTTCGCCGAACGCACCGGCCGTGAGGAGAAGGTGTCGATCCAGGTGAAGAGCGTCATGCGGGTCCCGCCCGTCGTCGTGGAGCCTGATGCGGAGGTCCAGCGCGCAGCGGAACTCATGATTCGCCACGACATCTCGTCCGTCATCGTGGTGGATCGCGACGAACCTGTCGGCATCCTCACGAAGGCGGATCTGATGCACCTCCTGGCCGGGCTGAGGGAGAGAAAGCAGCTTTTCGTCGAGCTCAGCGGACTCGAGGATGAGCCTCAGGACACCTTCGACGCCCTCTACGATGTCATCCAGAAGGAAATGAAGCGCATGGCCCAGCTTGTGACGCCGAAGACCCTGTCGATCCATGTGCAAAAGCACAAGCCCGAGGGAGACCGGTGGAAATACTCCCTCCGGTGCCGGTTCGCCACGGCTCACAGGATGTACTATGCGAACCACTTCGAGTGGGACCTACGCGCTGCCCTCGACGAGCTTCTTGAGGGTCTCTACCGACGGATCGTGAAGGAAAAGGAGCGCAAGATCACGGAGAAGAAGAGGCACCACTCATCGTAGGTTCCAGTACGACGCCAGGCTGTTCCTCGACGCTTCCACAGCCCCGAGACCCCGTCCCTCTCCATCGAATACGTTCGTGTGGTCAAAGCGTGTGGACCTACCCTTGAGTCGGGCGAGCACGCCGGCCACGACCTCCGAGAGAGCGGCCAAATCATACCCGCCTTCGAGAGCGACGGCGAAGCGACCCGCGCACAGATCCTTCGCGAGTTCGGCGCTGCGGGCCACGAGGTCCACGTACCCCGGAGAAGAGAGGACAAGGGAGGTCAGCGGGTCCCGATAGTGCGCATCCACGCCCAGACTCACGAGGACGACATCGGGCCGGAACGCCCGCAGGATCGGCTCAAGGAGGTCTCGGAAGGCCGCCGAATAAGTTGCGTCCCCACATCCAGGGCCGAAGGCGAGGTGAACGGTGAATCCGCGACCCTCACCCTCGCCAACATCCTCCGTCGGTCCCGTCCCGGGATAAATCCCGTACTCGTGGGTTGAGACGTACAAGACGTCGGCGCGCGCCGCGAAGATATCCCGCGTCCCGTTCCCGTGGTGCGCATCGTAGTCGAGGATCGCCACGCGTCGTCCCTGTGCCGCCTGGTCGGCCGCGGCGACGGCCACGCTGTTCAGGTAGCAGAAACCACCACCGTAGTCCGGGCCTGCGTGATGGCCCGGCGGACGGACGAGGGCGACGGCCGGCCGAGCGTCCCGGACGGACGCCCGCGTGGCCTTTAGGACGGCGCCGGCTGCGAGCCGAGCGATTTCAAAGGTGTCGGGACCCACTGGTGTCTCGGGCTCGACGAATCCTCCCTCCAAGGATCGCAGCGCCGCGAGATATGTCTCCGTATGAACGCGCGCGAGTTCGTCCAACGACGCCGGTCTCGGGGGTTCGGAAGGGGTGAACAGGCCTTCCATCCTGAGGCGTCGGACGATTGCGCGGAGCCGGTCCGGTCGTTCGACATGCTGGGGGGAACCAAGGTGGTCCAAGAACCGCGGATCGTAGATGAGCACGGCTCGCCCGAAGCAGGGTGGCAGGATTTCAACTCATCTGAGGCGCGCGTGGGCGAAGAGAGACCCGGTCAAAAATATCACCGATGAAAATCACCCCGCGAAATAACTGAAAATTGTACCAGCACTCTTA
>CAYGBO010000009.1:18515-27140 GCA_964348145.1 uncultured Methanomassiliicoccales archaeon
GTGGTCGCCTCACCGATTTCGTCGCCTGCATCGTGAAAAGGGGCCCTCCGGACCTCCGGTCGACGACCCCCACGCCCACTCGTATCGTGGCCTGCCGTGGGGGAGCCTCTGCCCGCGGACTCGTGAGCGACGCCGCGAGAGACGGAACGTGTCATTGAGGGGGAGAGCGCGGAAATCCTGCCTGTGGGACCTTCCTTGCGAGCCCGGCGGCGACGCCGGGCGTCCTGTCGCGGGAGGCAGTGCTCATGGGTCCGTTCCTCCCGGGTGCGTCGTTGGCTTCGTTGGTCCCTAGATCAGCAAAGGTCTTTAGCCTCTTGACAGGTGGGAGGAGCGTGATCGACTCCGAACGAGTGCTGAGGGATGGCGAAATCGTCCTTCGTCCCCTGGCCGTGCGGGACCTTCGCCGCTGCACGAGATGGTTCAGCAACCCAAAGGTTACGCATTTCCTCGCAAGGGAGTCGAAGATGACTCTCGCGGAGGAAGAGCGCTGGTTCCGCGAGTACGAAAGGAAACCGGATGAGCAGGTGTTCGCGATCGAGTTGGATCGTAAGCATATCGGAAACGTGGGCCTCCATCGGGTGAATCGGGTCCACCGGAAGGCGCAGCTTGGTATCCTCATCGGCGAGCCGTCGCTCTGGTCGAAGGGATACGGTACAATGGCCATTCGCCTCGTCCTTCGATACGCCTTTGACACCCTTCAGCTCAACAAGATTTCCCTAGATGTCTTGGAATATAACCACCGCGCGATTCGTTCCTATGAGAAAGTCGGGTTCCGTCGGGAAGGGATCCAGCGCGAGGATCTCTGCAAGGACGGCCGATTCTTCCACGTAATCCGGATGAGCATCCTGGCCCGTGAGATGAGGGAGACGTCCGCGGGCGCGGAGCGTCAGAGCTCGAGGAGATCCCGGGAAGCACTCGTGAGGATCTCCGGGCCCGACTTGCCGATCAGGACATCGTCCTCGATCCGGACGCCACCGAAGCCCGGTACGTAGATCCCCGGCTCGTTCGTGAAGACCATCTTCGACTTCAAGACGATATCCGTGGAGGGATTCAACGCACCGCCGTCGTGGACGGACAGTCCGATGGAGTGGCCGAGTCCATGGATGAATCGGCCCTTGTACTTCGAGGCATCGACGACGCTCCTCGCAGCCGCATCGACCGCTCGACCCCGCGCGCCCGGCCTCATCTTCTTCAGAGCCGCGGCCTGGGCCTTGGCGACTGTGTCGTACATGCGTCGCTGCTCGGGAGATGCCTTCCCCAAGACCACGGTCCGGGTGATGTCGGAGCAGTAGAGATCGTAGAGGGCCCCGAAGTCGATCACGACGAGGTCCCCTCGCCGCAACCGCCGGGCACCCGCGGTGTAGTGGGGCTCCGCTCCATTGGGTCCAGACCCGACAATCGTGCGGAAGGAGGGGCCGGAACCCCCGTTCCGCTGGATCCGGTAGCCGAGGTCCGCGGCCACATCGAGCTCCTTCACGCCCGGCTGGATGGCGGGAAGGACCTCTTCGAAGGATCGCGACGCGATGGCACAAGCCCTGCGGATCCGCTCGATCTCCCTCGAATCCTTCACGAGCCGAGCTCGCGTGAACGCGGTCGACACATCGAGGAACCGCGACGATTTCGGGGCGAGACGACGAAGCCGAAGGAACGCCCCGTGGGTCAACTCGGAAGCGTTGACGCCAATGCGTCGATGGCCCTTGAGCCGCTGTGCGAGGAGCCGGTCGGCCTCATCGCGTCGACCGAACACCTGGACGGTCAGCCGGCTCTTCCTCGCCGCCTCCTCTTCCATGGCGGACGTCAGGATGCCACAACTCCCGTCGGGCATGAGCCAGGCGGCGCAACCCTCAAAGAGGCCGTCGGCCAGTCCCGTCGCGTAGAAGAAGGACATATCGATGTGGGGTTCCACGGAGTTCAGCAGGACAATCAGATCGGGGGCGTCTTCGGCGTACCGGAAAACGCGCTTCACCCGCTCCCGCATGCGAATCGACGCAAGCAACTGAACGGACGTAGTTAAAGGTTCGGCGGACGCACCTCGCGGGAAGGGTTTTATGGCGTCCCGTCCCTCTTGATACGATGGCAAAGCGTCGTCACCGGGGCCAAGAGCGGCGAATCGCCGCGGAACGGATCCGCATCCTCTTCCGCTTGGCGGAGCACGAGGCCCTGCGAAGGCGCGAGACACGCGCGCGGCGATACGTGGAACTCGCGCGGCGCATCGGGATGCGATACAACGTCCGCATGCCCCCCGAGGTCAAGCGAACGTTTTGCAGGGCATGTGGGACCTACCTCGTGCCCTCCGTGAACGCTCGGGTCAGGCTCGGTCGCGGTCGTGTCGTGGTGACGTGTGTCGTGTGTGGGACAGTTCAACGCCTGCCCTATCGCCGGGAACGGAGGGCGGCTCGTGCGCGCCGGACCTAGGAGACGGACGTGGAGCCGCGCACCCATTCTTCAATAGGATGTTGTCATGTCGATCTTGCCGGCCTTGCGGGCCAGATGCTCCCCGGACTTGAAGATTAGGAAGCTCAGCCCGAAGAAGGCGAAAGAGGAAACGAGCAGCAAGGCCAAGATCGCGAGATCGCTGTAGCCGGTCAGCGTCGTGTCGACGCTGCTCACGGGCAGCAGGAGCCGACGGGTGAGGTCAAACCAATACGTGAGAGGGATTGCCTGCCCAATGGCCTGGCCCCAGGAGGGCAGGACGGAGAGGGGGAAGAGGACGCCGCAGAACACGTAGAAGATGCCGGGGAGTCCCTCTGCAAGTCCGTGGGTGTGCTTCGCCGTGAGGAAGGATATCCCGCCGAGGCAGATGCCGATTGCCAGCAGGACCGCGAGGCCCAGGACGAGGCTCGCCGCGAAGAGAGGGAGATCCTCGAGGGCGAAGTCCAGTCGAATGCCGAGGAAGAGGACGCCGAAGGCGAGGGTCACGAGGACTCCGAAGGTCGCCACGGCAATCTTGGACGCGGCCCGCCCCAGAATGTAGACATAGTAAGAGATCGGAGAGATGTACACGTACCGAATCGTCTGGTACCATTCCCTATCTGCTTGGACGACTTGGAATGTCCCAAATAAGGTCAACGCGACGAAAATGAAGAACGCATTGCCTACGTACATGAAGGCGAAGGCATCCGGATCTTCGACACGACCGATGATCGTGAACACAACGTACATGAGTACGAGGATGAACGCGCCTGCCACGGGTTTGACGATCGAGTAGAGGGCGAACAGCCAGGGCTCCGTCCAGTTCGAGTCCATTTCCCAGCCGAGCCACGCGGCCACCTTGAAGGTCTTCCAGTACGTGCTCACTGATGCCGTGCGGTCAGCCTCCCCTCTCGCTTCGCGAGCATCTCTAGGTACGCCAGGGCGTACCTTGCGAGGACCAAGAAGACCACGGCAAGGCCGAGAAGGATGAGCAGCTCCGAGGTGACACTGAAGATCCACAGTTGTCCGCCGAAGGCCGTGGTGCCGAGGACGAGCTGCCGCATCGCGTCGAGGCCTAGGCTCGCCGGGATGAAGGTCCCGAACGCGGCTACGACGGGACCCCATCCGGGGACCCGCATGAGGCCCCCAACCGGGAAGTAGAAACCGCTCGAGAAGAAGATCGGCTCCTCGAGGAGGGCCGACATGTGCCACGCCTCGCGGCCCCAGAGCAAGTACAGGGAGGCGAACATCATCCCGAGCCCGTAGAGAGCAACCAGGGTCACGAAGAAGACCGCGAGGAGCAGGAGCGGGTCTGCCACCTGAAAGACCACGCCAAAGACGAGGATGCCTGCCACAAGGGTGGCCACGGCGCGGACGGACGTCATGAACATCCCGCCGACGGCCATGCCGCCAAGGAGGGCCATCCGATTCATGGGCGCAATCATGTACAGCTGGAGGTTCCCGATCTCCTTCTCCCAGTAGAGTTGGCTCGCCATCGACCACAGGACGTTGAGCCAGAAGGCGACCATGGTGCCGCCGAGCACCACGGACGCGACAAGGGCGTTCGTGTTCGCTCGAATGAGGGCCGCCTGATCGGGATCCGCGACGGACGCGATCGCCCGTTCTCCGAATGCGTGGTAGATGAAGACATACGCCGCGATGCTGAGAAGCGGGAGCACGGCCTCGAAGAACAGCCAGGATGGCTCGCGGTTGGCGCCGATGACCCGCGGATACGCGCGTCCGAGCACGGACCGGATGTTGAGACCTACCCGAGACCGGACGCTCCCGCTCCGAGGGGCAGCCGGAGCGGTCCTCCTCTTCACTCAAGCCCCCTCCCGACGAGGCTGATGAAGACGTCCTCAAGAGTTGGCTCGGACTTCTGAAGAGAATGGACTTTGGAGCCCTGGGCGCTGATGGAACTCAGGATGTCCGCCACGGGCCGCTCGTCCTCGAGGATGAAGGTCAGTTGGGTGCGGTTCGTTGCGATGTCGTCCTTGTGGGAGAAGTTGCGGATGCCGGGGATGGAGCCAAAGCTCGTGGAGTCCTGTATCGCGTCCACCTCCAAGCGAAACGTCGTGTCGTGACGGATCCTCCGCTTCAGGTTTCCTGGAGTGTCACAGGCAAGGATCTTCCCGCGGTCGATGATCGCAACCCGGTCGCACATCTCATCCGCCTCCATCATGTAGTGGGTAGTCAAGAGGACCGTCTTGCCTGTCCGGCCTCTCACCCAGTTCTTCACGTAGTCCCGGATTACGCGGGCCGCATTCACATCGAGGCCCAAGGTGGGCTCGTCAAGGAACAGGATGTCGGGATCGGTGACGAACCCCCGGATCATGTTCATCTTCTGCCGTTGCCCCGAGCTCAGCATCCGGACCTTCGCGTCTCGTTTGTCCCAAAGGCCGAACGTGTGCATCAGCTCGTCGATACGGGCCTTCGCGACCCTGCTGGGGACCCCGTAGAACTGGGAAAACATCCATATGTTCTCCCGAGCGGTGAGGAGGCCGTAGCCAGACGTCTCCCCGCCGGAGACCATGTTAATCCGCTGCCGGATGGGGAAGACGTCTTTCGACACGTCGTGGCCTGCCACGTACGCGCGGCCCGAGGTTGGCAACAAGAGGGTGCAGAGGATCTTGATGAGGGTCGTCTTCCCAGCGCCGTTCGGTCCGAGGAGACCGAACAGCTCTCCCTCGCGGATCTGGACACTCACCCGGTCCAAGGCCGTCACGGGTCCCGTGTCGGATTCGTTGTTTCCCGGGGCAGTCTTGCGACGTCTGCGACGCTTCTTTCCCGTGAAGATCCGGGTCAAGTCTCGTGTCTCGACCGCGTATGCCATGGGGCCTCTCTTCGTGCAGCCTGCGGGACCGCGCCCGCAAGCCAAAAGACTTGCCGCCTCAGGCCTCCATGTGCTTGCGGTATCGAGTGACGTAGCCGGCGATCCGGTTTCGCATCGTGATGCTGCGAACGTCCGTGAGCTCTGTCACCTTGCCCTTGTTGTGCTCGTAGTCGGCGGTGAACTCGTTCGGGAATCGCTCGACCAGTTGGATCGCAACCCGCTTGATGTAAGTCGGACGGATGTTCCCCAAGCTGTCACTCCGCGATCCAGGCGTGCGAGCGGTCGCCAAAGAGTGGGAGGTAGATAAACGTTCCCGAATTCGGACGGACCGGCGGACCGTTCGGGTGTCCCGACCGCGCGCTGCCGTCGGGCGGAACCTGCGGGCAACTCTTAAATAAGGGCCTCTGATACGCCTTTTTGGCCCCCTGGGGGTCGCGCCCTGCCGGAACGGCTGTCCATGGAAGAATCCCTGGTGACCGTTGAGTTCGTGAAGAGTTCGAACAGCTTCATCGCGCGCATCCAAAGCGAACTCGGGGGTATGCGGGAGTACCGGAGTTCGTCCTTCGAGGAGGTCCTCGAGCAGGTCGTGATCGACCTCCAGGAAGAGTTCGAGTCGTACTGACTACGTGCCCTTCCAAATCGGCTTCCGCTTCTCGAGAAAGGCCTTCATTCCTTCGATTTTGTCCTCCGTGGCCCCCGCGAGTCCGAAGGCGGTGGCCTCGTAGGCCAACCCCGCGGAGAGAGGCATTTCCTGGGCCGCCCGGAGGCAAGCCTTTGCGAGGGCGATTGCCGCCGGACCCTTCTCCAGGATCTTCGACGCGACGGCTTTCGTCTCGGTAAGAAGGCGTTCGTGGGGGACCACCCGGTTCACGAGGCCGATGCGCTCCGCCGTCGCGGCGTCGATCATCTCCCCCGTGAAGATGAGTTCTGCGGCCCATCCGGGTCCCACGAGGCGCGGGAGACGCTGGCTTCCCCCGAAACCCGGGATGATCCCGAGGTTCACCTCCGGTTGCCCCAGCTTCGCACGGTCCGAGGCGATTCGGATGTCGCACGCCATCGCCAGCTCGCAGCCTCCCCCCAGCGCGAACCCGTTGATGGCGGCAAGGACGGGCTTCGCGCACGAGTCCAAGGCATTCCCGAGGCGCTGGGATGCCTCGGAAAATCGCTGCAATTCGAGGGCGCTCGAACGAGCCATCTATTTGATGTACGCACCTGCGACGAACGCCCGGTCGCCCGCCCCCGTCAGGATCACTGAACGAATGTCCCGATCCGAGGACAGCTCAGTGAACTCCAACGTGAGTTCGCTCATTGTCTTCGAGTTCAGCGCATTCAGGACGTCTGGTCGGTCGATCGTGACGGTCGCGATGCGGTCATGCGTCTCCACCTTCACGAACTCGGGCATGGATCTCCCGGGCCAAGTATGGTCCCTGAGCCGATGAAGGTTCGCGCGAATGAGCACGCTCAGACAGTGTCGGAAAGGAGGGGAAAGCTATTTTATGCCCAGAGGACTCTCCGGCATCGGTGGAGTAAGTGCGTGGAGGGCGCTATTCCGTCGTCTGGGTCCTAGCGCTTCTGATGCTCACGGGCTTCGCGGGGATGCCGCCGACCGCGGCTGCCGCCATGAACCTTCCCACGTGGAGTCCTGGAGACTTCTGGGAATACGAGATCAGCGGAGAGGTCTCCCCCACGGGCGGGGAGGGGCGGATGAGGATCGTAGTCGAAGGTACGGATGCGGTCACCGTGGGGGGCGTGACCTATAGCGCGTACCGAACGCAGATGACCTTCAACGTGACCTTCGGTGGCTTTTCACTCAGCGTGCCCGGAAATGCGTGGTATCGAGTCTCGGACCTCTCGCAGGTGAAGATGGATTTCACGATGACAATCACGATCCTGAACCTAACGATGACGACGACCATGACGATGACCAGTGACCCACCCCCCGAAATCCGATGGCCCCTACAGGAAGGGGCCGAGTGGCAGGTATCGAGCACGGTGAACGTCACGACGGAAACCACGGGCACACCTCCGGAGACGATAACGACCGTCCTGTCGGGCCAGGCCGTCGTGGAGGCAGACGTCAATGTGAGCGTCCCCGCTGGGACATTCACCACGACGCCCGTGCGCAAGTCGGACTTGGGAGGCGGCTTCACGAAGAGCTACTGGTCTTCTCAAGTCGGGAACTCGGTCCGCGAGGAATCGTTCGACAGCGCGGGGACGCAGATGGGATCGATGGATCTCACCTCATACAGCTACACAGCTCCGTCCGGGGAATTGACATTCCTAGGTCAACCCCTCCTCGTATGGATCATCATCGGAGTCGTGATCGTCGCTGCCGCTGTCTTCGTCATCGTGTTACGAGGACGAAAGCCTCCCATGCCTGCGACCACGCCGCCCGCGCCACCGTCTCCGCCGGCCGCGGAGCCAGGACCTCCGGAGCGACCACCGGGCTCGTCGCCGTGAGGACCTCTACGACGCATGGCCTTCCCTCGCGGCCAGACGCTCTTCGGCCGGTCGCCCTCGAGCCGCCGGACGAATACATCCTGCGCGTGGCGCTCCCACCGGGCCACTCGGACCCCCGACTCCGGGTTCGGGACATCTCCGTTCAGGCCTTGGGATACTCGTAGACTCCGAGCCCTGTCTTCCGACCGAGACGGCCCTCCTGGACGTACCTTCGCAACAAGGGCGACGGACGGAATTTCGAATCCCCTGTCGCCCGATAGAGGACCTCCATCACCTCGAGGCCGATGTCCAGTCCCGTGTGGTCCGCCAGTTCGAGGGGACCCATGGGCATGTTCGTGCCGAGTTTCATCGCCTTGTCGATGTCTTCCGCAGCCGCGACGCCCTCGGAGAGGAGGTTGAACGCCTCGTTCATCATGGGAACGAGGAGTCGGTTGACCACGAACCCAGGAGACTCCTTCACCTCAATCGGCTCCTTGCCGAGCCTCGCGCTGAGGTCCTTGATGAGATGGATCGTCGCGTCGCTCGTCTCGGATCCGCGGATCACCTCGACGAGTCTCATCACGGGCGCGGGATTGAAGAAGTGCATTCCCGCCACAAGGTCCGGGCGCTTCGTCGCACTGGCCATCTCCGTGATGCTGAGGGATGACGTATTCGAGACGAGGACGGCCTCCGGCGGGCTGAGCCGATCGAGTTCTGCGAACAATTCCTTCTTGAGGTCCATCTTCTCGAGGACCGCCTCGATGACCACTTGGGCCCCATCGACGGCTTCCTTGAGATCCGTCGTCCCACGAATCCTCGACAGCAGCGCCTCGAGGTCTGCGCGGACCATCTTGCCCTTCTCAACGCGTTTCTGGAGCGGGTCTCGGATCCGGCGGAAGCCACCCTCCACGAACCGTTGCTCGATATCGCGCATCACGACC
>CAYGBO010000009.1:27150-33377 GCA_964348145.1 uncultured Methanomassiliicoccales archaeon
GATCACCAGCGAGTTGGTGGGGGCGTCGGCGGTGATCGTCACCCCCTCGGCGAGACCAAAGTGAATGGGAAGCGACGAGCTACTGGTGAGCGTGACGAACACCCCGCCACCCTCCACGAACCGTTGCTCGATATCGCGCATCACGACCTGGAATCCGGCCTGGGCACACGTCTGGGCGATCCCCGCGCCCATCGTGCCCGCGCCTATCACTGCGATCTTCTTGACGTCCTCCACGCGCATCGGAACCCCTCGGACGGGCACGGTAACCGGGGGTGAGCCGAAAGGCCTTTCGACGCACGACTGAGAACGACGTCGCCAGGTTGAAATATGGGCGGGTCGGGACGAGGGCCAGGACGGTATCGATGTGGGATTGGCTGGGAGAGCCATTGCGGTCTTGATCGGCATCGCGTTTCTGTTCGCCTGGTCCGTGGGGCCTACTCCGAGGGCATCGGCCGTGCAAGCCGGCCCAAGCTGGTCGCCCGGAGACTACTGGCTCTATGAGGCAGAGGAGGGCGGAACGACCGTGGGCATGAAGCAGACGGTCAAGGAACCCACCATCGTGACGGTCGGGAACACGACGTTCAACACATGGCATGTCCTCATGGAGACCTCCGCATTCGGAGGTGGAATCTCCATCAGCTTCACGACGGACATGTATTGGGTTGTGGGTGACCTCGCAACGGTCAAGCTCAACGGATCCTTCCCCTTCGTCGGCGACCTGACGACCACCTACGACCCGCCCAAATCCTTGGCCGTGTTCCCCTTGGCCGTGGGCAACAGCTGGTCGAAGACGACCACCGAGACGACGATCAGCGCATTCGGGACAAGCGTCGACACGACCACGTATACGGGTCGGGTCACCGCCGAGGTTAACGTCACCGTGCCGGCAGGGACGTTCCGGGCGGCCGTCATCCGCACGCCCGCGTCCGGGAATCCGTACACGCTCTCGTACTACTCGCAGGCAGCGGGCAACATGGTTCTCCTGGAGGAATACGATTTCGTCGGGAACTACGAGAGCAACCAGAGTCTCACGGAGTATGTGTACCGGGGCTCAGCCGGAGGAGCCCTCGACCCCATGGTCCTGGTGGGAGGCATGCTCGCGATCATCGTGCTCGTTGCGGTCGTCGCCCTCGTCTTCCTCCGACGTGGCAGGCCGCCGGTGGCGGCTCCGCCGTACGCTCCTTCGCCCACGGAGATGCCACCGTCCGAGCCACCGACATCTCCGGAGGCGCCTCAGGGGACCTCCAAGGGCCTACCGCCCGCATCCTGACGCGTAGGAGGGCGAGCGCAAGTCCTGGGCAGCATCGGAGAGATTACATAGACACGAGGGCCGTGCCTCCGGCCGTGCGAGGCGGCCCGTACGCGGCGGTCATGCTCGCCGTCGTGGCGGTCTCCTTCTCGGCAATCTTCATCACGTGGAGCGAGTCGCCGCCGATCACGATCGCCCTATACCGGCTCGCCATGGCCTCGGCCATCCTCGCCCCCTTTGCCCTGGGAAGGGAGCGAGCTGCTTTGCGGGGCATCCTCCGACGCGACGTCCTTCTGATGTCGGGCGTGGGAGTGATCCTGGCCACCCACTTCGCCTTCTGGATCACTTCCCTCAAGGTTCAGGGGGTCACGATTGCGGGCGCGACAATCCTCGTGACGTCCCATCCCCTCATGGTCGGCCTTCTCTCCCACTTCGTCCTTCGCGAGCGACTCACGTGGAAGGCGTCTCTAGGCATCCTGACGGGCTTCAGCGGGGTCGTCGTGATCGCCCTCGCGGACTACGGCATATCCGGCGAGACCTTCGTGGGCGACGGACTCGCCTTCCTCGGAGGTATCTTTGCGGGTTTCTACTTCTTGCTCGGCCGGCGGATTCGCCAAAGAGTACCGCTTCTCGCGTACGCATTCATCGTCTATGCAAGCGCTGCAGCGGCCTTGCTCGTGTGGGTCCTCGCCTCCGGCGTGAGCCTTACGCCCTCGGGGGACCTCCTGCGGGAACTCCTTCTCTTCCTCGCGATGGCCCTCATCCCTCAGATTGGAGGACACACCCTCTACAACTGGGCCTTGCGCTGGGTCACTGCGCCCGTCGTGAGCCTGAGCCTCGTGGGCGAGCCGATCGGTTCGAGTCTCCTCGCCTGGATCCTCCTGTCGCAAACGCCCAGCCCGGCGGTCGCGGCGGGCGGAGCCCTTGCCCTCACGGGGATCTACCTGACGGTCATCGGGGAGAACGTCCGCGCCCGCGGTGTCATCGCCTCACGGGATGTCGAATGAATCGAAGGGAACATGGAATCACGAGGGAGGCCTTCACGACCCGTCGGGACCGCGTCCCTTCCGCTCGAACTGCTTCGCGTAGAGTTCCTTGAGCCGCTCGTAGGTGTCCACCGTTTCGGGACCCTTGTCCTCGCGGATGCGTACAATCCTGGCAAAACGGAGGGCGAATCCGCTCGGATAATGTGGACTCTTCTGGATCTCGTTGTAAGCCACCTCGACGACCACCTCAGGTCGGACATGAAAGCCCCACCGTTCTCGGGAAGTCGCGAGGGCCCGAAGCCGATCCGTCATGGACTCGAACTCCGCGTCCGTGAGTCCCTTAAACGTTTTGCCAATCATCTGGTACTGTCCCGTGGTCTCGTCCCGGACCGCGAGCCAGTAGTTCGATAGCCACCCCTCGCGACGACCGCTTCCCCACTCCGCCGCAACGATCACGACGTCGAGACGGTCCGCGGGTTTAATCTTGAACCACTTCTTCCCACGCTTCCCGACGCTATAGGCTGAGCGAAGCTTCTTCGCCATCAAGCCCTCGTGGCCCGCTGCCAAGGCAGCCTCGAGAAAGGGTTCCATCTCCGCCTTCGACCGGACGACCTGACGGGGCACCAAGACCTCGGAGGGCACGAGGGCGGTGAGCCTCGCCCACCGATCCTCGTAGGGATCGTGGATGAGCGTCCGACCATCCAAGTAAAGGATGTCGAAGAGGTAGAGTTTCAGCGGAACCTCTTGACGCGCCACACCGACGTCATGCACGCGCCGGAATCGGCGCATGAGATCCTGGAAGGGCAGAGGCCTGCCGTTTCGATCCACGGCGACCACCTCTCCCTCGAGCAGGAAGTGCGATGCGGGCAAGGAGCGCGCGAAGTCCACAACCTCGGGAACACTCTCCGTGACGTCGCTCAGCCGTCGGCTGAAAATCCTCACCTCATCTGCCGCGCGATGGATCTGGATGCGGGCTCCGTCGAGCTTGAACTCCACGGCGGTCGTTCCACCGTGATCTGAGAGGACACTCTCCATATCTTCCGCGACTTCGGCGAGCATCGGTTTCACGGGGGTCAGGAGGCGAAGGTCCAGGGACGACAGGCCCGGCGGCCCTTCGTGGAGGGCCGTCTCCGCGACGGATCCAAGATCGCCCACGAACATCGTCGCCACCCGGACCCGCTCCGCCTCCACCCGGGCCGCGTCCGCAATCGCTTCGATCATGATGCCCTCGCTCACTCCGATGCGCATCTCGCCGAACACAATGCGCAGGAGGATCTCTCGATCTTCGGTCGGGGCGCGGCCCAGCAGGCTCTCCAAAATCCTCCGGCGAATCCTCACGGAGTCGGGACCGCGGGTCTCCGCGATCTGGTCGAACGCCCGAGACACCTCGAGGATCGTGAGGGGCGAGCCGACGAGGCTCGTCTGCCTCGTTCCCGACAGGGCCTTGCGGAGGGTCGCCCAGCCCACGTTCATCGCGCGATCGTCAACCTCCGCGAAGATGCGCCCCGTGATCAGGTGGACCGCCGGAGCGACCTCCTCCCGCGGGAGGGATCGAAGGAAGGCAGAGAGGAGGGCCCGTTTCTCGAGACGTTTCGTCGTACCCTCCAGCTGACGCGCGATCTGTGTCAGGGAGCCGAACCTCGTTTCATGGGGCGTCCGTGGCGTCACGGCGATTTCCGTCCATTCGAAGCCGCGGGTTTCAACGTTTCGGCCCTCTTCACCTTGCCCATTCCTCGACTCCGTGGGCGCCGGTTCACCGAAGATGCGGGAGGGGCATGGCCGGTCGTAAGAACACCTCGGGGCCAGGCAACATCTGCCAGGAGAGCGCCCCGGCGCGCGGAGGGACCTGCTCGAGGCCGTGCCACCCCTCGCCGGACTACGTCTCAGGAGAGATCGAGGCCGCGAGAATCGCGCGGCGGCCTCACGGTCTCCCGGGAATTCCCAGGAGGGCTTCCCCGTGCGATTTCAACAAAGAGATGCTCAGGACGGAAGACTTAAGTCAACCACGCGGGATTCTTTCGATCGGCGTGAGCCTGAGGGGGTCACGAAACCTTTGGGCGACGTTCTGCGAGTCATTCGCGACGACGGGTCCACGGAGCCCTCGCTCGACCCCCAGCTCTCCGAGTCGGACGCGGTCCGCCTGTATCGCTGGATGATGCTCGGACGGGTCCTCGACAACAGCATGCTCGGCCTGCAGCGGCAGGGCCGGATCGGCTTCTACGCGCCCGCGATCGGGCAAGAGGCCGCCGTCCTCGGGGCCACGATGGCCCTCGGGCCCAAGGACTGGCTCGTGCCCCAGTACCGGGAACCGGCAGCTGCCCTCTTTCGAGGCATGCCCCTGACGGACCTGATCTGCCACCTCATCGGCAACGCCGGGGATCCCGTGCAGGGGCGGCAGATGCCCTGCCACTACGTCCACCGAGAAGGAGGATTCGTCTCGATCTCCTCCGTCGTGGGCACCCAGATCCTGCACGCGGTCGGAATCGCCTGGGGCATGCGCATTCGCGGTGAGAACGCAGCGGTCCTCGTGTTCTTCGGCGATGGCGCGACGAGCGCCTCGGACTTCCACGTGGGCATGAACTTCGCGGGAGTCTACGAAGTGCCGTGCGTGTTCCTCTGCAACAACAACCAGTGGGCCATCTCCCTGCCCGTGTCCAAGCAAACGGCCTCCCCCACCCTCGCCCAGAAGGCCGAGGCGTACGGATTCGAAGGCGTCCGCGTGGACGGAATGGACGCCCTCGCGGTGTTCCGCGCAACCCGGGAAGCGGTCCAGAGGGCCTACGCGGGGGAAGGTCCCGGGATGATTGAGGCCGTCACGTATCGCTTCGGGCCCCACTCCTCGAGCGATGATCCGGCCCGATACCGCACGAAGGAAGAGGAAGCCCGATGGATGGCGCGCGACCCCCTCATCATCTTTCGGCGATACCTCGAACGGTCGGGCTGGTGGGATTCCCAACGGGAGGCCGCCCTCCGGAAGGAAGTCGAGGGGGAGGTCGGGCGTTCCATCGAGGAGGCCGAGCGGCTGCCTCCGCCCGCGATCGACACCCTGTTCACGGACGTCTACGCGGACCCGACCCCGAACCTCCGGGAGCAGCAGGCGGAGGCCAAGTCCACCAGGAGGGGGTGATGGGCACGCCGCGGAAAGCCGGATCCTCGTCCCCGCCACCGCGGGGCACCGCAATCCGTCGGGCCCACGACCTGTTCAAGCGGGGACAGACCCGGGAGGCCCTCGGTCTCCTGCGACCCCTCCTTCAGCGAAAGGGCGAAGTGGATGCCGACGCGGCGGCCCTCGCCGCCGCGTGCCTCGGTTCCGAGGGACGCCATGAGGAGGCGGCCCGCGTCGACCGAATGGTGTGCGACGCATTCCCCTCGAACCCGCAAGGCTGGAACAGCCTCGGGTACGATCTGCTCCACGCAGGGGACCTCGTCGGGGCCCTCGCCGCCTACACGCGCGCCCTCGAACTCGAGCCCGATCGTGCGAGCGTCCACTACAACCTCGCGCGCATCGCGGCCCGCATGGGCGATAGAACTAAAACCCTGGAGCACCTCGTCCGGGCCGTGGAGCTGCAGACGGAGTACCTGGAGCGGCTCGACGAGGACCCCGACTTGAGGCCCTTCAAGGACAGCCCGGACCTCCTGGGTCGCCTTCCGGGCCATCCCTCTGCGGAAGATCCCTACGCGTCATGGTACAGGACGGAGTCGTGAGCGGGATGCCCCAGATGACGATGGTCCAGGCGGTGAACAGCGCCTTACGTGAGGAGATGCGCCGCGATGATCGGGTCGTCGTGCTCGGCGAGGACGTCGGCCGAAACGGAGGCGTCTTCCGGTGTACGGAAGGGCTCCTCGATGAGTTTCCCGATCGGGTGTTCGACACGCCCCTCGCGGAGTCGGGGATCATCGGCACGGCGATCGGCATGGCCCTCTACGGGCTGCGGCCCGTCCCCGAGATCCAGTTCATGGACTTCATCTACCCCGCCTTCGACCAGATCGTC
>CAYGBO010000009.1:33387-54030 GCA_964348145.1 uncultured Methanomassiliicoccales archaeon
ATCCGGGGCGGCCACTACCACTCCCAGTCGAGCGAAGCTTACTTCTGCCACACCCCCGGGCTCAAGGTCGTCGTCCCTTCGACGCCCTCGGATGCGAAGGGGCTCCTGACGACCTCGATCCGGGACCCGGACCCCGTCCTCTTCCTGGAGCCGAAGAAGCTGTATCGGGCGTTCCGCGAGGAGGTGCCCGAAGGAGAGCATCTCGTGCCCTTGGGGAGCGCCCGCGTGCGCCGCGAGGGCAAGGACGTCTCCCTGTTCGCCTACGGCTACATGCTGAGCGTGTGTCTCGAAGCCGCGGATCTGGCAGCCCAGAAGGGGATCGAGGCGGAGGTCGTGGACCTGAGGACCCTCGTGCCCCTGGACCTAGAGGCGGTGCTCGCATCCGTGAAGAAGACGGGGCGCGCGGTGATCGTGTACGAGGCCCCGAGGACGGCCGGCTATGGTGCGGAGGTGAGCGCCCTCATCGCGGAGCGGGCGATCGAGTACCTCCACGGGCCCATCGTCCGCGTCACGGGGTTCGACACGCCCTTCCCCTACACCCTCGAGGACGTCTACATGCCCGGCCCGGAGCGAGTTCTCGCAGGGATCAACAAGGTCATGGCCTTCTAGGCGACCCGCTCACGGCCGAACGACGCATGCGCCTTGAGGACGTCTACGAGGGTGAACCCCGAGGCCTTTCGCTCCCAACCGGAGGCGGGTCGCGACATCGTCACGAGAAAGGAAAGGAGGAGTCGGTCGGGATCTAGCCGACGCCGGACGTGGCGATCGGGCAACGGAGGCCGCCAAAGCCGCCAGGCCCAAGGCGATCGAGTCCCCGAACGCCGTGCTCGCCGAGGCATCGGGCACAAAGCACGCCCACCGGTCTGTGCCACTCCTCCACGACCCGACTCCTCCCCGTCCAGGCATGACCCTGAGGCCATAAAACCGTTGCCCCGCACCCCCGCACCGGGGGTGACCCGGCGGGGGAAAGGATTATTACAGGACGCCGTTCTGAGCGGCCTTCGACCCGTGAGGCGAAGGGGTTGACTCGGGAGTTCAAGCTGCCCGACATCGGGGAGGGCGTTCACGAAGGCGAGGTCGTCAAGTGGTTCGTGAAGCCGGGCGACCCGATCAAGGAGAACGACCCGATGGTCGAGGTCATGACGGACAAGGTGACCGTACAGATTCCCTCTCCCGTGACGGGCAAGGTCCTCGAACTCCGAGCGAAGGAAGGCGACGTTGTCAAGGTCGGCTCCGTCCTCATCGTCTTCGGGGAGGAAGGCGAGAGGGCCCCGCGCAAACCCGCTCCGGGGGCCCCCAGGGAGCCGCCAAAGCAGGCGCACCGCCCGGCGGCCGAACCGGCCCCTCCGGCCCCGACCGGCCGGGTGCTCGCAGCCCCCGCGGTCCGACGCCTCGCGAAGGAACTCGGGGTGGACCTTGGGAGCCTGAGAGGCTCGGGCCCGGGAGGACGCGTCCTCGAGGACGACGTCCGCCAGGCGAAGACGGCCCCCGTCGAGGCGACTCCAGCGAGGGCGCCGACCCCCGCGGTTTCCGTGGTCGCGCCGGAAGCAGAGGAGCGAATTCCGATTCATGGCCTGCGCAAGCGCATCCTCGAGAAGATGGCGAAAGCGAACGCGACTACCGCGGCGTTCACGTATGTCGAGGAGATCGACATGACGCAGCTCGTCCACCTTCGGGAGCGCTTGAAGGAGGTCGGGGAGCGGCGGGGGACGAAGCTCACGTACATCCCCTTCTTCATCAAGGCGATCCTTGCCGCCCTGAAGGAATTCCCGACCCTGAACGCGTCCGTGGATGACGCGAGGGGCGAGCTCGTCATCAAGCGCTACTACAACGTGGGCCTCGCCACAGCCACGGACGAGGGCCTGACGGTCACCGTGGTCCACGACGCAGACGGAAGGGACCTCTGGGCCCTCGCGAAGGAAGTGGATCGCCTCGCCCAAGCGGCCCGGGACAAGAAGCTGGCCCTTCGCGATGTCCAGGGCTCGACCTTCACGATCACCTCCCTGGGGAAGGAGGGCGGAATCCTCGCCACGCCCGTCATCAACTGGCCGGAAGTGGCGATCATCGGAATCCACAAGATCGAGAGGCGCCCCGTGGTGCGAAACGACCAGGTCGTGATCCGGGACATGATGTATCTCTCCTGCTCCTTCGACCACCGCGTGATCGACGGCCACGTCGGCGCCGCCTTCGTGCAATCCGTCCGGAACTACCTCGAGCATCCCGCCATGCTCTTCGTCGGGATGGAGTGAATTCGCCCTCGAAGAAGGAGACGCAAAGACATAAGGGAAGGGCGTCCCTTCGTCCGCCCGTGGCGCGCCGAGCTGACGTCGTCGTGATTGGCGGGGGTCCCGGGGGCTATCCCGCTGCGATCCGAGCCACCCAGCGGGGGAAGGGGGTCCTCCTCGTGGAACGGGACCGACTCGGCGGCGAGTGCCTGAACTACGGATGCATTCCCAGCAAGGCCCTCATCCATACTGCGAACCTCGCCCGCACAATCCGCCGTGCCGCCGAGTGGGGAGTCGACACGGGTCCCGTGAAGGTGGACATGGGCCGCCTCCAGACATGGAAGCAGTCCGTGGTTGACCGCCTCACGGGCGGAGTCGGGAAGCTGTGCAAGGGTAACGGCGTCGAGGTGGTCTTCGGGGACGCGTCGTTCTCGGGACCCAGCACGATTCAGATTCATCGAAAGGAGGGCGGGCCGGAGGACGTCACCTTCGGAGATGCGATCATTGCCTCGGGCAGCAAGCCCACGGACCTGGCCGGGTTCCGGTTCGACGGAACGCGGATCATCAGCACGAAGGAGGCCCTTGAGCTGCCGGCCGTCCCGAAAGATCTTCTCGTGATCGGCGGCGGGGTCTCGGGGCTGGAAATCGGGACGCTCTACGCGAAGCTGGGGAGTCGGGTCGTCATCGTCGAGCTGCTCGAGCAGATCCTGCCGGGGACGGATCCCGAGATTGTGCGCGTCGTCAGCCGATCCCTGAAGAAACTGGGCGTCCAGGTCCACGTGAAGTCCCAGGCGAAGGGATGGCACGAGGAGGGAGGGCGGATCTCTGCGCTTGTGGAGACACCGGAGGGTCCCCGCGCGATAGCCGCGGACAAAATCCTCGTGGCGGTCGGCCGCGAGGGGAACACGGAACGGCTCGGATTGGATCGCGCAGGAGTCAAGGCGGACATGAAAGGACACATCCTCGTGGACAAGCAGCTCCGAACCGCAAACGCCCATATTTTCGCCGTGGGGGACGTGGCGGGCCCACCCTATCTCGCGCACAAGGCCACGAAGGAAGGACTCATCGCGGCCGAAGTCATCGCGGGCCGCACCATCGAAGTCGACTTCCGCGCGATGCCCTCGGCGGTGTTCGCGGAACCGGAGGTTGCGACGGTTGGTCTCCAGGCGGACGCGGCCATGGCCGCGAATCACACCATCTCAGTGGGCAAGGTTCCCTTTGCGGCGATCGGGCGTGCCCTCACGACGGGCGAGGCGGATGGTTTCGTCAAGCTCGTCGCGGACTCGAAGTCGAAGGTCCTCCTCGGCGCGCAAATCGTCGGGCCTAGTGCGAGCGACCTGATCAGCGAACTCGCTCTCGCGATCGAGATGGGCGCGACCGTGATGGATATCGCGCTCACCGTGCATCCCCACCCGACGCTGCCCGAGGGGATCATGGAGAGTGCGGAGGCCGCCCTCGGACAGGCGATCCACGTCCTGAATCGGTAAGGGGACTCGGATGCTCACTGTGACGGAGGATGAAGACCGACCGATCGTCATCGTGCGGGATGCCTGGCTCCTCGACCTCGGTCGGAAACCCTACGGCGAGGTGTGGTCCCTCCAGAAGGCCCTCGTCGGCCGACGTGCAAAGGACAAGATCCCGGATGGGCTCATCCTCGTGGAGCACGATCCTGTGGCCACCCTCGGTCGCCGGGGGACGCGGGAAGACATCCTGGATCCGAGCCTCGACGTATTCGAGGTCGAACGCGGCGGAGAGGCCACGTACCACGGTCCGGGCCAGATTGTCGGCTATCCGATCCTGAAGCTTCCGAGTCGACTCGATGTGAAGCGACTCGTGACGGACCTCGAGGAGGTGCTCATGCGGACGTGCGCGGACTTCGGCATCGAGGGAACGCGGGAAGGACCCGAGCGCGGCGTGTGGGTCGCGGGCCGGAAGATCGCGTCGATCGGTCTCGCAATCCGCGGGAGCGTGACCTACCATGGCTTCGCGCACAACGTGAACACGGATCTGAGTTCCTTCCAGAAGATCCGGCCCTGCGGCCACGAAGGCCACATCATGACCTCCATGCATGCCGTGCTCGGTCGGTCGACGGATCTCGAGGACGTGAAGGCCTCCATCCTCGTCCACTTCCAAGGAGTCTTCGGCGTCACCCTCCGCCGGGTCAACGTCACCGAGCTGCTGCCACGGACTCCGTCAGGGTCCCCTCGCCCGACTTGAGCGCCCTGAGCTGCCGGAGGAGTTCCGGCACGACCTCGAACAGATCTCCCACGACGCCGTAATCCGCGATCTCGAAGAGGGGAGCTTTCGGGTCAACGTTGATCACGACGATCTTCTCGGACTCCTGCATCCCCGCCAAGTGCTGCACGGCCCCGCTGATGCCAATCGCGATGTAGACCTTCGGCCGCACGGTCATGCCCGTCTGCCCGACTTGGAGGGTCTTTGGAACCCACCCGCTGTCCACGGCCTTGCGGGAGGCCGCCACGGCGCCCTCGAGGAGGTCTGCAAGCTCTTGGAGCATGGAGAAGTTTTTCGCGTCCCCCAGTCCGTATCCACCGCTCACGACGACCTGCGCATTCTCAGGCTTGAGTTCCCCCTCGCTGATGAACTCCTGGAACTCGATGAGTTTCGTGTCGATATCGTCCTCGCTTAGGTCGACAGCCTCGCGGACGATCTCTCCCTTCCGCGCGGGATCGTGGGGCGGGGTCACGAAGACGTTCCGGCGCACGGAGGCCATCTGAGGACGGTGCTTCTTGCACACGATGTGGGCGTGGGACCTTCCGCCGAAGCTCGGGCGAATCATGTCAAGGTTCTCGTCCTTGTCGAGGTCGAACTTCACGCAGTCCGCGGCGAGACCCGTCTCGAGGACCGCGTGCAGACGTCCCCCGAGATCCCGTCCGTTCTTGGACGCGCCGAACAGTACGATCTCGGGCTTGTGGCGGCGAATGAGCTGGGCCATGGTCGCGACATAGGGTCGAGATCGGTAGATCTCGAGGAGGGGATGGTCAACGAGGAGGACCCGATCCAAGCCAAAGCCAATCCCATGCCGCGCAAGATCGTCCACGTGACGCCCCATGAGGACCCCCGTAAGGGGCGCCTTGCGCCGATCTGCGATCCGTCGGCACGGAACAGGTCGATGGCGCAGAGCGAGCGCTCGGGGGCCAGGTTGACGAGGCCGAATGCGGTGAAGCGGTGCCCTCCCCAATCAGCTGGATCGACACGTCCCGCAGACTACCCCGCCGCTGCTCCAGGAAGACCCACACGCCCCGGAAGTGGGATTTGTCCTCGAGGACGTGCCCCTGGGTCGTCATGTTGAAACCAACCCATCCTCGACGAGGGCCTTCAAGAGCTCGCGAACTGCGTCCCTCGAATCCCCCCGGAAAATCCGCCGGGCACGGGCGGGGAGCTTAACGGTCTCGACCTTCGCGACGATCGTGGGGGAATTCAGGAGGCCGACCTTCTTCGGATCGATTCCGACGTCGGCGCAGGACCAGTGGCTGATGACTCCCCCGCGCTTGACGCGAATCTTTCCGGAAAGGGATGGTTCTCGCGGCCGATTGCAGCCAAAGTTCACGGTCACGAGGCACGGCATGGCCGCCTCCCACCACTCCGTTCCATCCTCCGCCGTGCGCTGGACGCGCACGCGGCCGTCGAGGATCTGCACGCGGGACACATAGGTAACCTGGGGGATGTCGAGGTGCCCGGCAATCCCCGGGCCTACATGGCCCGTGGACGCGTCCGTGGTTTCCTCCCCGCAGAGGATGAGATCGAAGCCACCGACCTTCGCGATCGTCTCGCTGAGGGCGTACGCCGTCGGCACGGTGTCGGATCCCCCGAGGATCCGGTCCGTGAGCAAGATCCCGCGGTCCGCGCCCATGGCGACGGCCCGCTCGAGGGATTCGTCGAAGGAGGTCGGTCCCATCGAAAGGACGACGATCTCCGCGGGGACGCGGTCCTTGATCTGGAGCGCAATCTCGAGAGCGTTCCCATCGGGCGGATTGATTTCGCTCGGCACGCCGACCCGCTTCAGGGTCTGCGTCTTCGGATCGACCTGGAGTTCCTGGGCCTTGGGCACTTGCTTGATGCACACGATGATGCGAAGGCCCTCCTTCGGGTCCTCGCGGCCACCGGACTCCGTCACATCGATCGAGCCCCCTCCAGGAGATCGAGGAGCAACCGTACCTTGGGCACCCGCTCCTGCTTTGCCTCCTCAAGAACGGCCTCGAGAAGGCGTTCCTGTCCCGTTCCGTTCACCTGGTACAGGCGTTCCGCAACCTCAATGAGGAGTCGCGGATAGACATCGAAAAGGCGTTCCTTCTTGAGATACAGGGGGGTTTTCGCGAACCGCTCCAGGTCCGTGAGGACGTTCCGCTTCCGCAGGAATCCTTCGTAGGCCGACAGGTTCGATGCGGACATTCCACCGGCCTCGCGGGCGGCGGTGGCAGCCTCCGCGGCCGCAATTCCGGAGGCGACCGCGAGGTCCACGCCGCGGAACGTGTACCCGTTGTTGATGAGGAACCCGGCCGCGTCCCCGACGACAAGGACGCCTTCGCCGAAGAGACGAGGCACCATGTTCGCGCCCAGTTCGGGGACAATGTGGGCGCTGTACTCCACGACCTTGCCCCCTTTGAGCTGGCGCTGAATCGCCGGGTGGGTGCGGAACTTCGTCTGAAGATCTTCGATCTGCACCTTCCTGAGTCCGAGGTCCTCCGAGGACACGACGAGGCCGAGGGATACGGACCCTTTGTTCGTATAGAGAAAGCCTCCTCCCCGGAGGCCTAGGGAGGCATAGCCCGCGTACACGAAGGCCGCCCCTTCCCCCCCGTCGAGTCCGAACCGCTCGTGGATCGTCTCAGGAGGAAGCTCGATCGTCTCCTTGACTCCAACGCTCACTTCCCTGGGCTCCAGGTCCGGCCGAAGGCCCGCACGGCGAGTGAGGACGGACGTCCCTCCCTCCGCGAGGATGACGAGGTCCGACGCCACGCGGTCGGACGCGCCTGCGACGACGCCGCGAACCCGGCCTCCTTCCCGCCAAAGGTCGTCGATTCGGATCCCCGTCACGAGCATCGCGCCGGCCTCCTCCGCCTTCTTGGCGAGCCAGGCGTCGAACTTGGACCGGAGGGCCGTGAAGCTGACGCCGCGTCCCCCGGCCCTCCGAGGAGATTCGAAGGTGATGCCGAGGGACGCAGTCTCGGTCAGGAACACGATGCCTTCCTTCGAGACGATGCGTTCGTAGGGGCAGTCTTTTGCCCAGTCAGGGACGAGCTCGTCCAAGGGCCAGGTGTAGATCCGGCCTCCGAACACGTTCTTCGAGCCCGGCGAGCGCCCCCGCTCCACGAGTAGGGTTGAGAAGCCATTTCGAGCGAGCGTCAGGGCCGTCGCGGAGCCCGCGGGTCCGGCCCCGACGACGATGGCGTCAAAACGCTCCACCATCCTTTCCCCGAGCGGTAAAGCGAGGCGGATAAAAGCCTTTGTGTCAGCGGGACCTCTCTCGCATCGGCTGAAACTCGAACGTGCACTGATTCCGTCCCTGGGCCTTGCAGGACGTCTCTTCGCAGAGGAACTCCCGCCCCCAGAGACGGCGGCAGATGCCCGCGAGCCAACCGGCGTGTAGGTGACACACGGGTTTCGGGGAGGGCCCGTAGGCGTCCGCGATGGGACTGTTCTCCAAGGTCACCGAGCCCCTGCCATTCCGGAACTCATTCACGACGACGTTGTAGCGGCCCCAGCCAATTAACGCAACGAGGTCCGCCATCCGCCTGGCGGTCCACTCGAAGTTTCGGCCGAGGTCGATGTCCTTCACGAGCGCCCGAATGATGTGCAGCCGCATTTCCGCGCTCCGTTCACCCGCGAGGTACAGGATCCCTTTCGCGGAGGCGCCGAGGGTTTGCTCGAGCTGCTTCTGGATGTTCACGAGAATCTCGGAGCGAAGGAGGACGTAGCGAGCATCGAACATATGGAGAGTGCCCGCCGCCGGATCGGGGAGCATCGCGCGGACAAGGAATTCCCGGGCGCCATCCACATCCAGAGTAGAGAGGTCCTCCGGCGGAGGCGCGTCGTCTTCGTTGGGTCCACAAGCGAGCGCGACCCTTGATTCTTGGGCTTGGCGCGGAGGACGGCCCACAGTCGGCCATCCCGAGCAAACGGTATAGAAAGTTTCTGCGTGAATCTATCCCCTGATAATCTGCGGACGAGGCCTCGGCAGACCTTACGAACGGTTTATTACACAAGCCGGAATAGGGAAACCTGCACCATGCGCAATCCAGCGAAGCCGGATGTGTCCGAGCGACTGACTGTCGACGACCGTGTGAGCCTCGACCGGTTCGAGTTCGACGAGGAGCCCTTCATCACCGTCGACACGGATATCTGCCGTCGCTGCGACACGAAGCCCTGTCTCTATGTCTGCCCCTCTCGAGTCTACCGCTGGGACAAGGACGAACTCCTGTACAACACGGAAGGCTGCATCGAACTCGGGGCGTGCGCCGTGGTGTGCCAGCACATCGGCAAGGGCGCCATCCGCTGGAGCTACCCGCGCGGATCCTACGGCGTGGAATTCCGGTTCGGGTGAGTCCGCGAAGTCTCACGGACGGCGCCCTTATATTGGCACGGAAGGGATATCTTTCATCGGAGTTTGGGGGGAGAGGGACGACCCAAGGGACCCGGTCGGTTGCAGGCATCGCCTTCGCCCTTCTCCTCCTCGGAGCCCTTGCGCCCACCGTGGCGGCGACAGGCTACATCGTGAGCGGGACCTCGTACGTCGTGAGCCACACGAAGGCACGGGACACCCCCTACAATGCCTACCTGCTTACCGCGTCCCTGGGCGATCGCGTGACGTATTCGCTGAAAGTCATCACTCCCGACGCCTGCGCGTCCCTTTTCTTTGTGAAGGGACATGGACTGAGGGGGGATTCCGTATACTACGTGACGTACTCCGAGGTGACGTGCGCGTTAACTTTCTCCCGGACGTTTCCCGTGGAATCGGGTGACGGCAGGACCTTTACGATCGTGATCGCGTCAGTTCACACCGGAGACGTAGCGTACGAGCTTCGCGTCCGCGTGACCTCGCCCCTCCTTCCGCCGTCGGTTCTCAGCCTCCTCATTGTGCTGCCCATCGGAATGGCGGTGGGTGCCGCGGGCATCTTCCTCCTGCGGCGAATGCGGCCTCCTGTCACGCCTCCGGCGAATCCGTCCCATCCCGAACTCGGAGGGCCCATTCCCAGGGTTCCTCCCGAACCGCCAGGTCGACGGTCGTAGGCGGGCGGAAGCCCGGCTCGGTGGAATCGATTTTTTCCCCTGCTCGCTCGACTCCGCGATGCGCTCCGGTTTCGTGTTGTGCCGTTATTGATTCGCACGGTTCGACATCGAGTGGGTTAGCTAGATAAACGCCCGCGGCCTTGTGTACATGCCCATGCTCACGGCACGGAAGCCCGATTGGCTTCGTGTTCGGCCGCCCGCCGGCGAAACCTACGGGAAGCTCAAGTCGCTCCTACGGCTGCTCGACCTCCACACGGTCTGCGAGGAGGCTCACTGCCCGAACGTATGGGAGTGCTGGGGTGGCGGGACGGCGACCATCATGCTCATGGGAGATGTCTGCACACGCGGCTGCCGCTTCTGCGCCGTTCGGTCGGGGAATCCACGGGGAATCCTGGACCCGGACGAGCCGGAGAAGGTCGGAGCGGCCGTCGCGGAGCTTTGCCTCACGTACGCCGTGCTGACCTCGGTGGATCGCGACGACCTGCCCGACGGCGGCGCCGTTCACTTCGCACGCACGATTCGAGCGATCAAGGCACGCTCGGCCCGCACCCTCGTGGAGGCGCTCATCCCGGATTTCCAGGGAGATCTCGACGCCGTCCGGACGGTCGTGGAGGCCGACCCCGACGTGTTGGATCACAACATCGAGACCGTGCGTCGTCTCCAGCATCCGGCCCGGGATCGACGGGCCTCCTACGAGCAGAGTCTCGCCGTCCTGCGAGGGGCGAAGGGCATGCGCGAAGGCCTATTCACGAAATCCTCTATCATGCTCGGGCTGGGCGAGACGGAGGAGGAAGTCCTCGAAACGATGCGGGACCTGCGCGGGAATGGTGTGGACCTGCTCACCTTGGGACAATACTTGCGGCCGAGCGATTGGCACCTCGCCGTGCGGGAGTTCGTGCCACCCGAACGGTTCGACGCGTACCGTGAGGCGGGCGAAGCCCTCGGCTTCCTCTATGTCGCGGCCGGACCCCTCGTACGGTCCTCATACCGGGCCGGGGAGTACTTCCTGGAAAAGGTTCTTCGCGAGCGCCGGCTGGCTCCCGGAGGATGACGCGATGGTCGACGTAGAACCCTTCCGGATCATCGATGTGGACGGCACCTTCGACTCGAGGAACGAGCCGAAGCTGCCGGTGGATGTGCTGAAGGAGGCGTACCGGCACCTCATCCTCGTTCGAACCCTGGACACCCGGATGCTCACCCTCCAGCGCCAAGGCCGCATCGGCTTCTACGTGCCGAGCATCGGGGAGGAGGCGAGTCAGGTTGGCAGCGCGATGGCGTTGGAGAAAGACGACTGGATCTTCCCCGCCTATCGGGAACCGGGGAGTGCCCTCTGGCACGGCTTTCCCTTCGAACTGCTCGTCGCGCAGACCTTCGGCAACTCCCTGGACCCCATGAAGGGGCGGCAGATGCCGAACCACTACGGCATGAAGTCCATCAACTTCGTGACCGCTTCGAGCCCCGTCGGCACGCAGATCCCGATGGGAGTGGGGGCCGCCTGGGCCGCGAAGATTCGAGGCGATCCCATCGTGGTCCTCATCTACTTCGGAGATGGGGCCACGAGCCAAGGCGACTTCCACGCCGGGATGAACTTCGCAGGGGTCTTCAAGACCCCGACCGTCATGTTCTGCAAGAATAATCACTGGGCCATTTCCGTCCCGGTGTCCCGCCAGACCGCATCTCCGACCCTCGCATCGAAGGCCGACGCCTACGGCTTCGAGGGGTTGCGGGTCGATGGAAACGATCTCCTCGCGGTATACGCGGCGACGAAGGCCGCAACGGATCGGGCTCGGGCGGGCGGCGGACCGACGATGATCGAGGCAGTCACCTATCGGATGGGACCTCATTCGTCGAGCGACGATCCGACACGGTATCGCCCGAAGGAGGAGGTGGAGTACTGGCAGCTCCGGGATCCCATCGAACGCATGCGGCGCTACCTCGACGTGAAGGGGATTTGGACGAAGGACTGGGACGACGCCCTTCGCCAGGAAATCGATGACCTCCTATCGGAAACGATTCGCCGGGTCGAGAAGGCTCCGCCCCCATCCCTGGAGACCCTTTTCACGGACGTATTCGAGGAACTGACCCCCCAGCTTCGGGAGCAGATGGAGACGTTCCTCGCGAGCGGCGAGCGGCGTCGCCCCGAGGTGAGCGACGACTTTCCGCTGTGACGGCGTGCGCCTCACGGGCGCTTCCCGGCGATCCTCAAGATCGCCTCCGCGATCGCGCTCCCCGTGTCGCTGCATTTCGCAACGCCGCCAAGATCGAAGGTCAGGAACTTCCCCTCCTTGAGGACGGATTCCACGGCCGCTTCCACGGCCACGGCCGCTTCGCGGAGCACCTTGTCCCCCCGCCTCCGGCCGAGCCAATCGAGCATCATCTGGGTCGCGAGAATCATCGCGATGGGATTCACGACGTCTTTGCCCGCGTGCTTTGGCGCGCTTCCATGAATGGGTTCGAACATGCCGTGGTCGTCTCCAATGTTCCCTCCCGCGGCCATTCCCATGCCCCCCTGGAGGACCGCGGCGAGATCGGTCGTGATGTCCCCGAACATATTCGACGTCACGGCGACGTCGTAGGACTCGGGCGAGCGAACGATCCACTGGCAAAATGCGTCGATGTATGCATAGTCCCGGGCGATGCCCGGATAATTCGCGGCCACCTCGTCATAGACCCGGCGGAAGAGCTTGCAGCCGGACGTGACGTTGGACTTGTCGACGCACGTCACCCGGCGTCTTCCGTCGACCGGGGCGCCCCCTCGCGTCTTGGCGAGTTCGAAGGCGAAGCGGACGATGCGCTCCACGCCCCGGCGAGTAATCACCCGACTGTCGACCGCAAGCTCCTCGACCCCGCCCCGGGACAGGAAGCCGCGAGTCGGCGTGTAGAGCCCCTCCGTGTTCTCCCGCACGATCACAAAGTCGACCCGTCCAGGTTCCCAGACCAGCTTGAACCCATCGTGGACCTTGTGGGTCACATTCGGGTAGAGCTTTGTGGGTCGGACGTTCGCATACAGGTCGAGACCGAACCGGAGGCCGAAGAGGACCCCGATCCCCGCGAGCTCGCCATTGGGCAAGACGGCCTCGGGGAGGCCCACGGCACCGAGGAGGACCGCGTCCGCGGCCTTGCAGGACTCGAAACATCCGTCGGGCCACTCCGCGCCGGTCTCCAGGTAGTACTGACCACCGATGGGATGGGGCACCTTGTCGAAGGAGAGGCCGAACCCCGCCTGGACCGCGTCGAGGACCTTCACCGCTTCCCGCATGACCTCGGGTCCCGTGCCGTCACCCGGCAGCAGGACGAGTTGGTACGCCATCGCCGCGCGGTAGCCCGCAACCCCTGATAAGGGTTCCCGTCGCGCACGCGGGGGAGACTAGCCACGCGGGGCGAGCTCCGCCCGGAGCTTCGGCACGAGCCCCCCGGCTTCCAGAATCTCGAGGAGGTTCGGAGGGATTGGTGGGAAGGGGACGGCCTCCCCCGAGGCGAGCCGGATCCGACCCGCCTCGAGATCGACTGAGATCCGTTCTCCCTCCCTCACCTTCTCATGAAGGCGGGGGCATTCGATCGCGGGAAGCCCAATATTGATTGCGTTGCGATAGAAAATCCGCGCGACGGAATTCGCGATCACGCACGAAAGTCCGAGTCCTTTGAGGGCCACCGCTGCCTGCTCGCGGCTCGATCCGCATCCGAAGTTGTCCGCGGCCACCAGGATGTCTCCTCGCCGCACTTTCTTGGAGAAACCGGGGTCGACGGCCTCCATGGCATGCTCCGCGAGCGCCTTGGGGTCCATGGATCCCAGGTGCTTGCCCGCGATGATGTGGTCCGTGGAGATGTCATTTCCAAAGAGCCAGACACGGCCCTCGAACTTCGTCTGCATCTTCACACCTTCCGAGGATCCGTGATTTCACCATAGAGCGCAGATGCGGCCACGGTATACGGGGATCCGAGGTACACCTGGGACTCCGGGCTCCCCATCCGCCCGGGATAGTTCCGATTCGTGGAGGAGATGCAGACTTCTCGGGGCGCGAGGACCCCCATATGGCCGCCGAAGCAGGGACCGCACGTGGAGGACGTGAAGGTCGCGCCCGCCTCGAGGAAGATCTGGGCGAGGCCTTCCTTGACGGCCTGCCGATGGATCGCCTGGGACGCCGGGGTGACAATCATGCGCACCCGGGGCGCGACCTGCTCGCCCTTCAAGATCTCTGCCGTGGCCCTCAGGTCCTGGATCCTTGCGTTTGTGCAGGAACCCACGAAGGCCATGTCGACCTTCGTGCCGGTCACATCCTCGATGGGTTTCACATTCGCGGGATTGTTCGGGCACGCGACCTGGGGTCCCATGCCCTCTGCATCGATGTCGAACGTCTTCGCATAGGCGACCCCGGGATCCGCGTCCAGGGGACGGAACGGCGCGCCGAGGGCCTCGAGGTACTCCCGCGTGACCCCGTCCGCGGGAAGCATGCCCGCCTTCGCGCCCATTTCCGTCGTCATGTTCGAGAGGACGAAGCGCTCGTTCATCGGAAAAGCTCGAATCGCGCCGCCATGGAACTCCACGGCCTTGTACGCCGCGCCGTCGTCGCCCGTAGTCTGGATGACCTTGAGGATGACGTCCTTCGCGCCCGTCCTTTTCTGAAGCCTGCCTTCCACGCGGACGTCCAGGGTCTCCGGCACCTTGAGCCACAGCTTCCCCGTCGCCATGACTGCGGCCGTCTCCGTGACCCCAATCCCCGCGGCGAAGGCGCCCATCGCACCCGCCGTGTTCGTGTGCGAGTCCGAGCCAATCACGAGCTGCCCGGGCCGCACGTAGCCGCGCTCGACGACGAGCTGGTGGATAATCCCATGGTCCCCGAGGTCGTGGAACCGCTGGATCCCCTGGGCCCAACAGAACTCCCGGATTGCCTGATGCATCTGAGCGAAATGTTCGTTCGGCGGCGGCACCCAGTGGTCGATCGTCACCACGCATTTCGACGGGTCCCAGACCCTCTTCACGCCGATCTCCTCGAAGGGCTTGATCGCCAAGGCGAGCATCTCATGCATGTACAGGAGGTCCACCTGGCCGTCCACAATCTGGCCCGCATGGACCGTCTCGTTCCCGCTGGCTTGGGCGAGGATTTTCTCGGCCATCGTCATGCCGGACATGAGCAGCTCCGGTTCGGGGACCCTAAGCGCGGACGCCTCATAAACATGGCCTCAAAGCGGACGTACGGATCGTGAACCCTCCCCGTCGTCCGCCACGTTCAAGGGCTCACCCGCGACTTCCCGATCCATGGAGATGCAAGCCGCCGTCCGTGCCCGCCGAAGCGTCCGCGCGTTTCAGGACGACCCATTGTCCGAGGAGCAGTTGCGGGGACTCCTGGAGCTCGCGAACTGGGCTCCCTCCGCGGGAAACCTGCAGGCGAGGGATTTCGTCGTGGTGCGGGACGCGAACACGCGGAGGGCCCTCGCCCGGGCGGCCCTCGATCAGGAATTCGTCGCCCAAGCTCCCGCCGTCGTGGTCGTCTGCGGAAATGCACGGAGGATCCGTCGGTACGGAGCGCGGGGGCGCGACCTGTACATGATCCAAGATGCCGCCGCAGCGATTCAGACCCTCCTCCTTCTGGCCCACGAAGCCGGAATCGCGGGAACCTGGGTAGGTGCTTTCGACGAAGACCCAGTGAGCCGCCTGCTTGGCCTCCCGGCCCATGTGCGGCCTCTCGCGCTCGTCCCGTTGGGCCTCCCCGCGGAGAGCCCAGAACCACCTCCGCGGCTCCGTTCCACGGAGATCATCCACTGGGAGGTCTGGTAGGTCCGCGATCCGCGCGACATCCGGTCCCGAGGCCCCGTAGTTCAGAGAACGGGGAGGAACTCTCGAAGTTCGTAGTCCGTCACGCGGACCCGGTAGTTGTCCCACTCTTCCCGCTTCAGGTACAGGAAGTGGGTGAAGACGTGGGCGCCCAGGGTCTCCCGCATGAGCTGGGACCTCTCGAGCTCCGCGAGGGCCTCTTCGAGGCTTCCCGGGAGGGAGTCGATCCCGAGCTTTCGGCGTTCCGAGGCCGCGAGGGCGTAGATGTCTGTCTCAATCGGCTCTGGGGGCTTGAGCTTCTGCTCGATTCCCGCGAGCCCAGCGGCGAACATGGCGGCATACTGGAGGTACGGGTTCCCCGCGGGATCGGGATTGCGGACTTCCATCCGCGTGGAGATGCCCCGCCCGTTCGGGATTCGGACGAGGGCGGACCGATTCCGGTTCGCCCACGAGATATAAACGGGCGCCTCGAACCCGGGAACGAGCCGCTTATAGGAGTTGACCCAGGAGGCGAGGACCGCGCAGGTCTGTCGCGCGTGGGTCAGGATGCCCGCTAGATAGCGCATCATGACCTCGGACATCTCCCACCGGGCCGTCGGCTCATGGAACGCGTTGACCCCGTCGGGGGTGATCAGACTCTGGTGGACATGCATCCCGGATCCGTTCACACCGAACACAGGTTTTGGCATGAAGGTCGCGTGAAGCCCGTGCTCCAAGGCGACCGTGCGAATCGCATGTTTGAGGGTCAGCACCCGGTCCGCCGACGTCATCGCGTCTGCGTAGCGCAAATCGATCTCGTGCTGCCCCGGCGCGACCTCGTGGTGGCTCGCTTCGGCTTCGAAGCCCATCTGGTTCGCATAGAGGGACACCTTCTTCCGGACCGCCTCCCCCGCGTCCATGGGCAACTGCTCGAAGTATCGCCCCCGGTCGCTCGGGACGGGCGTTGGATATCCGCCGCTGTCCATCTTGAACAGGAAAAACTCGTATTCGGGTCCCGTGTGGGGGACGTAGCCCATCTCCCGGGCGTGCTTCATCACACGCTCGAGGACATACCTCGGATCCCCCGTGAACCGCTCTCCCTTCGCGTCGTACACGTTACACACGATCCCTGCCGTCTTCAAGTCCCCGGACGTCCAGGGGAAGACACGGAACGTCTCTGGGACCGGGTGCGCGCGCATGTCGCTTTCCTCGATCGTGGCGTAGCCGACAACGGACGATCCGTCGAACACGACGCCCTCGTCCATGGCACGTTCCAGTTTCGTGGTCGGAATCGTGACGGTCTTCACGAAGCCTAGCAAATCCATGAATTGAATCTGGACGAACCGCACTTTCTCTCGCTTCGCCGTATCGAGGATCTTCGTCTTCAGCGAGTCTTCGGCCATTCGGAACCCTGGTCGCGCGATTGGGAGCGAGCATAAAAAGCTCTGCGCCGAGAACTCGTGTTGCCATACGGCAGGGGTCACGTGGACGGAAATGCAGTGAGACGGGCTGGCGAAGGCGGTCTGCGAGTGCAATGCTTTACGTCACGAGTACATAGCCGTCGTCCGTGTCAAGCCGTCTCCTGGACGGGGCCGCCTTTGCGATGCTCTGCGGGATCTGGGGTTCCACGTGGCTCGTCATTAAGATCGGGCTCCTGGGCGCGCCGGCATTCCTCGGAGCGGCTTTGCGCTTCGTAGTCGCCTCGGGCACCTTGCTCGTCATCGCCGCGATGCTGCGCTCCACCCTCCCGCGGACCAGGACGGACTGGGGCTTGGTCCTCTTCGTGG
Source organism: uncultured Methanomassiliicoccales archaeon (assembly GCA_964348145.1). Lineage (GTDB taxonomy): Archaea > Thermoplasmatota > Thermoplasmata > RBG-16-68-12 > RBG-16-68-12 > RBG-16-68-12. The sequence goes on from CAYGBO010000009.1 coordinate 50,403, forward strand.
GCTTCGTCCTCTTCTCGGCCGACTACGGGCTCATCTACTGGGGCGAGAACAACGGCGTCGAGAGCGGGCTTTCCGCAATCCTTTTCGCGACGATGCCCCTCCAGACGGTTCTGATGGCCCATGGACTCCTCCGCTCGGAACGCCTCACGGTTCAGCGGGTCGTGGGCGTTGCGATCGGCTTCGGCGGGATCCTGATCATCTTCCACAGCGAACTCGGCGGCGCGGGCGTGGAGAAATTCTTCCCGATGTTCGCGATCGTTCTCTCCGCCACGTGCGCCTCCATCGCCACGGTCGCCGTGAAGCGATGGGGTCACGAGGCCGACCCCGTGAGCTTCAACGCCTTCGCGATGGGCGCGGGGGCTGTCGTCCTCACTGTCGTCTCTTTGGCAGCGCGGGAAACGTGGTCCGTACCCTCGTGGCCCGAGGGCATCGGCTCGATCCTGTACCTGGCCCTCGCCGGGTCCGTGGCGACCTTCGTGACGTTCCTCTGGCTCCTGAAGAGGATCGAGGCAACGTCCATGTCCTACATCGCCCTCATCACGCCGATCGTGGCGGTCTTCCTCGGCGTCTCCTTGGGAAACGAGGGCCTGGATCCGCTCATTTTTGTGGGTGCTGCCGTGACCCTCGTGGGGATCTACCTGTCGACTTCGAAGCGAGCCGCCGCCTGGGCCCGCGACGTCACGGGATGGGGCGTCGTCCCGGAGGAGCCGACCGCGCCGGAATCACCGAGCCTGAAACGCTGAACGCGGTACCCCCGCGACGCGGGTGGCCACGCCTTTATCGGTCCTCGCGGGTTTCCTCCACCCGTGCCGAAGCCCATTCGGTCCGGCCTCGAGTTCGAGGCTTCCTTCCCGGTCAAGGGCCGGATTCTCCGGGCCGTCCTCTGTGAATGCGAGGAGGAGGGCTACATCCGAATCCGGGTCGCCCGCAATCCGAAGAAGGGGTGGGGCTACGAGCCCAAGGACGCGAGCACCTACGTGGACATACACGGGCTCGATCCGCGTGGGTCCTACATGAAGGTCCGGGCGGGCGAGTGGGCAGAAGGCCGGGTCGTGTGCTTCGGCTACCTGAAAAAGGTTCGGGCGAGGCGGACGGAATTCGTGGGATCCGTCCTCGAGAGCGGGGCTCGACTTATCGGTGAGGTCAGGGTGGACGACGCGGTCACGATCGACTTCGGCCTCTTCGAGGCTCGGCTCGCCTCCGAGGACGAGGAGGAGCGAAAGAGGGCGCTCCGGGCCTCCGGGCTACGCGACGGGTCCTTCGTCGCGACGGACGTGGGCGTAGATGTTGAACTCAAGCGCTGGGGTTCCCGAGATTCGATCCTGCGGCGCAAGTCGTCATGAGCCGTCGAATCCCGCGCCGAGGGACGCAGCCGTGGGTCGGACCTCACGGACGCCTTCGGAGTGCCCGAGCGACCGCAGCCTTGTACTCCTCCGTCCACAAGAGCTGGACCGCGTGCTGGGATTCAAGGATGAAGCGGTTGCGGTAGGGCTTCTCTTCGCCTTCGATCAGCGTGCGCTTGATCGCCCTCACGGCGGACCGGGGCTTGGACGCCAGGATGACCGCAAGCTCCTTCGCCCGGAGGAGCGCGTCCCCAGGCGGGGTAAGGTGGTCCACGAGTCCCAACCGAAGTGCGTCGAGAGCCTTCATGGACTTGCCGGTGAGGAGAAGTTCCAGGGCCCTCGATCGACCGAGGATCCGCGCGAGACGGGCCGTCCCGCCGTGACTCGGCATCCAGCCCACGTCGACTTCAGGATGGGAGAACGTCGCAGTCTCCGCCGCAATGCGGATGTCGCAGGCAAGCGCCAGTTCCGCCCCCGCTCCGCGGCACAGGCCCGACACGGCCGCGAGGGTGGGTTTCGTGAGGTGCTCGAGATCCCGGAACGTGTCCTGTCCCCGCCGAATCTCCTCTTGGGCCTCCTTTGCGGAGAAGGAGGACCATTCCGAGAGATCGAGTCCTGCGCAGAAATCTCCGCCTGCAGCGCCGGAAAGGATGACCGAGCGGACGCCGTCGTCCGCCTCGAGCGCTTCGATGCGCGCACCGAGATCCGTGACCATCGACCGGGTGAGATGGTTGCGGGGCGGGTTCTGGAGCGTGAGGATCGCGACGGCCCCTTCTCGGGCGAGTTCGAGGCGCGCTTCTGGAGGCATCGGACCACCGGGCGCCACGAGGGCATGCGGCTCGGATAATCGTTTCGAAGGTGCGTACGCCAAGCCTCCCTCTCCACTAAGTTTAACTCGCCTGATACTCTTTCGCGGCCTGGCGAGGGCAGGCCGTGCTCGAACGACCCTGGCACAAGCATTGGCCCCAGGGCGTGCCAAAATCGATCGACTACCCAGACCTTCCGGTCCAGTCCCTGTTGCGACAAGCCGCGCGGCAGCACGCGGGACGCGTCGCCGTCTCCTTCTATGGCAAGGAAATCTCCTACAGGGAGTTGGACGATGCTGCGGACCGCTTCGCCGCCGGTTTGCGGAAGATCGGGGTGCGGCCCGGCGATCGTGTGTCTCTGATGCTCCCCAACACCCCCCACTTCGTCGTCGGCTTCTTCGGGACTCTCCGGGCGGGCGGGACCGTTGTGCAGACGAATCCCCTGTACACGCCGAGGGAGCTCGTCGCGCTCTGGAAGGACGCAGGCGTCGAGACAGTCATCACCCTCGACCTGTTTTGGCATGCCACCGCGGAGGCTCGACTGGCCGCCGGCGTCAAGCGGGTCATCCTCGGCGATGTTGCGGAATACCTCCGGTCGCCCCTGAGGCAGCTCTATCCGATCAAGAAGAAACGGGATCTGAAGAAGCAGGGTCGATGGCCTCTCGAGATCCCCGAGGAACCCTGGCTCCATCGGTTCGCAAGTCTCCTGGAGAACGAGCCGGAACCCGACAGGGAGCCGCCTGTGCGACCCGCAGAGGACGTCGCCGTCCTCCAGTACACCGGCGGGACGACGGGAGCGTCCAAGGGAGCGATGCTCACGCACCGGAACCTCGTCGTGAACGCCCTGCAGGCATCCGCGTGGCTGCCTGAGAAGAGGCCCGACGGCGAGCGAATCCTAGGCGCCATTCCCATGTTCCACATCTACGGACTCACCTTCGTCCTGCTCACCTCGATCGTGATGGGCGCGGTATCGATCCTTCATCCGAATCCCCGGGAAATCGGTCACATCCTCAAGCTCATCGACCGGACGAAGCCGACGATCTTCCCCGCGGTCCCGACGATGTACATCGCGGTCGTCCGGCATCCGAAGGCCTCGAAGTACGATCTCAGCTCGTTGAAAGCGTGCATCTCCGGCGCGGCCCCCCTTCCCAACGAGGTGCGACACGAGTTCCAGAACGTCACAAAGGGCAAGATCGTCGAAGGCTACGGACTCACGGAGGCGTCCCCCGTGACCCATGTGAATCCCCTCCAGGGCCTCGTCAAGGAGTGCATCGGCATCCCGCTCCCGGACACAGACGCGAAGATCGTGGATCTGGAGAACCCCTCGAAGGAACTTCCCCTTGGCGGGGTCGGCGAACTCGCGATCCGCGGGCCTCAGGTAATGAAGGGCTACTGGAACCGGCCCGAGGAAACCGCCCAGGTGCTCCGGGATGGTTGGCTGTTGACCGGCGACATCGCCCGCATGGACGAGGACGGCTA
>CAYGBO010000009.1:54040-54748 GCA_964348145.1 uncultured Methanomassiliicoccales archaeon
GGCTACTTCTTCATCGTTGACCGGAAGAAGGACATGATCATCTGCTCGGGGTACAACGTCTACCCGCGAGAGGTCGAGGAGGTCCTCTTCGAGCATTCGGCCATCGCGGAGGCCGTCGCAATCGGCGTCCCGGATGCGTACCGAGGGGAGACCGTCAAAGCCTTCGTCGTCCTGAAGGCCGGACGGACGGCCACGGAGGAAGAGATCATCGCCTTCTGCAAGGAGCGTCTCGCTCCCTACAAGGTCCCGAAATCCGTGGAGTTCGCGACGGACCTGCCCAAGTCCCTCGTCGGCAAGGTCCTGAGGCGGGAGCTGCGCGAGCGGGAGAGAGCCAAGACCCAGGCAAGGAACTAGGGGCGCGGGGTTCGTGGCCCCGAACGGGGCGCATCCATGGGTGATGCGCCCAATGGGGAACCATCCATCCTGCCTCCGATGGGTGCGACGGCGCTCCACGCATTCTTTCGCGGCCGCTTTCTCCGGGGGCCAGCCGCGCCGACGTCATCATATATACAGTCAGTATAGAAATGTAAAAATAATGAGGGCACGACACCGCGCGGCAACGCGAGCGCGGAACCGAGCGCGAGCGAAGACCTGCGGAGAGAGGGTCCCATGAAATCCACGGAGCCCCGTTTGATCTCCTCCGATCCGCGATGGTCTCTCGCCGTGAGTCGTCGCGGGACGCGGTCGCCCTGGAGACTGATCTGGAAG
>CAYGBO010000009.1:54758-57855 GCA_964348145.1 uncultured Methanomassiliicoccales archaeon
GCGTGTCTGCGTACATCGCGATGCAGCTCGGTCCGCCGCTCTTGTCGGAGAGGCCTGCCCATGACGGCGCCGTGGCGAGCCTTCAGGTGGACCAGGTGCCCACGACTTGTTGGATCGGCAAGCAGGACTGCGGTCTCATCGCTCACCGCGTGAACGGGCGCGTAATCAAGCTCGAGGGCCATCCTGCCCATCCCAGGAACGTGGGCACCCTCTGCCCGAAGGGCGTTGCCCAGATCATCGCCCTCTACGACCCGAACCGCGTGAAGAGGCCCCTCCGGCGCACGAACCCGAAAGGTCAATCCGGGACTTGGCAGGAGGTGACCTGGGACGCGGCCCTCACGGAGGTTGCCAACAAGATCAACGAGATCCGGGCCGTGGATCCGAGCCTCATCCTGTGGCAGAAGGGTCGCAGCAAGGCCAAGGACTTCTACGACACCGCCTTCGTGAAGGCCATCGGGGCCACGAAGCTGGGCCACGGCGGCTACTGCTCCGACGCGGGCTACCGCGCGGCCGAGTACACGATCGGGCCCCACGGGGTCCTTCACCCCGACTTCCGGCACACGCAGTACCTCCTCTCCTGGGGCTGGAACATCACGAGCGCCGGCGGGAACAAGTTCTGCTGGATCACCTGGCCCCAGCAGATGCTCGATGCGAGGGAGCGCGGCATGAAGATCGTCCACATCGACCCCCGGCTCCGGAGCGCGGGGCCCTTCGCGGACGACTGGCTTCCGATCCGACCGGGAACGGATCTCGCCCTCGCCCTCGCCCTCTGCAATGTCCTCATCGCGCAGGGGTACCTAGACAGGCCGTACCTCAAGAGGTATACGAACGCTCCCTTCCTCGTCCAGGCGGATGGTCGCTTCCTCCGCATCGGTGGCCAAGAACAGGTATGGGACTCCGTCGCGAACCGGCAGAGGCCTTACGACGATCCTGCCGTGGATCCGGCCCTCGAGGGGGAGTACACGGTGGGCCCGGACACCGTGAAGCCTGCGTTCCAGCTGTTCCGGGAGCACGTCGCCCAGTACACCCCGGAGGCGATGGCCGACGTCTGCGGCATCTCGGCGGCGAAGATCCGGCAGGTGGCCATCGAACTCGGCGAGAACGCGAAGATCGGAAGCACGATCAACGTGGAGGGCGTCGACATCCCCTACCGGCCCGTGAGCGTGATGGCCTACCACATGGCGCAGCAGGAGCTCGGCTTCCAAGCCCTCCGGGCCATGATCATGGTCTACATGCTCCTGGGGGCCGTCGGCGCGGCCGGTGGCGTCTTCATCGACTTCACCTGGAAGATCCACAAGAACTACGCAGGGCTGGAAAGCATCACGATCGGGGATCCGCCCTACAACTTCTACCTGAAGGACAGCCCGTTCTACCCAATCAACAGCGGCCTGCCTGGAGTCCTCGCGAAGGTCATGCAGGAGCCGACGAAGTACAACGTGGACCAGCTCCCGAGGATGGCCATCATGCACATGGCCAACCCCTTGACATCCTTCTCGTCCCAGAAGGACTTCCTGGACACGTACGGCGACTTCGAGTACATGGCGGTCATCAGCCCATGGCTGTCGGAAACCGCGGATTACTTCGCAGACGTCGTGCTCCCGGCCGCCACCCTGGAAAAGTTCGAGGGGCCCCTGTCCGCGACAGACCAGTACACGAATGCGACGGCACTCCGCATACCTCCTGTGCAGCCTCTGTTTGAATCCAAGGGGGAGATCGACATCTACCTCGATCTCTGCGAGAAGGCGGGACTCCTCCCGGAGTACCTCGATCAGATCAACCAGGCCCTCGGTCTGAGCGGTCCCAACCTCCTGCCCACGGACAGCAAGCCCGCGGTCCGGGACATCTTCGACCGCTGGGCGAAGGAGGAGGGCGTCGCCGAGGGCGTCGCATACTTTGAGGCGAACGGCGTTCTTCCCAAGGGAGCCGTCTCAGCCACGTCGTACTACGGCTACGCCACGAGCCCGGCCTTCGGCGGCGTCCTGCATCGGCTCTATGGCGAAAGCCTGCTCCGATACCAGGAAGAAATGAGGACCAAGGGGGCGGGCCAGATCTACTGGCAAGACTACACGGCCTTCCCCACCTGGAGGGCGCCTACCATGGACGGCTCTCCGTCCACGTACGATCTCTACCTCATCAGCTACAAGCTGGTCGAGCAGAAGCAGTCCCGGTCGAGCTTCGTGCCTCTCCTCGCCGAGCTGACTCCCCAGCAGCACCTGGACATCAACCCGACGACCGCGAAGGCGAAGGGTATCGCGGACGGAGATGAGGTCGTCGTGGAGTCCCAGAACGCCGTCACAGGAGAGACACGGCGTATCACCGTCCGGGCGAGCTACACAGAGGGCATTCGGCCGGATACGGTCGGCATGCCCCACCACTTCGGGCTCTGGACGCACCCCCGGAACGGGGGACAGGGACCGTCACCAAACGAACTTTACTTCACCGGGGAGGGCTACGTGACGAACACGGCCGATCAGTCGTTCCACGTGAAAGTCCGCGTGTCCAAGGCCGGAGGTGTCTGAACATGCCGAAGTACGCCATGGTCATCGACTTGGACCGATGCACGGGCTGTCGCGCCTGTATGGAGAGCTGCAAGGTTGAGAACAACACGCCCGAGTCCTTCTTCTGGATGTACGTGTTCCGCTTCGAGGAAGGAGTGTACCCCAACACGAAGATGTGGTTCCTTCCGCGGCCCTGCATGCACTGCGACAACGCGCCCTGTGTGAAAGTCTGCCCGGTCGGTGCGCGCTACAAGCGCGAGGACGGCCTCGTGGCGATGGATTGGGACCGATGCATTGGCTGCAGGTACTGTGAAGTCGCCTGCCCCTACGGAGTGAACTACTTCAACTGGCGAGAGCCTCGGAACAGCTACTACCTCGACTGGAACGACTCGGAGCTGTCCCCCGTGACGAACGGCGTCGCGCCTGCGTACCGGAATCCTGAACTCGATGGTACCTTCGGTCCTGAGCGACGGCACATCGCGGGTGGCGGCCACCACATGGGAGTCATCGAGAAGTGCACGTTCTGCGTGCAGAGGGCGGAAAAGGGGATGACGACGGCCTGAGCAGCCGCGTGCCCGGTCCGAGCGATCGAGTTCGGT
>CAYGBO010000010.1:0-1845 GCA_964348145.1 uncultured Methanomassiliicoccales archaeon
CGTAGCTTAGCCTGGCGGAGCGTCTGGCTCATAACCAGATGGTCGTCGGTTCAAAAGGTTCCGCGCGAACCGCGGAATCGGGAAATCCGGCCGGGCCCAATTTCATCTTACCGCCGCTGGGACGCCAACACTTTTTTCGTGACACGCCCGTTGGGCTTCAGGAGGCTTTCCCGGATCACGTCGCGAGCCCCGGCAATTTTCGACATGTCCCCGTCCCAACTCTCGAAGACGTGGCCGAAACGGTCCTCGATGAGGTCGAGAACCGAACGGACCTTTCTGCAGAGTTGCTTCGATTCGGGTCCCGAGTATACCACGGCGAGGTACACGTTGTTCCCGCGCTCGATGAGGATTCGGTAGTCTCCGAAGTCCACCTGATGTAGCTCCCGACGCTCGCCATACTGGAAAGCTTCCCTGACGAACTCCTGCACGACCGTCAGCATACCTGTCAACACGTCCTCGTCCTTGTCGGCGACGATGCTCCGGGACACGTGATACATGAGAATGCCGTCGCGGGACACGAGGAAGACGTCCTCGATTTCTGAAGACGCCCGGCGCCTCAGGAAGAAGACCCCCGCACCCGCAGCAATCGCACCCCCGATGGAGACGTAGAACAAGGGCATGGGATCCGAGAGTACCGTGACCGTCTGCGAGGGCGATCGGGCATATCCGATGATCTTGCCAAGGCTGTTCGTATACATGGCCTCCATCACGTTCGCAATGGGAGCTCCCGCGGACACACCGTTCCGGATGCGAAGCGTCAGGGTGACGGTCTCGTCGTCGCCCGGCAGCACATCCTCGAAAGTCCAGTTCAGGGTGGGACCCCCTTCGGCTCGAACACGCGAGTCGTAGGATACGACCTCGAACCGCGTGTCCACGGAGTCGAGAAGCCAAAGGCTCTTGGCCACAGCGGAGCCGTTGTTGCGAAGGTGAAGGGTGAACGTCGCCGTGTCACCCGCAAAGAGCTGGACACGGTCTACCTTCAGGTCGAGCTCGATCACGGGAGCGACGAAGGTCACTCGGGCGACCACTGTCGCGGGGGGCCTCGCGTTTCCGTTCTCATCCGTGTGTTCCAGGATGAAGTTCAGATTCGCCCTGGACTGATCCGCCACAGTGGGATTCGCCAGGAGCTGAAGAGTGAAGGAGTTTGGCCCCGTGGCTTGGTCCGTCCAGTGCCACGTGTACATGGAGCCGAAGACCGCCCGAGTCCCGCTCGAGGTGTCGGAGACATACACAAAACCTGCGGGGAGCGAGAGATTGAGCCAGACATCGCCTGCCGTCCCGCTCCCCGCGTTAGCGTGATTGACTGTGAACGTCACGGACGCGTCCGCCTCGACCGTCGTGTTGTCGGGCGTCACGCTGAAGACATACCGCGGTGCCACGGCCACGAGGGAATCGGAGCTGAGGGTAATTGTGGGGAAGGCGTTCCCGTAGCCGTCCACGTGCCAGAGACTCCCTTCGAGGGGCAGAATGCGACGGTCGGGGACGGTTGCGTTCAGCGACCGTATCCGCACGCTCCGGGTGGCGCGCGACCTGCACCTTCTGCCAGGTCAGCGAGAGGTTGAGGAAGATCCTGTGGTTTCCCGGATCCACGTTGGTGAGCACGAACTGGATGGTGTATCCTCCCCCCGCGACCGGAGCACTTGCGTTCACGAACGCGAAGTCGGGGTCGAGGCTGAGGTTGATGAGGGCGGCGGGGGCGCGCTCATTCCCTTGGTTCGCATACTCCAGGACCGCGGACACTGAGTCACCGGGCTTCGCCGAGGAGCTTCCGAAAACCACTGATCCTGATGTAATGCTCGGCGCGAGGACCGTCAGCTCTATGGGCTGATCTCGAAAGGCGCCGGC
>CAYGBO010000010.1:1881-4521 GCA_964348145.1 uncultured Methanomassiliicoccales archaeon
AGCACCGTGCCCGGAGACAGGGCCGCGCTCGCGAGGGTGGTCAGGGTGAACGACCAGGTCGTGGCAGGGGGCATCGTCGGAAATTCGAAGCGGATGACTCCACCCGAATACGTAGAAGTTCCCCCGAGGGATCCAGTCGTGTCTGTGACGTAGTTCAGGCCGTTGGGCAGGGTGTCGTTGAGCCAGATGGCCGTGGCCTCATCCCCCGTGTTCGTCAAGGTGAAAAGGAAATCTACGCTCTCGTTGGAATGCACGGTGCTCTGTGAACTCGTCTTCGAGAGAGCCAGGACCGGGCCCTCGAACACGAGGTCGACGAAGGCGGCCTGTACTGGCCATAGATAGCCCTTCTCGTCCGTGTACTCCAGGCTCACGGAATTCCGGAACAGGGGAACTTGGGGGATCCCCCCACGAACCTCCGCCTCAATATCGAGTCGGTGGCTCCCCGGGTTGAGGGCAGTCCAAGTCCAGTTGTAGTTGCCGGTCATCGTTCCACCGGGCGCCACACTCGAACGATACACGACTTGGGACGGCAAGGTGTCGTTGATCCACACCCTCCCGGCGGTTGCCGTGCTGTTGAACCAGACGTGATAGAAGAACCGATCTCCACTCCGCGCGTTCGCCACCGTCGCCACCTTCGTCAGTGTGAATCCCGGTTCGCGGATCGATGCCGTGGTTTCGGCGAGGTCGACGACGCCGTTGCTTTCCATGGCTCGAAGGCGAATGCCGTACGTGCCGTTTTCGAGGGACGGCCCAAATGTGAATTCGAAGATTTTCCATGCGCAGGGCGTAGCCGCGTCCTCGGCAAGAAGGGGCATTGGAGCATCGGAGACGATCGTGCTCCCGTCAGGTGCCGTCAAATTCACCCAGGCCCCTGCGATTTCGTCGCAGCCAAACGGATCGGAAACGTTGGCACGGACGACTAGTCGGTCAAAGGGCGACCAAACCGAGGCCGGTCCTGAAGCATCCCTCAGCTCTACGGCGTCGAAGGAGACATAGGTCGTCGTTGTGAGCTCGAGCCGAGATTTCGCAAATGTGGAGTTGATCGCCAGGAGAGCGTGGTCGCTTCCACTCGGGAGATTCGCTATCCGCAGGCGAACCCGTTGGTTCGCGTCAAAGGTTGCATCCAAGGAGGGGAATGAGAAGATGAACCTCTCGTAGTCATCGAAGTTGTTCGTCTTCGCCCGCTCCTCATGGTACGCAACCGGGACCAGGGAAACGCCATTCCAGTCCATCAGGGTCAGGTTGATGTCTAGGTTCTCGGGCTTGTTCGAGTCGGAGTCCAGATAGAGGACGACATCGAGCCCGAGCACTCGGAAAGGCCGCGCGAGACGCGGATCGAGATCGAAGTCCACGGGCGGGTCTCCTCTTCGCAGTGAAAGGTTCGTCTGGTCGGCGATATCGCCCGTAGGTTCACTGGGAGTAAGGCCGTAAGGCGGCGCGGGATTCCCCGGAATCAGATAGAGCTGTTTCACGACGAGACCCACGGTCACGGACGCGGTGGCGGAAGATCCGGGCCGCGGAACTCCGGTCGCATTCACGTATTCGAGATTCACAAGAGTCGCGAGGACCGTGCCCGGTTGGACTCCGATCTTGACACGGGCTCTCACGGTGAACCAGTGGGCGCCGTTGGGGACGGCGTCGAAGGTGAAATTCGGGAAGGGTGTCGCCGAGTCCGTCGCATTGTCTGAAAGGTACGTGAAGCCGGGGGACAGAGTTCCATTGATCCAAACGCGCTGGGCAAGGTTCGTTCCAGTATTGTTGTAGTAGATCGTGAAGGTGACAACGTCACTCGGCAGCGCCCCGGATGGAGTCACGTCGACTTCCGCCTTCAGATTCGCCTGAACATCCCTTCCGTACGTCACAAAATACATGTCCGTCGGTGGCGTGGCGATTTCCCAGCCGGCGCCAAGATTCAGGTTGATCATCGCACGGCCGTCCGGGTAGGAGTCCGAATTGGAGTCGTACCAACGGTACGCTTCAGAGAGGATGCCGGTGTGCGTTGCGACAATCCAGTACCGATTCCCACTCGCCAGAGCAGGCTCGCGGGCGAATGGAACGCTTACGAGAGAGATGGTTCCGTTCGACACGACGTCCGTCGCGTCGAGGGATGTGTTAGCAGGCCGATTGCCTGCATCCGGCCGTATGGACACATTGAGGGCGTCCGTGGTACCGCCACCGTTCTGGAGACGAAGAGTCACGTTCAGCAGTCGGTAATCGTTCGTGGCCACGAACGACTGAGCCACACTCTTGCTCGCGTACACATCCAGACTCGATGGGTCGAGGACTTCGTTTGCCTCGTAGGGATGCTCGCCGAAGGCTGCCGCCGGTTGCGCGAAACCGACGAGGAGGAGCATTCCGCCGCCCAGGAAGACGAACATGCTGGCTAGGAGGGAGGCTGGCAGGCGACGGCTCAATCGTAGGCCTCTTGAGAATTCGTGGGGTTGGGTGAATAAATGCTCCCATGTCGCGGTTATCCGAGCTGATAATTCTTAGGAGGGGCACCTTTTTGTTCCGGGGCCCCTTGAAGCCCCCGCATGGAAGACCTGGGCCTCGATGCTCTGAAGTCAACTGTCCCCGGCATCGGCCTTCTGATCGGAGTCGCCAAGTGGGCCCAGAAAAAAGGAGCTGCTCCAAAGGCAA
>CAYGBO010000010.1:4531-14109 GCA_964348145.1 uncultured Methanomassiliicoccales archaeon
GTAGACCTGGGCCTCGATGCCCGCATCCTCGATGCCTTGGGCGAACTCGGCATCGAAGCCTTCACGCAACCCCAGGTTCTCGCAATCCCGAAGATCCTCGCGGGGGCTAACGTGCTCCTCGTCGCGCCCACTGGGATCGGGAAGACGGAAGCCGCGGTCCTGCCAATTCTCCATCGCATCTTGAACGACCGCCCCAGGGCTGTGAGCTGCTTGTATATCACGCCCCTCCGTGCACTGAATCGCGACATGCTTCGCCGGATGACTTTCTTTGCCGAGAGGCTCGGAGTCCCTGTGGCTGTACGCCACGGCGACACGCCGCAGCGTGAGAGAGCGCGCATCACGAGAGATCCGCCGCAGATCCTCATCACGACGCCAGAGACGTTCCAAATCCTCTTCACAGGTCGGAGACTTCGGGACCACCTACGCTCCGTCCGGTGGGTCGTCGTGGACGAGATCCACGAGCTCGCCCCCGACGAGCGAGGTGGCCAGCTCGCCGTCGGACTGGAGCGTCTCCAAGATCTAGTCGATAGCAATCTCCAGCGCATCGGCTTGTCCGCGACGGTTGGGTCACCCGAAGAGGTCGCTCGCTTCCTCGTGGGCGTGGATCGGCCCGTAGAGGTCCTGCGGACTCCCGTTCCCAAGGGGATGCGGATCCACGTCGAGATGCCCTCGTCCGAGCCGGGAGATGCCGAGATCGCGGACCGTCTTCGATTGCGTCCCATCCAGGCCGCGGCCCTTCGCCGCTGCCACGAACTCATCGAGGGTCATGGATCCACGCTGTTCTTTGTGAACACGCGGGACACGGCGGAATTCCTCTCCTCCCGTCTCGCCGCCTGGTATCAGGATTCCAGGATCGGTGTGCACCACGGGAGCCTGTTTCGGGACGTTCGCGTGCAGATGGAGGATGATTTCAAGGCGGGAAATCTACACGCGCTGATTTGCACCTCCTCCCTTGAGTTGGGCATCGACGTGGGCAGCGCGGACTTCGTCCTTCAGTACAACTCCCCGCGAGAGGTCGCCCGTCTCGTGCAGCGAATCGGCCGATCGGGCCACGGCGTAGGTGAAGTTTCCGACGGCGTCATCGTCGCGACGAACGCGGACGACGTCGCGGAGGCCTGTGCGATTGCGCGCCGTGCCCTGTCGGAGGAAATCGAGTCCATCGTCGTCCGCCAAGGGAATCGGTCGGTCCTCGCGAACCAGCTCGCGTCGATGGTGACGACGGAGCGCTTTCTTTCCGCGGATCGTGCCTTCGAGACGGTCCGGCGCAGCTGGCCGTTCCGCGACCTGCCGAGAGCTGAGTTCGATGCGGTCGTGGGGCAGCTGAGCGCCCTCCGCGTATTGTGGTCCAGGGACGGGCGGATCGGTCGAGCCGGCCACTCCCTCGCCTATTTCTATGAGAACATCTCGATGATCCCGGACGTCAAGACGTACCGGGTCGTGGACCTAAGCGCCCGGCGGGTGATCGGCACCCTCGACGAATGGTTCGTCGCGGAGAACGCGAAGCTCGGGGCGAGCTTTATCATGCGAGGTACTGCGTGGCGATTTGTCGACTTCAAGGAGGACCACGTCCTCGTGGAACCCGTGCGCGAGATTGGCGACGTGCCCTCGTGGGTCGGGGAGGACATCCCTGTCCCTTTCGACGTCGCCCAGGAGGTGGGTCGCATCCGTCGGGAACGGGATCTCTCAGAGTATCCCGTAAACGATCATGGGGTGCGTTGCCTCCTGGAGTTTCTCGAGTCGGTGGGAGCCCGTCCTGTGGCGACGGATCGCACGATCACGATCGAGGTGTCTCGGGAGATCCTCGTCGTCAATGCGTGTTTCGGATCGCGGGTCAACGAGACCCTCGGGCAGCTCATCTCCTCTTTGATCTCCGCCCGCTTCGGCCAGAGCGTCGCCGTGCAGACGGATCCATACCGAATCGTCCTCGAGGGTCCCCGGGGCGTGGATCCGAAGGCGATCGTGGAGATCCTGCGTCCTGAGGACCCGGACGCCCTCGAACCTCTCCTGCACGTGATCCTGAAGAACTCGGCCTTCTTACGATGGTCCTTCGTGCACGTCGCGAAGAAGTTCGGCGCGCTGCGCAGGGACGTCGACTGGGAGGCCGTGTCGATCCCTCGCCTTCTGAAAACCTTCGAGAATTCGCCCCTCTTCGAGGAGGTCCTCGACAAGGTGTTCTGGGAGCGGCTGGACTTGCCTCGGACCGTCGACGTCCTCCGCCGTATCCAGGCAGGCGAGATCGACATCCTCGTGACCCGCCTCACACCCATTGGCCGGGCGGGTCTCGAAGGAGGCCGGGTTCTCATTGCACCGGAGCGGGCGGACCACGCGACTCTCATGGCCGTGAAGGCGCGCCTCGAGAAGGAGATGGCCACGCTCCTTTGTCTGAACTGCAAGCGGGCGTGGCGGGAACGCGTCCGGGACGCCCCGGATCGAATCCGCTGTGAACGCTGCGAGGGCCTCATGGTCGCCGTGGTTCCGCCGTACGAGAGGGAGCGCGTCTCCGGGCTCAATCTCCAGGCTTCGAACCCTGAGAGTCGCGCCCTGGCGAAGCGTCTGTTCACAAACGCGAGCCTCGTCATGGCCCATGGCCGTAAGGCTCTCCTTGCCCTCATGGGGCGTGGCGTGGGCGAGGAGACCGCGGCTCGGATCCTTCGAGGGTACCACGAGACGGAGGAGGACTTTCTGCGGGATGTTCTCTCGGCCGAGGTGACGTACGCCCGGACGAAGAGGTTCTGGGACTGACCGGTCCTCGAAAGAAAAAGGGGGAGAGCCGCGCGAAGCATCGGGAGGAGGACCGCAACACCCCACGAGGCTCCCGGTGTGGGTAATCCTTTTTGCGATGGTCCCCGGAAAGGAGAGAAGGCTACAGTCTTGCGGAAGCACCCTCCCTCGCCTCGGCACACAGCGATGGAATGCGACCCTTTCCGGAAGGGAACCGACAAGCGCGGGCCCTTACTTAACCATTTTCCTGATTCGCCAAACGCGGGCCGACGGCTCGTGACCCCGCCCTGGAGCCTCTCGAACGCCGGCATCACTGATTTCAAATGCGAAACGCAGGTCGTAACCTTTATCGACGCAGGTTCACGTCGATGCTTCGGCTTCCCCTTGCCCGATGAGGATACCGTCTCCTGCCGAGTCTGCGGCGCGGCGAATTCTGCGGACGCGAGGCTGTGCAAAGCCTGCGGGGTCACCCTGAGGAAGGCGGAGTCGACCGCTCATGTAGACAGCCTCCTCCAGGACTTGCTTGACCCCACGGCCGAACCGAGTGTTCGGTCGGAGTCGACGAAGGGCGCGACGGAGCCCCTCGACATTGACGCGGAGATTGTGGATGAACTCCTCGATTCCCTCCTGATTGAGGATCGGGCTCCTCCCATCAAGGTTGAATGTCCCCTGTGTGGCAATGAAGTGGCAGCGGACGCGACTCGATGCGGCCAGTGCGGTTCCCAGTTCGAGGAGGTCGTCCTCGAGCCCGGGGGAAGGGCCGGAGAGGGACCGCGAGCCCGCACGGAGGCCGCTCACCCTCGTCCCAGGACTTCCCCGGCCGCCCATGAGGATATCCCCATCTCCGCCGCGGTCACGGAGTCAGAAGGTTGGCGGGGAGCGTTCTCCGCGCGCCTTATCGACATCGTCGTGATGGGGACTGTCGCAGGGCTCGCCGGAATCTTCTTCCTGTTCCGACTGTACACATGGACAGCCCTCGCAATCGATCCCCTGCCCACGTTCCTCTTCGTGGCGGTCGCCTCGTCCGGCATGGCCCTGGGGCTCGTGCTCTTCCGTCTGTCGACGTCCTTCATCGCCCACGGGGATCGTCTCGTGAAGGCGGGACGCTACAGAGAGGCCCTTGCCTACTTCGACCGTGCGATCCGAATGGGACATCGACCCTCTAATGCGTGGACGTCTCGCGGCGTCGCAATGAAACGCCTCGGGGAGCTCGAGGAAGCCCTCCGGTGTCAGCAGATGGCCGTGCGGCTCGACTCCGGGAACGAGATTGCGTGGTGCAACCAGGGAGACCTCCACTTCCGCATGGGCGAGTTCCCGAAGGCCTTGGAGTGCTACGACAAGGCAATCGAGATACGACCCCGCTACGCGATCGCTTGGAACAACAAGGGGGCCGCCTTCGCGCGGATGAGCCGCTTTGAAGAGGCGCGCGCGTGCCATGATCGCGCGATCCGCCTTCAGCCGAGATACGTCGCCGCGTGGCTGAACCGCGGGGAAATCCTTGCCAGGCTAGGCGAACGTAACGAGGCGCAGCGATGCCTCGAGCGCGCACGAGCCCTCGGTGCCTGAGGTCCGCGACGCGTCCCGCCTACCCGTCGGGGACGTCTCCGTCACGGCCCACCGCGAGGATGTAGATCTCCGCGCTTTTCCTTGCCGACGCGGACGGCTTCACGCCCTTCACCGCGTCGAAGCGATCCTCGACTTGGGCGAGGAAGTCGGCGTATCCTTCGCCCTGGAACGCTTTCACGAGGAAGATTCCGCCGCGTCGCAAGGACCGGGTCGCGAAGGACAGCGCTGTCTCGGCGAGATCGAGGGCGCGTGCAGTGTCGTAGGTTCGATTGCCGCTCAGGCGAGGCGACATATCGCTCAGCACGACGTCGGCCGGTTTCCGCAGAATTTCGAAGACCCGGGCCTGCGTGCCAGACTCCGTGAAATCACCCCGAACGAACTCGACGCCCTCGATGGGAGCGAGGCGTGCGGTGTCGACCGCAATGACTCGTCCTTTCGGACCGACGCGTTCCCGGGCAACCTGAGACCAGCCGCCAGGCGCAGCCCCGAGGTCTACGACGATGTCTCCCTCATGGAAGAGCGCGTAGCGGCGGTCGATCTGGGTGAGTTTGATGGCGGCGCGGCTTCGATACGCCTGGCGTTTCGCGGCGCGGTAGTAGGGATCGCGCTTGCGTCCCTTGATCCAGGTCTTGCCCATGCCATGCCCATTCCACCCTGGCGACTTAACGGTTCGCGTGGAGGACCCGTGGACGACTCATGCGACCGCCTCGCCCACGCCGAGCCGCGTGCGTCCTCAGTACAGGTCCAGGGCGAGAGCTTCGAACCTGCCATCAGAGAGGCCAAGTTCTTCCCGCAACCGACGGAGGGACGGCCTGCGTGTGAGATCCGTGGCCATGAGCACGCTCCACGAGTCCGTGATGGAGAGCCCGGCCCGGAGGAAGGCCGGCTCGCGGTCCCGGGGCGAGAGGAGGAAGGAAAACTCGGATTGCCCCGTCAGGTACGGGATCCAAAAGAGTGCGTCGCCTTCTGTCGCGACGAGTTCCAGGATGTCCACGGGAGGCCCCCTCCGCCGCCACCCGTAGCCGACGACGCATTCATCATGGAGGAGCGTACGGAGATTCCTCTGCGGCAGATCCCCCCAAGCGCGACGGGCGGCGACGAAGTTCCTCGGACGCACAACGAACCCAAGGCTCCCGCGGACCCTCGCCTCAAACGCAACGTGGAAGGCGGCCTCGTCCTGACCTTTCGCCCCCCGCACGCGGTACGTATCGGTTCTCCTCCCGGGCATCCGGCCGAACGCCTGTCGGAAGCGGACGACGTCCCGGTACCCGATCCCTTCGTAGAGGGCGTGAGCCACCCGGGTCCGGGACGTGGTGAGGAAGCTGTAGCGTGCTCCCTGCTCGCGAAGCCGATCATGAACATGCTCGAGCAACTGTGTGGCGTATCCCCGTCGGCTCGCCACGGGGAGGGTGCAGACGGCCAGCGGAACCCCCGCGACGTCCTCTCCGGCTTCCGTGCGGACCGGATAGAGGAGATAGCCCACCTGGCTGACAGGCCGCCCTTCCTCGCACGCGTACCACGCGAACTCCTGGGGGACGCGGGAGTCGACCCGACGGACCTTGCGGACGAGGGCGGGGGACATGTCGTACCCAAGGCCCACTCGGTTCAGCCAGGCGACGGCGTCCGGCTCGAGGTCGTCGTACGCGCGCAGGTCCATGGTCGGGATAACAGCCATCCGGGGAAAATACAGGCGGCGTCCGGAATCCGGACACACCGCGGGAGCCCGCGGGCAACGGCAATCCCTTGTCCGAGGACGGCTTACGGAGGGCCGAGGCTCAGCTATGCCCGGACTTCTCGGTGGAATCCGCGTCCTAGATGTCAGCCGCGTCCTCACAGGACCCTACTGCTCGATGATGCTCGCGGATCAGGGAGCGGATGTCGTCAAGATTGAGGTCCCCGGACGGGGGGACGACACGCGTCACTGGGGTCCGCCCTTCCACGAGGGCGAGAGCGCGTACTTCCTCTGCGTGAACCGGAACAAGAAGAGCATCACCCTGAACCTGAAATCGGAGGAAGCCCGTGAGGTCATCCGGAAGCTCGCGGCCCGCTCCGATGTGTTCCTGGAGAACTTCTCCCCAGGGGTTGCCGACCGCCTGGGCTTGGGCTACGAGGCCCTGCGCGCGGTGAATCCGCGAATCGTCTACTGCTCGATCTCAGGATTCGGGCAGGATGGCCCCTACCGAGACTGGCCCGCCTACGACCTCGTCCTCCAGGGAATGGGCGGGCTGCAAGGGATTACGGGAGAGCCGGGGCGGCCCCCCGTGCGAATAGGCGTGGCCGTCGCGGACATCGCGGGTGGGATGTTTGCAGCATTCGCGATCGCCGCGGCCCTTGCGCATCGCGAGCGGACCGGGAAGGGCGAGTACCTCGATGTGTCTCTGTTCGACTCCCAGCTCGCCTGGCTCACGTACATGTCCGCGTACTATTTCGCGACGGGGAAGGATCCAGACCGGGCGGGCTCTCGCCACCCTCAGATCGTCCCATACCAGGCCTTCGAGACGGCGGATGGCTTCATCAATGTCTCCGCGGGGAACGACGACATCTTCCGGCGGCTTTGCGAGGCAATCGGGCATCCGGAATGGGCTCGCGATCCTCGGTTCCTCACGAACCCGAAGCGCGTGGAGAACCGCGAGACCCTTGAACCCATGCTCGAGGGATCCTTCGCCGAGCGGCCGGCGGGGGAGTGGATCCGTGTGCTCCGGGACCACAACGTCCCCGCGGGCCCAGTTTACCGGATCAGCGAACTCGTGAAGGATCCTCACGTCCTCACTCGAGGGAGCGTACTGAGCCTTGATCATCCGAGCGCCGGACTCCTCCGACAGTTCGGCCCGCCCTTCCGGCCCCGGGAGGCGCGAGGGTCTCACACCCCGCCACCCCTTCTGGGAGAGCATACAGACGAGGTGCTGACTTCCTTGGGCTACTCTCCGGAACGCATCGCGGAGCTCCGGAAGGCAGGGGCCGTGTGAGGGTCCACCGGGAGACGTGACCGTCCTATCCCCAACCTGCTAAAGACGCGCGGGCTCTTCCGTCGCCGTGGTTCCGTGGTGAGGACGTACGCCGAAGCGGGGGTCGACCAAAATGAGAAGGCGGCCCACATCGAGGCCCTCGTGGCCCAGCTGGCGTACAAGCGGCGTGGCATGGGCCGCCCCCTCGGGGGGATCGGCCACTTCACGGGCCTCATCGACTTCGGACGGCATGCCCTCTCCCTGAACGCGGACGGCGTGGGAACGAAGCTCCTTGTCGCAAACGAGATGCGGAAGTGGGACACCGTCGGGATCGATTGCGTCGCGATGAACGTGAACGACATGATCTGCGTCGGGGCGGAGCCCATCGCCTTCGTGGACTACTTCGACGCCTACGACCGCGAGATCGCCCGGCAGATCGGCGTGGGGCTGAACCGCGGCGCACGAATGGCGAATGTCACGATCATCGGCGGGGAGGTGGCCATCCTGCCAGAGATCCTCCGCGGGTACGACCTTGCGGGCGCGTGCTTCGGTATCGTCCCGAAGAAGAAGATTGTCGACGGCCGCTCCGTCCGCGCAGGGGACGTGATCGTCGGACTCCCCAGCACGGGCATCCACGCGAACGGCCTGACCCTCGCCCGGCGGATACTTCGGGACGCCGCGCTGACCATCTTCGACCGAGTAGGAGGTTCCGCGGAGCCCTGGGGTCCGACACTCCTTGCGCCCACGGCGATCTATGTGCGTCCCGTCCTGCGGGCCCTCGGTCGTGCGAAGGTGCACGGGATGGCCCATATCACGGGCGGTGGAATGCGAAATCTCGCGCGCCTTAAGGCAACGGTCGAGTTCCGCGTGACGGACCCGATCGAGCCTCCGCCCCTCTTCCGCGAACTCCAGAGCCTTGGAGGGATTGAGGATCGGGAGATGTACCAGACCTTCAACATGGGGATGGGTTTCGCGATCGTCGCATCGGAATCGGAGGCGAAGGACGTGATTCGAGCCCTCCGCCCTCAGGTTCGCGCCCGGATCGTGGGCGAAGTGCAGCGGGGGCGCGGCGTCGTCCACGAGCCTCTCGACCTCTCCTGGGAGTCCTACTGACTCCGATGACCGCGGAACCCTCGCGTCCCGGCGACTCTCTCCAGGACGGAACGCCTTAAGCCCCTCCGTGAATTCTCGACCCGCGGTGACCCCGTGTCCCTGGCCCTCCTCCTCGACCTGGACGGAACCCTCTTCGACACCCTGGATGCGATCATCGCCTCGATGAACGCGGCGCTCCACGAGATTGGTGAACCCCCGCTCCGGGTGGAGGAACTCCGACCTCTCATCGGAATGCCCGTCAGCCGTCAGATGGATCTCCTTCGCGGGATGCAGGGGCCCGTCGTGGAGGTGATCACGGATCGCTACTACGATCATTTCATGGGCCACGTCGAGGCCGGTCTCCCCGTCTACCCTGGCGTGGCGAAGACCCTCGCCTCCATGCGCGGCCGGCGTGTGGGGACGATGACCACCCGCCGCCGAGACGGAGCGCGACGCATGCTCGAGGTCGCCGCCATCGACCGATACTTCGACGTCATCGTGGGCGGGGACGAAGTGTCACGCCCGAAGCCCTCGCCAGACTTGCCCCTTCACGCCGCAAAGGCGCTCAACGTCCCGCCCGAGGCGTGCGTCGTCGTGGGCGACAACCCCGTGGACATACTGGCGGGACGTGCGGCGAGGACCCGGACCGTCGCCGTTACGTATGGGTATGGAGATCCCGACGCCCTCCGCGGGGCGCGACCCGATGCCGAGATCTCCCAGTTCTCGGACCTTCCACGGATGTTGAAGGATCTCGACGCCCGCCGGTGAATCGGCGTGCTTCGCGTCACGGGCGGTCCTGGGCCCGCGGGAGGAATATGCGAGCCCGGTCGGGGCGACCGCCCGGGTCGCCACGCCATGTCAGGCAGCAAGCCGGGTGCCGCAGCTCTCACAGAACCTTGCGTTCGGCACGACAGCCTGACCGCACTGGGGGCAGAAGCGCTTCTTCGGAGACGCGGGCCCGGTTGGGGTCGATGCCGGCGCGATGGGCTCCGTCGAAGGCGTCTCGGTCGACGGCGGTGTCTGAGAGGGCTGTGCAGCAGGAGGCGAGAACGGCGGAGCCGCCGCGGTCGGGACGGGCGGCGGCACGGCCCACGCCGAGGGCGGGGGCACGGTCGGGTAGAGCTGAGCGATTCCTCGAGACAACCGCTCGGAAGTCTTGCTGTAGATCCCGAGGAGGATGGCATATCCGAAGAGGGCGAGCCCCGGGGGAAAGAACACCCCGATAATGAGCATCTGGGAGAGCCGCGCGGCCTC
>CAYGBO010000010.1:14119-14828 GCA_964348145.1 uncultured Methanomassiliicoccales archaeon
ACCGGAATTGCTGACCAACAGATAGCCAAACATACGCTCCCGTAGCGCAAATCCCTCCCCGCCGTCCGTTTTTCTCATATGTGAACTTCTGGTTCGTGATGAAGTCGATGACGCGTATCGTGAACCATCCGACGACTACGAGACCCGCGCCGCCGAGCACCGGGATAAGCAGGCTCGCGATGTCCGTCCACTTGCGCGTCTCGGGATCCTGCAGCGCGCGCACGAAGAAGCGGTACATCTGCCCTTTGAACGTGACCCCCGCGGTCCAGAAGGCGGTCACGAGGAGGGGCACGTACACAGTCGGCGACACTTGA
Source organism: uncultured Methanomassiliicoccales archaeon (assembly GCA_964348145.1). Classification (GTDB taxonomy): domain Archaea; phylum Thermoplasmatota; class Thermoplasmata; order RBG-16-68-12; family RBG-16-68-12; genus RBG-16-68-12. Next base: position 14,434 of record CAYGBO010000010.1, read on the forward strand.
CCCGGGAAGAAGAAGGCGGAGGTCCCAGAAATGAGGAGGTACACGACGAGGATCGCCGCGAGGGTCGAGAGGCTGGCCCCGATCCACTTGCATGCGATCCCGAAACGCGTATATCGGGCGTGCTCGGGTCCGTATTCCTCCTGCCCGTGATGCATCCTCACGACGGACATGAGGCTCACGATGAAGTTGATGATGAACACGATGATGAGGCCGCAGGCGGCCGCACCGATGATCGAACTCAGCAGCAGAGCACCCGGCAAGTCCGAGGCCGTGATGAGGAGGGCGACGAGAGCGATGGTGAGCGCGAAGACGCCGAAGATGATGTCCAAGATCAGGTTCACCTTATAGGTCCGGATGCCGCGGACCGTTTCGGGCTTGATGATCACCACCGAAGC
>CAYGBO010000010.1:14838-18264 GCA_964348145.1 uncultured Methanomassiliicoccales archaeon
GATGATCACGGGGGCCCAGTAGGGCATGGGCGGCGGGGCAGATGGCGGAGGTGCCGGGTACCCAGTGGGTGCGCTCATCGTGCGAGGGATTCGGAACCGCGGGAATAAACGTATCGCAGGGGTTCGGGATGTGCCGAAGCGACCTACACACCGTCTGAATCCCACGGCTCACAAGCCTTTTACCGCCTCCGACCTTCCCTGGGCCCATGGCCGAAGCCGAGGTTCGCGACAAGCTCATGCCCATGGCCGAGGCCGTCCGGAAGTTCATCCCCGACGGGTGCCGCCTTCGGTCCAACGGAATCGGTCTGAGGAAGCCCATGGCGTTCATGTACGAGATCATGCGCCAGCGGAAGCGGGACCTCACGTTCCTTCTGAGCGGTTGGACGGAGGACGCGGACTTCCTGCTGGGCGCGGGCTGCGTGGACAAACTCGAGGGGTCCTACTTCGGGCTCGAGGCCTTCGGCCTCGCGAACTGCTACCGCCGCGCCGTCGAAAAGGGCGTCCCCCGCAAGGTCGTCATCGAGGAGTACAGCAACTTCGGGATGACGATGCGCTTCATGGCGGCATCGATGGGCGTACCCTTCATGCCCGTGCGCTCGAACCTAGGGTCTGACCTCCTGCGGGTTGAGGCCTTCCTGCATCCGAAGGCGGTCATCCTCGACGATCCGTTCGGGAGCGAGGACAAGGTTGCCCTCCTCCCCGCGTGCCCTGTGGACGTAGCGCTGCTCCACGCCCAGCGTTGCGACCCCGAGGGGAACACCCAGGTCTGGGGCCAGATCGGAGACGACCTATGGGGGACCCTGGCGGGCAAGAAGATCGTCGTGAGCGTGGAGGAGGTCGTGCCCACACGGGTCGTCCGCAAGGACCCGAACCGTACGATCGTGCCAGGGTTCCGAGTCGACGGAATCGTCCACGAGCCCTTCGGAGCCCACCCCTATCAGGTCCAAGGGTACTACGACGTCGACGTGGGCTTCCGGAAGGACTACGCGGAACGAAGCAGGACCCTCGAGGGCTGGCAGGCCTGGGCGGATGAATGGGTGTACGGCGTGGACGGGCACGACGCGTACCTCAGGAAGCTCGGGGACGGTCGGCTCGCCAAGCTTCGGGCGAAGCGGTTCATGAGCGGGGTGGTGAACTATGGCTACTGAAGCGTCGGCCGTCCCGGGTCAGGTCGATTACAAGCGCACGGAGCTTATGGCGATCTGTGCGGCCCGTGAGATCCGAGACGGGGAGATCGCGTTCATCGGGACGGGCCTTCCAATGCTGGGAGGCATGCTCGCGAAGGCCACATCGGCGCCGAACTGCATCATGATCTTCGAATCGGGCGTCGTCGACGCCCGACCGCGACGCACACCGCTCTCAATCGGCGACGCATGCCTCGTCCCCGGGAGCGTGATGCTCGCGGGCCTCACGGAGGTCTTCGGCCTCATCATGCAGCCCGGATACGTGGACGTGGGCTTCATCGGAGCGGCCCAAATCGACCGCTTCGGAAACCTGAACACCACGGTCATCGGTGACTACGCGAACCCCAGGGTGCGCCTCCCTGGATCCGGCGGGGGGAACGACATCGGATCTCTCTCGAAACGCTTCATCGTGATGATGAAGCAGGACGCCCGCAAATTCGTCCAGACCGTGGATTACGTCACCACGCCGGGCTACGTGGACGGACCCGGCGGTCGGGAGCGCGTCGGGCTGCCTCGGGGTGGGCCCTCCGCGGTCATCACGGACCTGGGCGTCTATCGGTTTGACTCGAAGACAAAGGAGATGTACCTGGATACCACCCATCCGGGCGTCACGGTCGAGGAGATCGTGCGGAACGTGTCTTGGGACCTTCGGATACCGCCGAAGGTCCGCCCCACGAAAGCTCCGACGAAACGGGAGCTGCGCGTCCTGCGGACGAAGTGCGATCCGGAGGGGATCTTCCTCGGAGGGTGAGGCGTCCGTGCCGAGACGACAGGCGTCCGGAAAGCGCGCCCGACGATCGACGCCGAGGAAATCGGGCGCGCGCAGGGAGGTTGAACCGAGCGCGTCGGATCGCACCTTGAGTGGGGAGCCGTTGGATCTCGTCACGAAGCCCTTCCCGGACGAAGCAGATCGCTACCTCGCGTCTCTCGGGTTCCCTGGCGATCCCCCCTTTACTCGGGGTATCCACGCGACCATGTACCGTGGCCGCTTGTGGACGATGCGACAGTACGCAGGCTTCGGGACCGCGGAGGACACGAACCGACGTTTCAAGTACCTCCTGAAGCAGGGGAACCGAGGCCTGAGCGTGGCCTTCGACCTGCCCACCCAGATGGGCTACGACTCGGACGCGCCGATGGCGAGAGGCGAGGTCGGGAAGGTCGGCGTTGCCGTGAGCACGATCGACAACATGCGCACGCTCCTCGATGGCTTGCCCCTGGATCGCGTGAGCACGTCCATGACGATCAACGCGACCGCATCCATCCTCCTGGCACTGTACATCGCCGTGGCGGAGGCCTCCGGAGTTCGGAGAAAGGTCCTACGAGGCACCGTCCAGAACGACATCCTGAAGGAGTACATCGCCCGGTCCACATACATCTACCCGCCGGAACCCTCCCTTCGTCTTGCCCTCGACGTGGTCGATTTCTGCGCCGACGAAGTGCCGAAGTGGAACGCGATCAGCGTGAGCGGGTACCACATTCGCGAGGCCGGCTCCACTGCGGTCCAGGAGCTCGCCTTTACCTTGGGCAACGGGATCGCGTACCTGAACGGCGCCTTAGCCCGCGGCAAGGACATCGACGCGATCGCGCCGCAGATCTCCTTCTTCTTCAACGCTCACATCGACCTCTTCGAGGAGATCGCGAAGTTTCGTGCGGCGAGGCGTATGTGGTCGCAGATCATGGAAGACCGATTCGGCGCACGGAAATCCGAATCCCTCCTCCTGCGGTTTCATGCGCAGACGGCCGGGGTGGCCCTGACGGCACAGCAGCCGGAGAACAATGCGGTCCGGGTGGCAATCCAGGCCCTTGCTGCGGTCCTCGGTGGGGCACAGTCCCTCCACACGAACAGCATGGACGAGGCAGTCTCCCTGCCCTCGGAACGAGCCGTACGCCTTGCCCTTCGCACCCAGCAGATTCTCGTCCACGAGAGCGGCATCACGAATACGGTCGATCCCGCGGGCGGGTCGTATCATGTAGAAAGCCTCACGGACCGCATTGAGGAGGGGGCATGGTCCCTCCTGAAGGATATCGACCGCAAGGGTGGGATGCTGAAGGCGATCGAATCGGGCTGGGTGCAGCGGCAGATCGCGGACTCCGCGTATCGCTTCCAGCTCGAGCTCGAACGGGGGGAGCGGACCGTTGTCGGAGTGAATGCCTTTGCGGAGGGACACACGCCCACGCCGATCGTGAAACGGGATGCCCGTGTCGAATCACTGCAGATCGAAGCGATGAAGACCTTCCGACG
>CAYGBO010000010.1:18274-19109 GCA_964348145.1 uncultured Methanomassiliicoccales archaeon
GATGGAAGGCAAGAAGTTCCAGCAGCAGGTCCAAGGCATCTTTACCTACAAGCTCAATGACGAGGGCAAGCTAGCAGCGTTGCGCGGCTACTGGGAGTTCGACGAAGCGATGAAGACCTTCCGACGACGTCGGAATGCGACGAGGGCGGACCGGGCGGTGCGTAAGGTCGCGGAGGCCGCGGAGTCTGATGGGAACCTCGTGGGCCCGATCCTCGACGCCGTGAAGGCCCGAGCAACCGTCGGGGAGATCAGCGACGCGTTGCGCGGAGAATTCGGCATCTACCGGCCGAGGGAAGATGTATGATCGGAGGCGTGGACCACATCGGCATTGCGGTGAGGCGGCTCGAGGATGCCCTCGACCGATATCGTGCTCTCGGACTCGAGCCCGAATCCATCGAGGAGATCCCCACGGAAGGAGTCCGCGCCGCCTTCTTTCCCGCGGGAGAAACACGACTCGAGTTGCTCGAGTCCCTGAACCCCGAAGGCGTGATTGCCCGGTTTGTGGCGAAGCGAGGCGAGGGGCTTCATCACGTGGCCTTCTCGACGCAGGACATCGGCGCGGAGATGGCGCGTCTGAGAGAAGCCGGCTTCCACCTAGTGGACCGCGAGCCGAGGCGTGGAGCGCACGGTCGTCTCGTCGCCTTCATCCATCCCCGGTCCGCCCACGGAGTCCTCCTGGAACTCGTCCAAAAGGGTCCCTGAGCTGATTCAGACCCCGTTGGATGTCTGAGCCGTCGGGTGTTGGTCCACGGATCCGTGGGGATTCTCGAATGAAGGCTCCAAGGGCGAGAGCGTCAGTCCCCGAGGATCTGCCGTCTCGATGACCTCCTTGCCG
>CAYGBO010000010.1:19119-19844 GCA_964348145.1 uncultured Methanomassiliicoccales archaeon
ATGACCTCCGCCCAACGTTGAAATACCCGCCCGCGGGTCCTCGAACGTTGAAGTTCACGGAAGTCGAGGCATCTCATCGCATCCTGCTCGGACGGAGGATACGGCATTACGACGCTGTGGAATCCACGAACGATGTGGCGAAGGAGGTCCTCGAGGCGGGGGTGCCCGAAGGCCTCGTCATCTGGGCGGATCGGCAGGTCGCGGGCCGTGGCCGCCATGACCGCGCCTGGGCCTCGCCTCTGGGCGGCCTCTACTTCTCCATGATCCTCCGTCCCAAAGGATCCCATGCCCACATTCTGGGACTCCTCATGGGCATCCCGCTGATCAAGGCGTTCCGTCACTTCGGTGTCCTCGCGGGTCTGAAGTGGCCGAACGATGCTGTCTACCAGAATCGGAAGATCGCGGGCATCCTGTCCGAGGGCGTATATCATCGCGACCAGTTCCACGTAATCGTGGGCGTCGGCGTGAATACGAATGTGGATCTCGACCAACTCCCGCCCGGAGTGCAGGAGAGGGCGACGAGCCTGAAGCGGGAAGTGAGTCTGTTCGTATCCAACGAGGAGTTCCTTGACTTCTATCTGGGCAGGGCTGAGGAGGCCTACTCCCGGTACCACAGCACACCCATACCGATCCTCATGAAGGACTACCGAGGCATGTGCCTCACCGTTGGACAACAGCTCTCCGTCACCGCGGAGAAGGCTACCTTCACGGGCAGAGGGATTGAC
>CAYGBO010000010.1:19854-24728 GCA_964348145.1 uncultured Methanomassiliicoccales archaeon
TTGACATCACGCCAGAAGGGCATCTCATCGTCCTCAGTGATCGCGGGACGAAGCACGAAATCGTCGACGGGACCGTGGAACACCTTGGCTAGGCGAACGGGGCTGAGATCCGCACCCCCGGCCCTCGGTCTCGATTGCGATGTGCCTTACGACTTGCAGCGGGGTACTACGGGTGAGTGCACTGTCTACAAAGTTGGTTTCGCCCGCATGCCGCAATCCTTTTGCCCCTCTCACTGATTCGCGTCCCGGCGGGGCGAGGGCATGGACCGAAGGATGGCGGCGAAATTCGTCGTGTCCGTGTTCCTATCTGGTCTCGTCCTCGGGGCCTTTTCCATCCCTCTGGGGCCCCTGCCTTCCTTGGGATCCCTGTTGGATCCTTCGTCGGGCATCTGGACCGTCGCCCCGGGGTCTCGCCATCCTCGCGACGCCTCCGTCTTGGTTCCCGGTCTGCAGGAGCCCGTCACGGTGGTCCGCGATTCGATGGGGATCCCTCACATTTATGCCTTGAACCCCGCAGATGGCTGGTACGCCCTGGGCTATGTCCATGCCCAAGATCGTCTCTTTCAGATGGACATGCTCTACCGCTTGGGCGCTGGGCGGCTCGCCGAGGTCCTCGGTCCGGACTTCCTGGAATCGGACCGGTTCTTCCGCACGATCGGCCTGAATCGTATCGCCCGTGGGATCTCGTCGTCCCCTCCGGACCCCGGCGACCCCGGTCCCGAGGTCATCGAGGCCTACTCCGCCGGCGTGAATGCGTACGTCCGCTCCGTCGCCCGTGCGGACCTGCCCCTGGAGTTCAAGCTTCTCGACTATACGCCAGAACCCTGGTCGAACGAGAAGTCGATCACCACGGGACTGCTCACCGCGTTCAGTCTCTCGTGGAACACGGGAGACCTCACGTACGCACTCCTCGCCGAGAAGCTCGGATCCGCTGCCGCGGAGGAGCTGTTCCCGCTGTATCCGTCCGGAGCCCAGGACCCCATCGAGCCCGGATCCGGGGCCCGACCCATGGCCGCAGGCGAGGCGATATCCGAGCGGGCGGTCCGGGACATCCTGCGGAAGGCCGCAGCCGCGGTCTCGGTCCTGCCGCGCCTCTCCAGCGGAGGGAGCAACAACTGGGCCGTCGCGGGGAACCGAACGACGACGGGAATGCCGCTCCTCGCGGCGGATCCCCACCTCGAGTTCATGCTCCCGGCGGTCTGGTACTGGGCCGAACTCCACGCGGAACCGTACCATGTCCGCGGAAGCACGTTCCCCGGGAATCCAGGGGTCTTCTTCGGCACGAACGGGCACATCGCGTGGGGGGAGACAAACACGGGGGCCGACGTCACGGACTTCTACGTCGAAACCTTCTCTCCGGATCGGCGTCAATATCTGTACCGGGGAGAGTGGCAGGACGTCCGGCTCCACAACGAGACGATCCGCGTTCGTGGCGGGGACGCCGAGCTCCTCACGGTGACTGAGACGGCCCACGGTCCCGTCATGACGGAACTCGACCAAGTCGTCGCGATGCGATCGACCCTTTCCGAATTTGGCGGCGAGCTGAGCGCGATCCTCGGGATAAACCTGGCAAGGAACTGGAGCGATTTCCGGGAGGCGTTGAAGAATTGGCGTGTCCCCGCCCAGAATTTCGTGTACGCGGACAACCTCCCCCCTTCCGGGAACATTGCGATCCGGTCGAACGGCCTCTTTCCCCTCCGCAACGGAAGCGTCGTCCCCCGCGTGCCCCTCAACGGATCCTCCGGCGGCTCCGAGTGGATCGGTTTCGTCCCCTTCGACGACTACCCCGAGGCCGTGAACCCGACCCAGGGGTTCGTCGCGAGTGCGAACCAGGTGCCTGTGGGCCCCGCCTACCCCCACTATCTCGGCACGTTCTGGTCCTCGGGCCACCGCGCACGCCGGATCAACAGTCTCCTCGTCGCGGACGACCGCGTGAGCTTTGACGATCTCCGGAACTTCCAGCTCGATGTGCGGGACAGCGCGGCGGAGGCTCTCGTCCCCATCCTGCGCACCGTCCTGGTGCCGCGGGCGAGCGGCGGGGATCAGGCCGCTCTCGACGCCCTCCTCACTTGGGATCTCCAATTCACGAAGGACTCCGTCGCGGCAACCGTTTGGAGCCGGTTCCTCGACGTCTATCGACATGCCACCTTTGGCGACGAATACGCCGCGGCGAACGTCACGGACTTGCCCCTCCCCTTCGTCAGCACCCTCGAGCACCTCACCCTCGACGAGCCCACGTCGGCGTGGTTCGACAACGTGTCCACCCTCGGAACCGAGGGGAGGAACGATGTGATCCAGGCGGCGTTCGAGGCTACGATGGATTCCCTGAAGTCGGACCTCGGTCCCGATGTGTCGAGTTGGACCTGGGGTTCCCTGCACGTTCGTCAATTCGACCACCTCACGGGGCTTCGACCGCTTTCCCGGGGTCCCTTCCCGAGCGAGGGAGGCCCCCGTACCCTCAACGTCGCGGGTTCGTTGGTGTCGCGCCACGGGCCCTCCTGGCGACAGCTCATCGACTTCTCGGACACGAACGCGTCCGTCGCCATCTATCCCGGCGGCCAGTCGGGGAACCCGGTGAGCCCTCACTACGACGACCTCCTGCCAATCTACCTGCGCGGCGAATACCTGCCCTTCGCGGGTCGCTGGTCGGCATCCGACTTCGCAGCGTCGGAGGTCGAATCCCTGCTACGCCTCCTTCCGATGTGATCCATGTCCCGAATCGAGTATCCGAGGATCGACTGGCGCATATCCTTCCTCACGGTGTACGCAGTCGCTCTGCTGTTGCTCCTCACGCGCACATGGCAGCTTGCCTTCCTCGCAGGGTTCGTCGGCGGCATGCTCTCTCCCCGAGGGCGTCGAGCCTTCGCGATCGGTTCCCTCGGCGTCGCGATCGCGTGGCTGGCCTCCCTCATCTACGTCTTCGTCTCGTACCCCGCTGAACCCCTTGCCGCCTTGTTCGTCAGCATCCTCGGCCTCAACGGGACCCTCTGGTGGATTCTCCCCATGCTGACTCTCTTCCTCGGCGTCCTTGTCGGCGGGGTTGGCGGCCTTGCGGGCTACACGGGTTCCCACCTGTTCCTGTGGGCGGAGGAAACTGCAGTCGCGGAGCCCCCGAAGGGTTAATGACACGGCGTGGCGTTCGACGCGACTATGGCGAAGGATGAACGCGTCGAGGAACTGCGTCGGCGCAAGTCCCTCGCGCGAGAGGGTGGCGGCCGCGAGCGGATTGAGGCGCAGCATGGGAAGGGTAAACTGACGGCCCGGGAGCGGCTGGATCTCCTCCTGGACGCCGGCTCCTTCGTCGAGACGGACGCGTTCGTGGAGCATCGGACGTCCGATTTCGGCATGGACAAGAAGCGGATTCCCGGTGATGGCGTCGTCACGGGTCATGGCACGATCGACGGTCGAACGGTCTTCGTCTTCTCCCAGGACTTCACGGTGTTCGGCGGCAGCCTTGGGGAGATGCACGCGAACAAGATCGTCAAGGTGATGGACATGGCCATGAAAGTGGGCGCTCCCGTGATTGGCCTCAATGACAGCGGCGGGGCACGCATCCAGGAAGGGGTCATTAGCCTCGGCGGCTACGCGGAGATCTTCTTCCGCAACGTCCTCGCCTCGGGCGTTGTCCCGCAGATCAGCGCGATCCTAGGTCCATGCGCGGGGGGAGCCGTCTACAGCCCCGCCATGACGGACTTCATCGTCATGGCAAAGGGGACCTCGAACATGTTCATCACGGGCCCCGAGGTGATCAAAGCGGTCACGGGAGAGGACGTCACCTTCGAGCAGCTCGGGGGAGCCATGACCCACAACGAGAAGTCCGGCGTGGCTCACTTCGCGGCGGAGGACGAGCGAGGGGCCCTGTCCCTGGTTCGCCGCCTCCTGAGCTACATGCCTGCGAACAACGTGGAGGAGCCCCCCTTCGTCGAGACAGAGGATCCGGGAGATCGGCAGGATCCGTCCCTTGGCACGATCGTCCCGAAGGAGCCCGATCGGCCCTACGACATGCGCGACATCATCCGGCGCGTGGTCGACAAGGACTCGTGGCTTGAGGTCCAGGAACACTGGGCCCAGAACCTCATCGTCGGCCTCGCACGCCTCGGAGGCCACTCCGTCGGGGTCGTCGGGAATCAGCCCAAGGTGCTCGCGGGCACCCTCGACATCAACTCATCGACGAAGGGCGCCCGCTTCGTTCGCTTCTGCGATTGCTTCAATATCCCGCTCCTCACCTTCGTCGACGTCCCGGGATTCCTGCCGGGCACGGCGCAGGAATTCGGCGGCATCATCCGCAACGGTGCGAAGCTGCTCTATGCGTTCAGCGAGGCGACGGTTCCCAAGGTTACCGTGATCACCCGCAAGGCCTACGGGGGCGCCTACGACGTGATGTGCTCGAAACACATCCGAGGGGACTTCAACTTCGCATGGCCCTCCGCGGAGATTGCCGTCATGGGACCCGAGGGCGCGGTCCAGATTGTCTTCCGGAAGGAGATTGAGGGCGACCCGGAGCCGAAGGCCCGCGAGGCCGAACTTGCCCGTGAGTACCGTGCTAAGTTCGCAAATCCATACATCGCGGCCCGCATGGGCTACCTGGACGATGTGATTGAGCCGCCCGAAACCCGCCCCCGGGTCATCAATGCGTTCTCCGTGCTCCGGAGCAAGCGGGAGGCCCGACCCGCGAAAAAACACGGAAACATTCCCCTGTAGGCACGGGAGTCCATGATCCGCCGGCTGCTCATCGCGAATCGCGGGGAAATCGCGATTCGGGTGGCACGGACCGCGCGGGAAATGGGAATTCACTGCATCGGCGTGTACTCGAGGGCAGACCAAGGTGCGATTCACCGGCGCGCAATGGACGAGAGCCTTGAAATCGGGAACCC
>CAYGBO010000010.1:24738-28042 GCA_964348145.1 uncultured Methanomassiliicoccales archaeon
ATCTGAACATGGACCGCATCTTCGCGGCGGCCCGGAACGCAAAGGCAGACGCGATCCACCCCGGCTACGGCTTCCTCGCGGAGAACTCGACCTTCGCAGCTCGGTGCGTGGAGGAAGGCCTCGTCTTCGTCGGCCCTCCCGCCAAGGCGATGGCCCTCGCGGGGGACAAGCTTGCGGCCCGGAAGAAGATGGCGGATGCCGGGGTGCCGGTCACCCCCGGGGTCGATATCATTCTGCGGTCTCCGGAGGAGGCCGCCGAGCTCGCGGACCGGCTCGGCTACCCCGTCCTCTTCAAGGCGACCGGAGGGGGCGGGGGCATCGGGATGTCTCGCGTGGACGAATCCGGTCAGCTTGCGTCGGCCTTCGAGACCGCCCGGTCCGTCGCGGAGGCGAACTTCGGAAGTCCCGATCTGTTTCTCGAGAAGTACGTTTCCCGCGCACGGCACATCGAGATCCAGGTGCTCCTCGCGGACCGAGGCCGCGGGCTCCACCTCGGGGAGCGTGAGTGCAGCGTCCAGCGGCGGCACCAGAAGCTCATCGAGGAGACCCCGTCGACCGCGCTGACGGCGCGGCAGCGCGCGCGGATGGGCGAAGTGGCCGTGAAAGGTCTCCAGGCGCTCGGCTACCGCAACGCGGGAACCGTCGAATTCCTCTACCACGAGGGCCGCTTCACGTTCAACGAGGTGAACGCCCGGTTACAGGTCGAACATCCGGTCACAGAGGCCGTCACGGGCGTCGACCTCGTCCGCCAGCAGCTGCTCATCGCCGCCGGCGAGGCCCCCGAGAGGTCCCAGGCCGAGATCAAGCTGCACGGCCATGCCCTCGAGGCACGCATCAATGCGGAGGACCCGCTGCGCAACTTCCTTCCGTCCCCGGGACGGATCGTCGCGTACCGCGAACCTTCGGGTCCGAATATCCGTGTGGACAGTGGTATCGCGGCGGGTTCCCTCGTGCCACCCTTCTACGACCCTCTCGTTGCCAAGGTCATCGTCCGAGGACGGTCCCGGACGGAGGCCCTCCGACGCATGGAGCGCGCGCTGTCGGCCTACGAGATCCGAGGCGTGAAAACGACGGTCCCCTTCCATGCGGCCCTCCTCCGGGTGCCCGCCTTCGCCTCCGGGGACCTGTGGACGACGATGGTTTCGGACCTGCGGATCCCGGAGAAGGTCACTTCGCGGGGCCCGTGGGAGGTCCAGATCGCGGCCCTGGCGGCGGCCCTAGCATCGGGAGGCGCCCTCGAGACCCTCGCCCGGCGCATCCCTCTCGAACGCGTGAGGGCGCGCCCCTGGGCTCTCGCGGGTCGACGGGAGCAGCTTGCAGGAGGTGCCCATGCGGTTCCGGCTCGTCGTCGATGGTGAGCCCCACGACATCGCGATTGAGCGGACGGCCGAAGGCCTTCGCGGCCGCGTGGACGGAGCCCGCTATGAGGCCCGTGCGAAGCCGGGCGCGGGCCCAATCGACGTGTGGATCGGCTCGAGCCGTCATCGCGTGCAGATCGAAGGGACCTCCGTCGTCCTCGATGGCCATCCCTATGACGTCCGAATTCAAGGCCTCAACGAGTCCGGCGCGGTCGGTGAGAGGGCGGCGGCGGCCCGGGGCGAGACCTTCGAGGTTCGTCCCCCTATGCCGGGACGGGTCGTGCGGGTCCTCGTATCTCCGGGGGATCGAATCCGGCGGGGAGAGCCGGTCGTTGTCCTCGAAGCGATGAAGATGCAGAACGAGATCCCGGCCCCCGCCGACGCCCTCGTCCAAGCGGTCCACGTTCGAGAGGGTGACTCGATCCCGGCGAACCGGCTCATCGCCGTGCTCGAGGCGACGTGACGGGCGTTGCGGGGAGGAGGTGGTGGAGCTTCTTCCGCTTCGTCTTCAGGTACCGCAGGTTCGTCGGTTTCGCCCGAACCTGGAGGGGGATCCGCTTCGTGACCGTGACCCCGTGGGTCCGGAGCTCCGCGATCTTGTCCGGATTGTTCGTCATGAGGCGGACCGACTTCACGCCAAGGAATCGGAGCATACATGCGGCGCACTTGTAGCTCCTCAGGTCCGCGGGGAAGCCGAGGAGGCGGTTCGCCTCGACAGTGTCGGCGCCTCGGTCCTGGAGATGGTACGCGGCCACCTTGTTCGCGATTCCGATCCCTCGGCCCTCTTGGGCTAGGTAGAGCAGGACGCCGTGCTCGGCCCGTCCCAGTTTCTGCATCGCGGCATCGAGCTGTTCGCCACAGTCGCACCGCTCGGACCCGAACACGTCCCCCGTGAGGCACTCCGAGTGGAGGCGGACCAGCACGTTCACGCGTCCAGCGACATGGCCTTTCACGAGGGCGACGTGCTCATCCCCCGTGAAGGGGCATTGGAAGGCATGGATCTGGAAGTCCCCGTAGCGGGTGGGTAGCCGGGCATGGGTCGTCAGGAGGATGTCGTCGCACAGGGTCGTGGCCCGGCGTTTCATGGCCCGCCGAGCCGAGGGGCCGCAGATATTTAAGAATTCGGCGACGAGTCGTCAGGGGGATATCAAGGAGCCAGGTGGGCCGCGATGAGGGCGGGGGCCGCGCCGATTGCCGTCGCGGTCTCCAGGGAGAGTCCGCGACTCGTCAGGTCGAAATGGTATCGGCCGAACGCGTACACGTCGCGGTCGTCGAGCCCCCTCGGGCCGAGGCCGAAGACGAGGAGGATCGATGTGCCGTGCCGGAGGAGCCCTGCGAGGACCTTTGCGGCGACCGCCCGCTTTGGGTCCGGGCGATTCGTCGTGATCACGACCTCGCCGAGCTGAGGCGGGAACCCTCGGTGGGGGTAAGGAAACGTGTGGAATCGGCCGGAGGCCGCAAGGTCGTAGAGGTACTTGCCTCCCTCTCCGATGGACGTCGTCCCGCCCACCCATTCGGCGATCTCCAGGGGTGTCTTCCCCTCTTCGTCGTAGGGAAACCCGAAGGTCGCGAGGTTCGCGTCAAAGGCGAGGGCAACGGGTCCTGCGCGGGCGAGGGCGCGACGATGGGCCTCGCGGAGTTTCCTGCGGTCGTACGAATTGTACAGACCGATCGTCATCCGACCCCGCGCCATGCCCAATGTCCATGTCCCACGCGCTATTTTGAACTACCTCCGCGCCCATTCGCTCCCTCCTGTGCCTGCGACGTACTACACGATCGACGGGGGTCGCCTCGCCGGGCTGCCCGGGCCTGCCTTCATGGAATGGAACTTCGCGCGTCTCCGGCGAATGGGATTCTCTGTCGTCGTGAGTCTCGAGTGCAACCGGCTCAACACCTTCGAGATCGAGGACGCTGGCTTCGAACACAAGAAGATCTGTGTCGAGGAC
>CAYGBO010000010.1:28052-34371 GCA_964348145.1 uncultured Methanomassiliicoccales archaeon
TCGTACTCAAATCCATGGAAAAAGATCCGCGCAGACGCTACCAGAGCGCCGCGGTACCCGTCAAGCCGGCTGGTCGCCCCCGCCCGGCGCATGAGTAGGGCGCCGACAGCGAGCACGAACACGCCGTAGAGCGCGATGACGTCACCGCGCCGAGCCTCGGGCAGATCGACGACTTCCTGACTTTCGTCGACGCGAAGCTCCGGGAAGGGAAGAAGATCCTCGTCCACTGCTTTGCGGGTCGAGGGCGGACGGGCACGATGCTCGCGGCCCACCTGATCCACCAGGGGATGTCCGCGGAAGCGGCCATCCACGAGATACGCGAAAAGGCGGGCGCCGCCTACGGGACCCTCCGAGGCGTCATCGAGCCCGAGCAGGAGGAAATCCTGTATCTCTTCGAGCGTCGAACCCGGGCTGCGTGAGCACGGCGGTCCAAGCCGACACGCGTCTCATTCCTTCTTCTTGGGCCGGGAGCAGACCGCGTACTCGTCGCCATCGAAAAAGACGTCGAGGTCCGGATTCTGTCGCTGGATCTCCTGGATGCGCTGCATGATATCTCTGAGCGTAATCGACTCGTCGTTCGGGTCAATGCGCAGGTGAATCCGTTTTTCCATCTCCCACCCCGGAAGGCGTTGCGCACGTTTTTATTCGAGCCTTCGGATTCTTCAGACCGTATAAATACGTTTCCGGATTCGCGTCCGATCCGACAGTGAGAACCGGGTCACGGATGCCGGAGACGTCGGCCGCTGATACTGAGGTTGGAACGGTTATATACTCTGGCTCTCGTAGCAAACGAACGAACGGATTCCTCCGTTTCAAACGTGCTAGCAAGGCTCCTCGAAGTGTCGCTACAATGCCCGCAAAGTCGAAGTCGAAACATGAGACGGCGCCCTCCTGCCGCATCTGCGGGGGTGAGGTGAACCGCCGCGGGCAGTGTGCCGTCTGCGGCACAAAGCAGTCGGAAGCCCTGGCCGGCGGACGCGAGCAAAACGGCCTCGCCGCATGGCTCAAGGGCGATGCCTCGTCAGCCAGCCTGGAGAGGTGGATCGGCGCGCCGATCCCCGGCTCGCCATCGGGCGCGACCGCACAGGCGCTCCGCAAGTGGCTGTCGGGCGAGGAAGGTGCTTTCGAGGAATGGCTGGGCTCGAGTCAGGATCAAGCCGGAGCCGCAAAGGAATCCTCCGTCTCTCAGAAGGCCGCGGAGGACGGGACTCGTGAGCTGCGAGCGAAGGCTCTCGAGGTGGACGGCCTCCGAGCGGAACTCGACGCGATGCGAGCGACCCTCGCGAAGGAGCTCGCGAACTTCCGCTCGGGCCGGTTCGATCCCGTTAAGTATATCGAGGAAACAGCGAACCTCTCGAAACGGCTTCAGACGGAGATCGCGAAGCGGAAGGAGCTGGAGCAGGAAATCGAACACATCAAGAAAGGCTCCATTGCGGTCATCAAGTATGTGAAGGCACAGCAGCTCAAGGCAGGCCCCTCCGGGGAGGCGAAGAGGCGCCTTGAGCACGAGACGGCGGCCCGACGCAGGATGGAGGCCGAGGCGAGCCAGCTCCGCGAGATGAACGAACGTCTTCGGAAGGAGATTGACGCGGGTCTCGCGAAGATGAACCCGGATGAACGCGTCCTGAAGCGGCGAGAACTCAAGCTGGCGGAGCGGGAAGCGGCCCTCCAGGCCCAGGAGGCCACACTCGCCCAGGCGGCCGCTTCAGACCTCTCGGGCGCCGCGGGTGAAGAACTCAAGCAGCGCCTCGAGGAGGAGCTCCGCACGATGGAGCAGGACTACCTCCAGAAGGAGGAGGATCTCAAGAAGCGGATTATCTTCCTTGAGGAAGAAGTGGGCAAGTACAAGATTGAGGAGCAGCTTCGCGCGGAGGCGCAAGCCCTGGAGGGCAAGTCGAAGCCGCAGGTTCAAGATGCGTTGGCGAAAAAGCAGAAGGACCTCCTAGCAAAGGAGAAATCGATCCTGATTCGGGAGCAGGAGATTCAGAGGCTCCACGAGGAACTCCAGATGAAGGACGACGAACTCAAGAAGCTCAAGGAACCCCTCACCTACAAAGAGGAGGAACTCCTCCGTCGCGAGGAGGACCTACTGTACCGCGAGAAGCTCATGCAGGCCGAGCGTCGGAAGCTCGAGGAGGCGAAGGCCCTCGGTGGCTCTATGGAGGAGCTCAACCTGAAGCAGCGGCTGGAGGAGCTCAAGGGACAGATCACGCAGAAGGAGGAGGAGGTCCGCACGAAGGAGAAGTACCTCCAGCACAAGATGGAGGAGCTCCGGCTGAGGGAGCAGGGACTCATCGAGGAGGACATTGACGCCCGCGAGCAGGAGCGGCAGATCGAATTTAGGCAGGAGAAGGTCAAGACGGGCATCCCTCGACTCGACGACCTCCTCTTCGGCGGGATCCCCTTTGGGTCCAACGTGTCGATCTACGGACCCGCCTACGTGGGCAAGGAAGTCGTCGCGGATCTCTTCGTCGCAGAGGGTCTGCGGAAAGGTCTCCCCGCGATTTGGGTTCTCACGGACAAGGGACCCGCAGACATCCGGGAGGAGATGACTTTCGTCCTGCCGGGATATGAGGAGTACGAGAAGCTCGGGCTCGTCCGGTACGTGGACGCCTACTCGAAATCCATGGGCACCGAGACAAATGAGCCGAACACGAGCTACATCAACGAGCCCACGGACTATCAATCAATTCTGAAGGCGGTCGACGAAACCGCTTCGGAATTCAAGAAGAAGCACCGGACGTATCGGCTCTGCTTCCGGAGCGTGTCGACCCTCATTGCGTACCTCGACCACACGACCACCTTCCGGTTTCTACAACCCCTCGTGGGCCGCCGGAAGCGGGACAAGGCCGTGTCCATGTACGTGATCGAGAAGGGGATGCACGGGGAGCAGGAGATCCAGCTCCTCGGATCTCTCATGGACGGTGCGATCGAGTTCAAGGTTGAGCAGCTCAAGTCGTTCCTGAGTGTAAAGGGGGTCTGCGACGTGCAATCTCGAGGTTGGATTCGCTACTCGTACACAAAGGGCGGCGTGAGCATCGGATCCTTCTCGCTAGACCACATCAAGTGATCAGGCCACTTCGGGGCCTCGGGCCCTCGAGGCTTTCCCCGGCTGGGCCACGTTCACCTGCGGGATCGGGATGGGCGGCGGGAGCCTGAGTTCGCGGGCGAGGATGACTGCCTCGGGTATGCAATTCGTCATGATTACCGTGTGGATCTCGTTCGCGATGGCGGGGGGCATCTGGCCTCCCGAGGACCAGTCTCGGACGAGGGCCTTCGCGTCGCCCTGCCATACAATGGTGCCCTCGATCTGGATGAGTCCAACGACGGCTTCCGCCGCGCGGTAGTTCGCCGTGAACCGGAAGCTCACCGACGCCTCCTGCTCGCCCGTCTCGGTGATGAGCGTGACGGTGCTGTTGTGGTCCACCCGAAGGTTCTTCCACTTCTCCGCGGGCTTCGTGAAGCGCCTGCCGTCGACGCTAGAGAAGTCGAAGGAGCGGACGGTCATAATGGTCCAACGCTTCGAACGGTCCCTCTCTATTTGAATGTTCCCAGGTGCAATGGCTTATTAGTGAGTCCCCAGGTTTCGAGGGGCAATGTCCCTCTGGATTGGCGTGGACGACACAGACAGTCGCGACGGAATGTGCACGACGTTCCTCGCCACGGAGTTCGCGCGTGAACTCGCAGAGCACTCTGACATTATCGGATATCCACGCCTCGTTCGACTCAATCCCAACGTGCCTTGGAAGACTCGCGGCAATGGGGCTGTGGCGTTGCGCATCGGTCGAGGCTATGGCCCCAGATTTCGCTGCGGGGAAATTCGTGGCAGGACGCTGTGGGCCTATCCCTCCGGACGAGAGCCAGCGCACTCCGTTGGCGTCGTCGATCGCCTCTCTGCTCTTGTTGAGAAATGGTCGGAAATGGGGGTTCCCGGAACGAATCCGGGCCTTGTCGTGCTTAGGAGACGGCCGGGCGCGTGGCTCTACTGGCGGGCCGTCCGGGAGATTGTGCCCCGCGAGCTTGTCGAGGACGAGGTGAGGGAACTCGGCGAGGTTCGCATGTGGGGGTCAGGCCTGGGAATCATCGGTGCCTCCGCAGCCTGCGCCTGGCGGCCCCGAGACCGCACCTGGGAGATCCTCGCCTACAGGCACCCGGAGCTCATCGGCTCGCCGCGCAACGTATCGGCAGCCTCGGTTCGTGACATGGATGCAGGATTCCGGAGCACATTCTGCAACTATGACTACGAGAACGAGCGAGTGGTCATCGCACCCTCAACACCTTGTCCCGTATTGTTCGGAATTCGCGGTGATGATCCCTTGGATTTGCCCGGAGCGCTCCACTCGATTCGCGGAGAACCGCCGGAGCGTTGGCTCCTATTCGAGACAAACCAAGGAACGGATGACCATGTGCTGCCCGCACCGACGCAAGTCCCTCGGTCGGCGGGGACGTTTTCCGGCCGCGTCAACACGGCTCCCAGAAATCTCCCCGGCGGGCATGTTGTGTTCGGGCTTGACCGATGGGAGGTTACTGCCTATGAACCTTCCAAGCAGTTTCGGAGAGTCGCACGCGCCCTGGTTCCCGGTGACCTTGTCGAAGTCATCGGTTCGTTGCGAGAGGACCCGCGCACGATCAACCTTGAGAAGCTTCGTATCGTGGAAATGGCGCCGGGCCGCGTCAAGGCGGCGAATCCGATGTGTCCCCGCTGCTGCCGTCGAATGAAGTCCATGGGACGCGAGTCAGGATACCGGTGTCGTGGCTGTGGCAAAAGAGTCACAGATGCACTCGCGGTGTATTCTGAACCCGCTCGGCCCATCCGCCCGGGATGGCATGAGCCGCCAACCGGCTCTCGAAGACACCTCGCGAAGCCCCTTAAGCGTGGGAGACCGGGCTCGACCTTTGGCGTACCCAGGCACGAGGTCTGAGTTCCGATGCCCACGACATGCCTTTGGTGGCGAGATCAAGGGCTTTGAGTGTGATCGCTCGTTCTGAAGACCGCTCTGTCTCGCCTTTGGACTCATCCGTAGTCCCGTCGGGCAAGGGGCTCCTCTCGCACTCCCATCCCAGGGATCCGGTACTTCCTCTCTAACCAGCCAACGACCTTGCTCAGAGGGACGAGCATGAGCAGGTAAAGAGCGACTACCATCATGTAGACTTCCAAGAGATTCCCGCCGAAAGACAGGACTCGGCCGCGATACGTGAGTTCACGGAGGCCAATGAAGAACAGCAAGGCGGAAGCCTTCGTCAAGGAGATGTACTCGTTCGTGAGCGGTGGAACGACGATTCGAACTGCTTGGGGCAGGATGACGTATCGCATCGATCTCCAGTACCCCAGACCGACGGCTTTCGCAGCCTCTACCTGGCCTGCCGCGACCGACTGCAACCCGGCTCGGTAGATTTCCGCCTGGTAGGCGCTTGTGTTCAGTGTCAGCGTCACGAATCCTGTCAGCAAGAGTCGCTCGGGCCACGTTGGGAAGTAGATCAGGAACAGATAGAAGAAGAACAAGAGTTGGACGAACACGGGGGTTCCGCGGAAGGTCTCAACCCAGGCAGTGGCAATCCCTCTTGGGACAGCCCTCCTCAACGACTTCATCCATCCCATGAAGAATCCGAGGGCCATCCCGATGCCATAGGATGCAATCGTGACGAACACGGTAAGCTGAGCGGCGTGGGCAAGAGTGGGAAGGTTGCCCAGAATGTAGTCGAGACTGGGAGGTCGGCTCTGATTCAGGGCTATCACAATGCCGCCAAGCACAAGCAAGATGATGAGCACGGCGCCGGTTCTCTCGCCGGGCCGTCTGACTTCGAACCGCCTGTCTCCTGTCCGGATTCGGGACATGCTTCACTCCAGGATCTTGCCCATGAACGCTCGTGTGCGGCTGTGGTGAGGTCTGTCGATGACCTGTTCCGGCTTGCCCTGCTCCACGACCACTCCGTCATCCATGAAGAGAACGCGATTGGCGACCTTACGCGCAAACCCCATCTCGTGGGAAACCACGATCATCGTCATGCCCTCCGTGGCCAGCTCTGTCATCACGTCAAGGACTTCCTTGATGTACTCTGGGTCGAGGGCGCTCGTCGGCTCGTCGAACAGCACGGCCTTGGGGTCCATCGCGAGGGCTCGGGCAATGGCAACTCGCTGCTGCTGGCCGCCGGACAGCTCCGCGGGGTATGCGTCCGCCTTCTTCTCAAGGCCTACTCGTCGAAGAAGGATCATTCCTCTCTGCTTCGCCTGGTCCGCAGGCGTGCCCCGTACTTTCCGCAGGCCGAGGGTAATGTTCTCGAGGGCGGTCAAGTGAGCGAATAGGTTGAATTGCTGCAA
>CAYGBO010000010.1:34571-45969 GCA_964348145.1 uncultured Methanomassiliicoccales archaeon
CTACGACAAGCACCTCACCCTTGGATACGTCCAGGGTGATGCCCTTCAGTACGTGCAAGGAGCCGAACCACTTCTGGATGCCCTCGATTCGGATCAAAACGCCGCACTCCCTAGTCCTGGTACTCGGAATGCACCCTCTACAGCGCCAACAATCTGGACGATTACGTACGTGACAACGAAGTAGAGAAGGGCCACCACCAGCCAGATGATGAGCGCCCACTCCACGGCACCAAATTCGAAGGCTGTGAACTGGGAGATGTTGCGTCCCCAGAAAACGAGTTCCGCGGCACCGATCGCCGCCAAGAGCGATGTGTCCTTGATTACGACTGCAAATTCGTTGCCTAAGGCAGGGAGGACGACTCGAAAGGTCTGGGGCAAGACAACGTACCGCATGCCTTGCCATCGTGACAGGCCGAGGGATTCCGCGGCATCGATTTGAGCCCTGGGAACGGACTGAAAACCCGCTCTGAAGATTTCAGCTTGATAGGCGCTCGTATGGATGACCAGCGCCCACAGGGCGAAGAATACTCCCGTAACTCCGGGGACTCGGATGAGAGTGGGTAACCAGAAGAAAGCGAACAGAATCATGACAATGGGCGGGATCCCTCGAATGATGTCGATGTATACGACTGCGGGCCATGACAGAATCGGGTGCCTGGAAACCCTTGACCATCCTATCAGGAATCCGAGAATCGCTCCAAGCGGTATGACGAAAATCGAGAAAGTCAATGTGTTGATGGCTCCCTCTGAGAACGCCCTCTGGAGCAGGTTCCACAGGATTGGATCAATGAGCCCCGTCGTCCCCGCTGTCCACAAGCCGCCAAGGATGGCTCCCACCACAGAGCCAGCCACGACGATCCTCTTGAACAGGTTTGACCGGAGAATCGGGGGCAGGGGACGGCGACTCGTCAGCCTGTCTCCCAATCTTGCAGGCAGCGCGACCATCCTCCTGCGGAATCCTCACGGTGTCGTACGCAGCCCGCTCCCGCGACCTGGGTGCGCTTGGTCAGGCGCCGAACCACTTGTCAAACAGATCCTGTAGCGTATTGTCGTCCTTCATTGCCTGCAGGGCGGTGTTGACTCCTGGAATGAGCCCTTTCGGATCTCCGTCTGCGACGGCGAAGGCGTAGAGTTCATTCGTCTCGATCGTGCCGGCGATCTCCAGATTTGGGTTCGTCGCTACGAACTTTTCCGCTGCAGGCTTGTCCATGAGAATCCAGTCAACGCCTGCGTTCAGGAGTTCCGTCACGACGGCACTCACATCACCGAAGTCTTTGAACATGGCTTCAGGCGTTTTCCCCGCGTCAATGAGATTGTCCAGAATCCACCAGTAGCTGGTGGTTAACGTCTGAGCGGCGACGGTGTGGTTCGCGAGTTCGTCGACTGTGCATTCTGAAGCAGCGCATGTGACGACGGTGGTGCCTGCCCTGATCAGCACGGCTTGGTCAGCCTCGTAGTACCAATCGGAGAAATCGAAGGAGGCATTCCTCTGGGCTCCAACGGACCCAGATGACGTGATCGAGGAAGCGCCGACGTCTACGCCCTGAAATTCGATCGCGGCCAGGAGGGCATCCCAGTCCTGAAAGTCGCGCCAGACGATCTCCCAGTTGTTGCGACGACCGATTTCATTCATGATGTCGATGTCAAGACCGACGAGATCACCGGTTTGCGGATCTCGAAACTCCATCGGAGGGAAGGGCGTATTCGTGCCTACCACGACGATTTCCTTTTCCGCGGGTCCCGGAGCAGCGAAGAAAACCATGCCGGCTCCGAGTCCGCCCACAAAGGCGAGGATCGCGACTACGACGACCACAACCGCTAACAGTGACTTGCTCACTCCTGTCCGGACCGCCTCAGGTGGCGGCGACACTCCTCCTTCCGCCATACCGGGGGCATCAGACGGTTACTATTTGAAGATGTTTGGACACACACAGGAGCCGGGAGGTCCGCAGGGTGCTTCAGGAGCCGCTGGCCTGTCTGTTAGGCGCGCCTCAGGCTTCCCTCAAGCACATCGAGACCCGAATCAAGCACTTCCAGCGGGATGTTCAGGGCTGGGATGTACCGCATGGCCGACTCCCCACACGGTAACAGGATCAGGCCGTGCTCGTAGGCATCCTTGGCGATCGCGTCTCGGATCTTCGGATCCGGTCTCATGCTCTGGCGGTCTTTCACGAACTCCGTGGCCTGCATCAGCCCCAAGCCCCGACGGTCCCCGATAAAGTCGTACCGCTCCTTCATCTCGTCGAGGCGTTTCGCCAAGTGCGCCCCGAGTTTTGCGGCGCGGGCCACAAGCCCCTCGGCCTCGATGACATCAAGGGTCGCCAACGAGGCTGCGCACGCGATGGGGTTCCCCCCGAAGGTGTTCGAGTGGACACCGGACTCCGAGAAGTCCATCTTCGCCGGGAATACAGCGGCCCCGATGGGCACACCGGAGCCCATCGCCTTCGCCATCGTCAGGATGTCCGGCACGGCCTTCGAGTGCTCGATGGCCCACATCTTCCCCGTCCGACCGAAGCCCGTCTGGACTTCGTCGTCGATGAGCAGGAGATCGTTGTCCTTCGCGATCTCCGCGACCCGATCGAGCCACCCGGGCGGAGGCACGACGTAGCCGCCTTCTCCCTGAATGGACTCGACGATCAGCCCGGCCACATCCTGGGGCGGAGCGATCGTGCTCAAGTAGGCGTCCTCGATGATGTTCGCGCAATAGAGGTCGCAGGACGGGTAGGTGAGCTTGTAGGGACAGCGGAAGCAGTAGGCGTAGGGAACGTGGACCACGCCGGGCATCGTGGGGAAGAAACCGGCCCGATGCTTCGCCTTGCTGGCCGTGAGGGCGAGGGCACCCTGGGTGCGTCCATGAAAGGCCTTGAGGAAGGCGATGAACATCTGGCGCTTCGTGCTGTGTTTCGCGATCTTGATCGCCGCCTCGTTTGACTCCGCCCCGGAGTTCGTGAAGAAGACCTTTTTCTCATGCGACCCGGGCGTGAGCTTCGCGATCCGCTCCGCGAGCCGCGTCTGGACATCATAGTAGAATTCTGTGCCGGCGAAGTGAGTGAAATCGCCTGCCTGGGCTCGGATTGCCTCCACGACTTTCGGGTGGGTGTGCCCAACGTTCAGCACGGAGATGCCTGCCGCGAAGTCGATCAGGACGTTCCCGTCCACGTCTTCGACGATGGACCCGGATGCACGCTTCGCGACAATGGGCGCGGCCTTCGTCGTTGTCGCAATGTACGCCTTGTCGCGGGTGATAATCGCCCGGGCGTTAGGGCCCGGCGGTGTGACCTTGATGTCGGGGACCTTCACGTCCTCACCGATGCCGCCGGCTACCCCTGAATCCCTATTAATAGTATCCGAAGGAGGCCGGAGACGTCGGCGGATCGCGGACTACTTCGCGGCGCCTATGCGCATGATGGTCGTTCCGCAGACGGGACAGCTGCCCTTCATCGCCGGCTTGCCGTTCTTGAGCCTGACCGCCTTCGCATCCTTGATGTCGCGCTTGGCCCGGCACTTCACGCAATAACCTTTGACTGCCATCGGTCCACCGCGCCCTCCGAGGGCGGTACGGTCGATAAATGCGTTTCGCTCTGGGGTGCAGCCGTGGGACTACGCGGAGGGAGTCAGCGTCCGCGGAAGTTTGGCGTTCCTAATTATCACAATCGCGATTTTTCCTCCTTACCGTTTAAATAGTGCAGCCTCATGCCGCCGCGAGGAAACAGCATGGCAGCCTCTCCTCCTGGAATTGCGCCGCCGCCTCCGCCCGCGCCCGGCTACTACGCCCCCCCGCCGGCGGCCAGGCGACCGGTTGGTGTGACCATCTTGGCGATCTTGGCGATTCTCGGCGGCATATTCGTGCTGATCGGCGGACTTGGGATGCTGGCCCTCGGCGCGATTGCCGGAAGTGCCGGAGCGGAATTCGGCCCCCTCGGTGCATTCATCGGCATCATCGGCGGACTCCTCGCCTTACTCGGGGTCCTCTACCTCGTAGCCGGTGTCGGACTGCTCGGATTGAAATCCTGGGCCTGGTGGCTCACGGTCATCGCCAGCGTCATCAGCATCGTCCTCAACGGGGCGACCTTCAGCTGGCTCGGCCTAGGCATCGCGATCATCATACTCGTGTACCTCGTCGTCGTTCGGCAACACTTCGGCATCGGCACGCCAAGGCCCGTCACGGCGTAGCCCCACCGAGTCGTATCCCGCCCCGGGCGGAAGCCTATATATCAGGCTGGCCCTTCGGCGGCCGTCCCGGGGCTCTTATGGTTTCCCTGCATCCCGAGGCTGTTCAGACCCGCCGTCCGCGGCGCTCCTGGTACCACCTGAGGCCGACCTGTCGACGCGAGGACGGGACCTCCGTCGCGGACTCCGTCGACACGCTCATCGGCGACGCGCTCGTGCCCTTCGGGATTCCCCGCGGTCGGGGGGCGTGCGATGCCGGGGATTGAGGCCGCGACGATTCGAAAGATTCTGGACAGCCGCGGACGTCCGACCGTCGAAGTTGATCTCCGAGCCGCCGGGATGTGGTCTCGTGCCGCGGCACCGAGCGGGGCGAGCACGGGGGTCCACGAGGCCCGCGCCTTCCCGGAGGGTGGCGTCGATGAGGCAATCCGTATCTTTCGGGCGGAGGTCTCGCCCCGTCTTCAAGGACTCGATCTCTCGGACCAAGCGGGCGTGGACCGGTTGCTCCGTGAACTGGACGGAACGCCGAGGTTCGCTCGCATTGGCGGCAACGTCGCGGTGGCCGTATCTCTTGCCAACGCGAAGGGGGCCGCGGCCCTCGTGGGTCAACCCCTCTTCCGCTACCTCGGCGGCTCCGGCGCGAAGGTAATGCCCTTCCCCTTCGGCAATGTGATCGGCGGGGGCCGTCACGCAGTCGGCGGTACGACGATTCAGGAATACCTCGTCGTGTCCCAGGGCCCGTCCATCGTCGCGAACATCTTCGCGAACGCACGCGTTCACGCCCTCCTTCGCAACGAGCTCGCGAAGAAATCCCCGAATGAACCCCTGGGCCGTGGGGACGAGGGCGCCTGGATCGCCCGGCTCGACGACGAAGCAGCCCTCGCGCTCCTCGCGGATGCGTGTCGCACCGTCGAATCCGAAGCGGGCTTCCCGATCCGCCCCGGCCTCGACCTGGCCGCCTCGGAGTTCTTTCGGGGCGGCCGGTATCGGTACCGAGAGCGCGCCCTGACGCCCGATCGACAGCTCGAATTCCTTGAGCGCATCGTGGAGGCCTACGGCGTCTACAGCCTCGAGGATCCCCTCGACCAGGAAGACTTCGAGGGCTTCGCTCGGTTGACGAAGTCGATTGGCTCGCACTGCAAGATCATCGGCGACGACCTCTTCGTGACCAGCGTGGAGCGCCTTCGGCGAGGGATCGAGATGCGCGCGGGGAACGCTATCCTTATTAAGCCGAACCAGATAGGCACCCTCTCCGATACGCGCGCCGCGGTGGATCTGGCCCGAAAGGCAGGGTTCGCCACGGTTGTCTCTCACCGGAGCGGCGAGACGACGGACGACGCCATCGCCCACCTCGCCGTGGCCTTCGGCAGCCTTGGCATCAAGACGGGCACCGTGGGCGGCGAGCGGACGGCGAAGCTCAACGAACTCATACGGATCGAGGAGGACATCCGCGGAGGAACCTGATGCAGGAAGAGGAGCGGACCGGCGTCGAGGGACTGCTCGTGCCCGAGGACGTCTACCTGACGTCCGGCGTGCACATCGGGACGCAGCAGAAGAGCGCCGACATGAAGCCCTTCATCTACAAGGTACGCATTGATGGATTGTACGTCCTCGATATCAAGAAGACGGACAGCCGAATTCGCGAGGCGGCCAAGTTCCTCGCCCGGTTCAAGCCGGAGAACGTCCTCGTCGTCGCGGCGCGGCAGTATGGGCAGAAGCCCGCTCGCATGTTCGCGAAGGCCGTCGGCGCGCAGATCCTTGCGGGACGCTTCGTGCCCGGTACCCTCACGAATCCCCGGATCGACGAGTACATCGAGCCCGAGATTCTCCTCGTTACGGATCCCGCCGCGGACCAGCAGGCCCTCCGCGAAGCCCTGAATGTAAGCGTCCCCGTCGTGGGCCTGTGCGATGCGAACAACGAGACGCGGAACGTGGATCTCGTGATCCCCACGAACAACAAGGGCCGGCGGGCCCTCGCGACGATCTACTGGCTTCTGACCCGCGAGGTCCTCAAGGCATGAGGGTCCCCGCCGTGGCCGGGCAGTTCTATGAAGACACGCCGGAGGCCCTCGCACGCCAAGTCGAGGGATGCTACACCCATCCCCTGGGACCGGGAAGCGTCGCGCAGGCGGCGAAGGGACCCCGAAAGCTGCGCGGCCTCGTTGTGCCCCACGCGGGTCTCATGTATTCGGGCGCCGTGGCGGCCCATTCGTACGGAGCCCTCGCCCAGGACGGCCTCCCCGAAGTGCTCGTTGGAGGTCCCGCCCGAGGTGCTGATCCTCGGGCCGAACCACACGGGCCTGGGCGCGGGAATCGCCGTCGGTACCGTGGACTGGGAGACGCCCCTCGGCGTAATGAAGTGCGACCGAGAGCTCGCGGAGGCCATCGCCTCGAAACCCCCAGGGGGCAAGGATATCGTCGCCCACCGCTTCGAGCACAGCATCGAGGTCCAGCTGCCGTTCCTTCTCCACCTGGGCAATCCCCCTCCTTTCGTCCCCATCTGCCTCGGCCTGCAGGACTTGGACCATGCGGTCGCAATCGGCAAGGTCGTCCGCGAGGCGATCCGAGGGCGGGACGCCGTCGTGGTCGCGTCCACGGACTTCTCTCACTACGTCCCGAAGGAGGACGCGTACCGAAAGGACAAGCTCGCTTACGATCAGATCCTGCGCTGGGATGTGGCCGGCTTCTGGCGGACGATCCGAGAGCACGACATTTCCATGTGCGGGTACGGCCCCGTCATGGCGATGATGACCGCCGTGGGCCGGGGCCGTCCCGGCTTGCTGAAGTACGCGACCTCCGGGGATGTGGCCGAAATGCGCGAGGTCGTCGGCTACTGTGCGATCGCCGTCTATGGGTGATCATTCCGTGGCGGCGTCGATCCAGCGTAGGTACGCTGGCAAGGCGGCGGCCATGCCGTAGCCTACGACACAGGGAACCTCGTAGGGGTGGACCTTTCGGACGGCATCGATGAGGCGGTGCAGCAGGACGCGGCGAGTCTTGAACACGACCACAATCTCCTTCGCCTCCTCGATTTGGCCCTCCCACCAGTAGAGGGATTCCGCGGGAAGCAGGTTCGCACACGCCGCGAGCTTCCGGTCCAGCACGGTCCTCGCAATCCTCTTCGCAGCGCGTCGGTCCGGTGCGGTTACATAGGCCATCGCATGCCCTCGTCCCTGGGATGCCAACCCTCATCCTCTCCTTTCGAGAGTTATCATGGTCGGGAATGGGAATGGGGTCCAAGATGTTTTATGTCGCGGTCGGGGTCGGCACGCGGTTTACGATGCCCGTCGTGACCATGTCGGAGGTTGTGGCCGCGCTGCGGGCGACCGTAGGACGGCGGGGGATGACGGAGGCGGACTTGCGGACCCTCGCGGACTATCTCATGTCTTTCTTCGGCTTCCAGCAAGAGGTGATCGACAACAACCTCGATGTCTCGGATCGAGACGTGTTCTATATGCTCGAGGAAGAGGGTCTCCTCACGACGCGCCAGGAGGAGATACACATCAAGAAGGGGAAGCTCTGGCGGATCCATTACTGGGTCCTGCGCGTGGATCAGATCAAGGCCCTCGCGAGGACGGGGGGCGCGCGGGACGAGACGGATGCGTTCGCGGTCTACGACGAAATTCCGGATGCGATATGGGCACGGCAAATGCCCATCCGATAGCGAGCCGGCATGGTTTAAATAGCCCCGAAGGTTCGTTCGGGTTCGCGGATGTCCGAGCTGCTCTGGATTGGGATCATCGTAGGTCTCATCGTCGGCTGGACCGCCCTCATCTACGGGCTCCACCGCCGGGGCGTCCTCGAGCGGCATCAACTCCACCCCGCGGGGCCCTTCCTCATGTGGAAGACGAAGAGGGGCCGGGCCCTCATCGAACGCCTCGCGCGTCCAAAACGGTTCTGGCGGGTCTTCGGGGACGCGGCGATCATCATCGTGGCTCTCACGATGGCCACGACCACCCTTCTGCTGCTTTGGGAGGCCACGATCGTCCAGACGCCGGCCGTTCGGGAGAACGCACCGTCCCCCCAGCTCCTCCTCGGGCTACCGGGGATCAACCCTCTCATCCCCCTGTGGTTCGGCATTTTCGGCCTTGCGGTCGCGATCGTCCTCCACGAGTTCTCCCACGGTATCTTGTCCCGCGTCGCGAACATCCCGATTCGGTCCCTCGGCGGCATCTTCTTCATCTTCCCGATCGGCGCCTTCGTGGAGCCCGATGAGGACCAGATGCGGGCCTTGCCGCGCCGGCAGCGCGCCCGCCTTTTCGCGGTCGGTCCTGCGACGAACATCCTCCTGGCCCTGATCTTCGCGTTCCTCTTCTCGTCCATGATGATCTCTTCCGTGACGTCGGTCCACGAGGGCGTCGGCATCGTGGGCTTCATCCAGGACTCTCCCGCGGAAGCCGCGGGCATGGAGCAATTCATGATCATTACCTCGGTGAACGGCACCGTGGTCCGGGATCAGAACGAGTACCGGGCCGCCATGGACCGGGTCCAGCCGAGCCAGACCGTGCCGGTCGTCGCCTTCGACGGCACCGGGTACCGGAGCTTCAACGTGACTCCGATGAAGGATCCCGACTCGGAGCGACTCCTCCTCGGATTCCTCCCCTTTGACCCGAGCACGGACTACTACCATCCCCTCTCGAACCCGGACCGATTCGGCGGCGTGCCCCGGGCGATTCTCGTCTACATCTCGCTGCCCTTCCAGTTCGGTCAGGGACGCGCTCCGATTCAGGAGCCGGCCACCCATTTCTACCGCGTCGAGGGTCCCCTCGCCGGCGCGCCCTGGCTGTTCTACCTCATCGCGAACGCCTTCTACTGGCTCTTCTGGCTCAACCTCATGCTCGGCGCGACGAACGCCCTGCCCGCGGTTCCTCTCGACGGTGGATACATTTTCAAGGACGGTCTGGAGGCCCTCGTGACGCGCGTGCGGCGAGGGATCGCCGCGGAGGCCCGGGACCGGATCGTGAAGCAGGTGAGCTACCTCTTCGCCCTATTCATCCTCGCCCTCATCCTGTGGCAGCTCATCGGCCCGAGGATCTGCGGCTTCCGCCACCGGGCGGTCTGCGCCGCGATGAAACCCAGGAGGCCGCTCAGGATCGCCAGCACGGCCTCGAGGAGACCGACGCCAGGAAGGAAGAGTCCCGCGACCCCAAGGACGAGATTCACGAGGCCCCCCGAGGTGTATTTCCCTCGGTAGATGAGGAGGCTCCCGAACAGGATCACGAGGGACACGAAGAACTGGGCGATGCGGTCGAGGATGAACTCGACGGTGATGGGCGGGTTCCCCCGCACGGTGAACACGCCGACGAGGATGAGAACGCCCGCGATGAGGCC
Source organism: uncultured Methanomassiliicoccales archaeon (assembly GCA_964348145.1). Taxonomy (GTDB): domain Archaea; phylum Thermoplasmatota; class Thermoplasmata; order RBG-16-68-12; family RBG-16-68-12; genus RBG-16-68-12. Next base: position 44,073 of record CAYGBO010000010.1, read on the forward strand.
GAGGAGCATCGCGAGGAGGGCGAGGAGTCGCTTCTCCGACATGGGCCGCGCACAGGAGCTAGGATTACTTCACCCTTTCTCCAACCCGGCGAGGCCCCAGACGCCCTCCGGCTTCCCCGGATGCCCGGGCGTCCCACGGACCATTCGGAAGGTCCGAAAGACCTCCTCGTACCCGAGGCGACGCGCGAAGTCCCCCGCGTGGGGGTTCCGGACGGGAACCGTGAACGCGTAGCTCCGTGCCTCCGTCGACGCCATGAGCCCGTGGAACAGGTCCGACGCAGCCTCCAGGTGGCCGGGGTCGACGACCCATGGGCCGATCTCGCAGGCCGGACCCGATGTGTTCCCGACGAGGTAGCCCGCGAGCCGACCCTCTCGCTCTGCGACGAGGAAACTGTCGGGGAACTCACGGGCGAGATACGAAAGCAACCGGTGCCGAGATCCGCCGAAGTAGGCCTCGTCGAAGGTGGCCAAGACCTCGAGTTCGGAGGCACGCAGAGGCCGCGCCGCGGACGTGACCGAGTTCATCGGCCTCCCCTGCCACCGGACGTTTTCGAATTCCTTACGGAATCCGAGGCGCTCGTAGAAGGGCACGACGTGCACGTAGGCGTTGAGCCGAACCGTCTCCACGCCGACGGCCTCGAGATATTCGAGCGCGGCGTTCATCATGGACCCGCCGATCCCCTCGCCCCGCCGTTCCGGCTGCACGATGACCGCTCCGAGGAACGCAAGGGGCCCGTACGTCGTCGTGGTCAGGACGCCGACCACGGAGCCGTCCGCCTCCGCCGCGAGGCAACCGCGCGGCTCCAGGGCGAGGAGCCGGAGGAAGTCCGCGCGGGTGTACCCCCACCCCTCGAGGTCCGTCAGGGCGATGGCCCGGTCGATGTCTCGCTCCTCGAAAGGGCGGATCCGTGGTCCCGCCACATCTTCACCCGCCGCTCCAGTTCCTCCTCTTCGTCACACTCGTGCTGACCGTAGGTCACGTACCGCTTCTCCTTCCTCAGGTGCTTGTACATGCACGGACCGTACTCGTCGTCCTCCTGGCCGTACCACCGGTCGCAGTCCTTGCAGAGATGGGCGCGCGGCAGCTGACCCTGAAGGGATTTCACATCCCCCAAAAGGGATCCTCCCTTCGCTTGATCGCTGCAATCTGCTTGAGGGCCTCGCGCTCGTCGTGGGTCATATCGGGGAGGTCGCGCACGGCCCGCGCGTGTGCCTCGGGCAGGTCCACGAGGAGGACGTCCCCGCCGGAGATCTGCCGGCCGATCGTGACCCCGTCCAAGGCGATCGCGACCTCCTGGCCCTGCCGGGCCTGGTCCAGGGTACGCTCCCCGCTCCGGATCGACTTGATGCGCCCGAGAGGCCGGCCGTCCTCACGCATGAGGCCTTGACCCGGGCGGATACGACCTGCAAGGACCCTCACGCCGAAGATCGCGGGCTTCGAGACGCGGAACACGTAGTCTGCCAGGAACAGGAGCTTCGCGGGGTATGAGATTTCACGACGTCGGGCCTCCTCGAGCTCGCGCTTCCGCTCGTCCCGCCACGCCGCATAGTCCTCGATGAGCCTGTAGACCACACTGTTCTGCAGCACCTTGAGGTCCGGATGGTCCGCGAGGGCGGCTTCCGCGTCCGGCAGCACCTCCACATGGAAGGCCAAGACCGCGCGCTGGAGGGGATCCCGGACGGTCGCCATGTCCACGAGGTCCCGGCGGGACACGGGCCCGATGCGAGCGAACTTAATGGGGATCGAGGCCTTCTTGCACTCGGACGCCAGCCCTTCCAAGGAGCCGATCGCGTCGGCCTTCAGGAGGATGCCTTCCTCCTGCGTCTCCACCTGGACCTGGGTCTCCTCCGCAATTGCCGCCATGACGGACTGGAGGTCCCCGCGGGCAACGCGGAT
>CAYGBO010000010.1:46036-53222 GCA_964348145.1 uncultured Methanomassiliicoccales archaeon
GGTCGCGGATTTCATCGAGAGGCTTTGGCTTGAGGACCGATCTGACCTTCGTGACCCCTGGCGGACCCGCCGTGCCGAATGCGATTCGGTCCCCGCGCTTCAGGACGCCCTTGTATAGGATCGCGTCGAGGGTGAGACCCAACCCCTTCTCCTCCTTCACCTCGAGGATGGTGCCCTCCGCAGGTCCGGACTCGGTTCGCAAGGACGTTTCCAGGAACCGCTGGGCGAGCCCGACGAGCATGAGCAGGAGATCCGCGATTCCCTCTCCGAACTTCGCGCTCGTCGGGACGATACCGAGGGTCGCCGTGAAGTCCTCGATCTTGTCGTAACGGTCCGCGGAGAAGCCCTGTTCGTAGAACTTCCCGACGAGGTTGTAGAGCCGAGAATCGAGGGCTTCCTTTGTCGAATTCGGCTGATCCTCGTAGGAGTGGACGAAGGGGCGCTCCGCATGGCGACGCCAGCCAGGGATGAGATCGATCTTGTTCGCCGCGACGAGGAAGGGCGTCTTGTAGCGCTTGAGGATGTTGATGGACTCCACCGTCTGGGGCCGGAATCCCTCGTTGATGTCGATCACGAGGACCGCGAGGTCCGCGAGGGCGCCGCCCCGGGCCCGAAGGGTCGAGAAGGCCACATGACCTGGGGTGTCGATGAAGAGCAGGCCGGGGATCTTGAAGGACTTCCCTTTCACCATGTCCCCGCAGGCCTCGAGGACGGCGGCGAGGGGGACTTCTGTCGCGCCAATGTGCTGCGTGATCCCACCGGCCTCGCGGGAGGCGATCGCGGTCCCCCGTATCCGGTCGAGGACCGTTGTCTTGCCGTGGTCCACGTGCCCGAGGACGGACACAATGGGCTGGCGAATCGCGGCCATTCCTGCGGAACCAACCGGTCCTCGCTATTAGAAACTTTCCGGCTCACTCCTGAAGCCGCGATTCGTCGATGCGCGTGTACCCGTGGAGTTCGTCGGACTTGAAGAACAGGTCGATCTCCTTCTTCGCCGTCTGCGGCGAATCGGAACCGTGGATCACATTGCGCTCGATCGTCAGCGCGAAGTCTCCCCGGATCGTCCCGGGCTCGGCTTCCGCGGAGTCCGTCGTGCCCATCATCCTGCGGACGATGCCCACCGCGCCGTCGCCCTCAAGGACCATCGCGACCGTGGGGCCCGAGGACACGTAACCCATGAGGGGCTCGAAGAACGGCTTACCCCGGTGCTCCGCGTAGTACGTCTCAGCGAGAGATTGAGAGACGCGGATCATCTTCATGCCGACGATCCTCAGACCGCGTGCCTCAAAGCGCTCTACGATCTTTCCGATTAATCCGCGCTGCACCGCATCCGGCTTCAACAGGACGAAGGTCCGGTCCTTCATGCTCGCGACCCCTTCTTTGGCTTGCCGGCCGCAGGAGCGGCAGCCTCTTCCTCCCCCTCATCGCGCGATCCACGGCCCCTGACCTTTTGCCATTGACCGTCGAGCCACGCCTTGAACACCCGCCGGCCTTCCGGCGAGTCCTTGTACGCGAGGAACTCCTTCTTCTCGATATGGGTGATCGTCTTGCCGCCGTGGGCCTTTCGGACGGCGTTCAGGATCGAGGTTCGGAAGGACGGACTCGCGACGAAGTCCGCGAAGTAACGCTCGACATCCCCTCGGCCTAGATCGGGCCCGAGCCGTTTGTCCATGAGATCCACAAGGTCGGCCGGGATATCCTTGCCCTTCGGGACATCGATCGTCACGTCGGCCGTCGCCGCGGCCGCCAAGGGCGCCTCCTCCACGACGAACTCGGGCGCTGCCTCCTCGGTCACGAGCCCGGCGGCCCGGCGATAGGCCTGCGTCCATGGTGTCCAACGCGGCACCCTTCCGAGCTTGAGCAGGTTCGACTGGCACTTGCCGGAGCAGAAGAGGTAGATCGTACCATCCTTTCGGATGAACATCTTGCCCGTTCCCGGCTCGATGTCGTTTCCGCAGAAGGAACAGGAGCGCCGGACGGGCATGGAAATCACCGGACGGAGAGCTTGCGGGCTTCTCGCGCGGTCTCGCGGAGCATGAGGACGTCCCCGACCTGGACGGACCCCTTCACGTTGCGCGTGATGATGCGGCCCTTGTCTCGACCCTCTTTGACCCGTACCTTCACCTGGGTCGCCTCGCCCGTCATGCCGGTCCGGCCGACGACTTCGACGACCTCTGCGGGGATGCTGTCCGGCTCCGCCATTGATCCTCACTTCTTCAGCGCACGAATCTGCCCGACCAGGTCGTCCAGGAGGGGCTTCCCCTTGCCGGGGTCCAGAATCGCCGTCGAGGCGGTCGCCTTCCCGAGGCCCGCGGCGACGCCGAGCTCCTGCTTGCTCGGCACGTACCCGTAGGCGATGCCCTTCTCCTCGCAGAGGAGGGGCATGTGGGCGAGGATTTCCTCGGGCTGGACGTCCTCTGCCATGACGACGAACTGGGCGTCTCCCCGCTCCACGAGTTTCGTCACCTCGTTCGTCCCCTTTCGGAGTTTCCCGCTGTCCCGGGCGAGCTCCACGGCCTGGTATGTCTTGTCCGCGAGTTCTTTGGGCACTTCGAAGCGAACGTACATCGGCTTCGCCATTCCACCGACCTCCTTCCGCCCCTCCGCGCGGGAGGGCGTCATCAGTCACGGGCTCTATCGTGAGAAGAGCGGGCGTCGAAGGAGTGAGCGTTATAAAAGGTTTGCGACGGGCCTCTCGTTCCCCCGAGGGGTGAGCGTCCGGATCAGTCGAGCCCCCGGCCCCGAAGGTGTCCGAACGCGTACCCGACGAGGGCCGCGACGATGACCACGCCTACCGTGGTCCACATGACGGCGTCCCTTGCCTGGGCGGCCTCAAGGTCGGCAGGGGAGGCCGGCGTATGGAACCCGACCGGCTGGGATGCGCTCCTCTGACCGGAGGCGTCCACGGCCACGAGCCACGCGCTGTACGCCGTGTTCGAGCGGGTGGGGACCCGGAGAGACGTCGCCCCGACGTCGTCCACGATGTACGCGACCTCTTGGTTTCCGTCCGAGATCCAGAGTTCCAGGCGTGCAAGGTCGTCGTCGGAGGCTCCTTCCCAGGAGAAGCGCGCGCCCTCGTGGGTCACGTCGCGCGGCATTTCGAGGAGCGGCGCGTGCGGAAGCAGGTCCACAACGAGGCTCGTCCTCAGGGCGGCGTCGCCCGCGAAGGAGCCGATCTGCGTGAGCTCCCTTTGGTAGGCGATCACGTTCAGCGCGTAGACGGTCAGGCTCAGGGACTGGGCGGCTATGCCGATCCGAGCCCCGTTCATCAGGGCCATCGTGTAGGTGAACGGACTTTCGAGCTGCGCGTTCAAGACGCCTCCGCGTCCGTCCGCGGCCTCCACGAGCAGGCGACGTGCCCCCCACGCGGTCCACGTGAGATTCGTCGGGCTCACGCTCGCGGCTTCCTCGAGCATGACGCGAGGCGTGGCATTCAAGGATGCCATGAGGTCGATGCTGATGTCTACGACCGCGAACGTGAGAGTCGCGACCGCAGGGAGGAAGAACGCGTGCCTCCCCAAGGGAGTCGTGTTCGCGACGGGCAACACGACGTCCGTGCCGAGGATGTGAAGGACGATCGAGCACGTTCCAGGTTCCGCCTCGAGGGTCGTGAGGTCCTTCTCGTTGTTCATCAGCCATAGATCTTCGCCGGACACTGTGATGCTGCACGTGGCCCTTACGGAGGCGACCTGGGGGATGATGTCCGTCGAGGGGATATCGAACTGAATCGGCACGCTCTGAACCACCGCGGACCCGCTCGCGGGGCTGGGCCCGGGGACGAACGCAAAGGCGACGAGCAGGAGAACGCTGACGCCCTTCGTGGAATCCCTCCGATGAGCTAGCGTTGGATCGCAATATCAAGTTACGGGTGGAACCCCCGTTCTGTCAAACTTCGCGTATCTCCAACCCGGGGGACACGGTCTCCCAGAAGGCCTGACGGGTGTCTCGCAACGTGGGTCGGAACGTACGGGCCGTCTTCACGTCGCGGACGTCGATCGTCGTCTCGACGGAATCCTCGCGGAAGTCCTCGGCCCGTCCCAGCTCTTCCCCGCGGGGTCCGATCGCCTGGGAACCGCCCTGGAAGACCATGTTCAGCTCCGTCCCCACGAGGTTCGCGTACAGCACGTACATGGCGTTCTCGATCGCCCGCGCGGGCAGAACCTTGTCGAAGAACGGCTTGGAGGTGGCCGGGGCCGCACTGATGATCGCGAGGAGATCCGCACCGCGGAGGGCGTACGCCTTCGAAAGCTCTGGGAAGAAGGAATCATAGCAGATCAGGAGCCCGATTTTGCCCAGCTCCGTATCGACAAGGGTGAGGCCGTCCCCCCTTCCGAAGTAGAGGCCTTCCTCGAAGGGACCGAAGTTCGCAGGATAGATCTTGCGATAGGAGGCCACACGGCCATCTGGCGTGACAAGCACGGATGTGTTGTAGAGCCGTTTCGAGCCCAGCTCCCTCTCGGGCATCCCGAACACGAGGTGGGTGCCGTATTCCTTCGCGATCCGCAAGGCCGTCTTGACGGACGGGCCGTCCATCGGTTCCGCGAGACGGGCGAAGGCGTCGCGGACCATGTACCCCGTCAGGTACATCTCGCCGGCCATGAGGAGATCCGCCTCGGACTTTGCCGCGGCCTTCTCGAGCTTCTTCAGGTTCTTCGTTTTGTCCTGAAGCGCTGGCTCGAGTTGACGGACGGACACCTTCCACTTCACGGCCCACCGACATGCGAAGACGGCGAAAAAGCTTCTCCCACTGCGAAGCGTGATCTCGCCCCCCTCGCAATCTTTATGTCAGACTCACCCTTAGCACGTCTCCACGCTCCCGTAGTCTAGTGGCCAAGGATAGAAGCCTCTCGAGCTTCTGACGTGGGTTCAAATCCCGCCGGGAGCATGCCCGTACGAGTTTACTCCCCGTCGGGAGCATCCCCACGTGGGGTCACATCCACGGCCTACCGAAGCCGCACGGATGTTCTCGACGACACATCTGCGGGTGTGCCGATTACCCCGTGTCGAAACGCAGTTCTCAGCATGGAGAGCGATAGTCCAGGTGGGGCTTGTTCAATCAGAGGTCTTCGAGACGCCGTTGGTCGGTCGGCGGCCATTCCCACGAGCAAGGTTACGGTCGCACAGCGGTCACCCTGAACGAGGAGAGGAACGTGCCTCTGCATTCTCCAGAGGGCACTAGTGTCGGGGCAATCGTTGGCACGCCAGGGCAACAGGATCTGAGAGGAGTCTGCAGGAACCCTTCTGTATACGCGAGGATCGGTCACGTCCTCTCCATTAGGAAGAGGGTGTAGTTCTTTCTACCTTGGGTCCAGTACGCGTTCCGCTCAAGGCGCACAGGAGTCCAGTTGTCCGGGAAATCGAACACCTCTTCCTCGTCGCATTGTACTTGGTGGAGCTTTCCTTTCATAGAGATCTCTCACCTCCTTCTTCGGCCTGATCTCTTTGGCGATGCGCGGGATTTCCTTCTCGAGGCAAAGGCCTCGCGCGAAGTCCGGGTTCTCCCCCGCAATCCGAGTCGCCGAAGGTCGAAGCGATCGGTATTCATCACCTTGTTCCACGCCGCCACGAAGTCAGTCACGAACTTCGCATGCGCGTCGGCGGAGGCGTAGACCTCGGCAAGGGCGCGCAGCTCGGAGTTCGAACCAAAGATCAAATCGACTCGGGTGGCGGTCCACCTCAACTCGCCGGTCCTGCGGTCGTGTCCCTCGAACACATCCTCATCCGAGGTCGCGTTCCACTCGGTGCGCATGTCCAACAGGTTCGCAAAGAAGTCGTTCGTCAGCGTCTCTGGCCGCTTCGTGAAGACGCCATGTTGCGACTGTCCGAAGTTCGCGTTCAGGACACGCATGCCCCCGACCAGGACCGTCATCTCGGGCGCGGTCAGTGTCAGCAACTGCGCCTTGTCGATTAGAAGCTCCTCTGCCGGCACGGTGAATTTGGTCTTGAGGTAGTTGCGGAAGCCATCCGCAACCGGTTCGAGATAGCCGAAGGACTCCACATCGGTTTGCTCCTGCGACGCGTCCGTGCGGCCGGGCGTGAAGGGGACGGTCACGTCGTGCCCGGCCTTCTTCGCGGCCTGCTCGACTCCCGCGCAACCGCCGAGAACGATCAGGTCGGCGAGTGACACCCTCTTCCCGCCGGAGTGCGCGGTGTTGAACGCCTTCTGGATGCTCTCCAGAGTCGTCAGCACCTTGGCCAGTTGGGCGGGCTGGTTGACTTCCCAATCCATTTGCGGCGCAAGGCGGATGCGCGCGCCGTTCGCCCCGCCGCGCTTGTCGGAGCCGCGGAAGGTGGCTGCGGATGCCCATGCGGTCGAGACCAGTCGCGAGATGGACAGGCCCGAAGCCAGAATTCTGGCTTTCAGGTCCGCGATGTCCCTGGCGTCGATCAGCTTATGATCGACGGCGGGAACCGGGTCTTGCCAGATCAGCTCCTCCGCCGGGACCTCGGGTCCGAGATAGCGTGCGGATGCTCGTAGAAGCGCCGCGAGATCTTTTCGTAGACCGGATCGACCCGCAGAGCGAGGTCCGTCACCAGCATCGTGGGCGCGTGACGCTTCGACGGGTCGAAAGCATCCGGAATTGTCGCCGCGTCGCCTTTCGCCTTGAATTCGTACGCGCCGGCCGGACTCTTCGTCAGCTCCCATTCGTAGCCGAATAGGTTCTCGAAGAAGTTGTTGCTCCACCTCGTCGGCGTCGTAGTCCAAGTGACCTCCGGGCCGCCCCCAATCGTATCTTTGCCTTTGCCTGTGCCGAACTTGCTCTTCCAGCCAAGCCCCATCTGCTCGATGGGCGCTGCCTCGGGTTCCCGGCCGACCAGCTTCGGATCGCCAGCGCCATGGGTCTTGCCGAAGGTATGTCCGCCGGCGATGAGAGCGACGGTCTCCTCGTCGTTCATGGCCATGCGCTTGAAGGTCTCCCGAATGTCCTTGGCCGCGGCGCGTGGATCAGGCTTGCCGTTCGGCCCTTCCGGATTCACATAGATGAGGCCCATCTGAACGGCGGCGAGAGGATTCTCGAGCTCCCGGTCGCCCGCGTACCGCTTGTCGGCAAGCCAGGTGTCTTCCTTGCCCCAGTAGACGGCATCGTCAGGCTCCCAGACATCGGGTCGCCCGCCGCCGAAGCCGAAGGTCTTGAAGCCCATCGATTCGAGCGCGACGTTGCCGGCGAGGATCATGAGGTCGGCC
>CAYGBO010000010.1:53248-55026 GCA_964348145.1 uncultured Methanomassiliicoccales archaeon
AAGAGTTGAGTGGCGCGAATCGCTGCTGACCGGCGCCAGCGCCGCCGCGACCGTCGCCGATGCGGTAGGTGCCCGCCGCATGCCACGCCATACGGATAAAGAGCCCCCCGTAGTGGCCGAAATCCGCAGGCCACCAGTCCTGGCTCTTGGTCATCAGCGCGTGGAGGTCCCTCTTCAGCGCGTTGAAGTCGAGCTTCCGGAACTCTTCGGCGTAGTCGAAAGTCTCGCCCATCGGATTAGACAGGGAGGAGTTCTGGCGAAGAATACTGAGGTTCAGCTGATTCGGCCACCAATCCCGGGTCGACCGCATTCCGACGTTCGTCGTTCCGTGCACGACCGGGCACCTCTCCACGTCCTTCTCGATCTTTACGTTCACGTGCTCCTTCGAGCCTTGCTGGTCTACGTCGACCGGTGCCATCTCATTCCTCCCCGTCGTCTACTTCCGGGCCTTCTCCGGGGCGCGCAGGCCCTCTCGGACTTGACATCCGCCCGGACCGCCGGGACGCGGATTCCCCATCGAACATGCGGATGTCGGGGATAAGAGTTATCATCGGATAGTGGTTATTCAGTGTTCCTCGGAGGATGCCCCCTCGCAGGCGGGCCAACCCTTATTGGCGCCGACCGTTTCGGTTCTCCCCGTGGCGACACGACGCGACGTCCAGCGGGCCGTCGTGGGGCGAGAGGGCGTTCGGCGAGGCTACGTCCGTTCAACCTGAGACTGCTGCGGCCACCCTCCAGGGAATCCGGAACCGATCGAACGCGCCTTGTCGAGTGGCGATGGGTCGCCCCCGCAGGGTCTCCGAGCCCCCAGGCGTCAACCCGTTCCTGTGGGATCTGCCGGCCTGCTGGCGAAGTAGATATCCACATCGCCATTCCTCCCGTCGGTCGTTCGTACATGGTTCCGCCGCCATACTTGCTCATGTACGTTCGGACTGTCCCCATGTCCTCCCCGATAATGGCGGTGCGCCCTTTTATGGGCACGCCCGCGTCCTCGTCCCTTCAAGCATTGTCCCGGGCACCGTCCCCCCGGGGTGCCCTCACGCGGCCCTCGACGCCGCTCGCTTGAAGACGAGTATTAGCAGGACACTCGCGACGAGGAAAGCGATTCCGGAGACCAGGATTCCCAGGCCGATGGCATCGTTCTGTATGACGAATCCAACGGTGCCGAGGATCCCCAAAGCACCGGTGGCGACGAAGGACCATCGGATACCCTTCCCTGCGCTTGTCGTTCCGAACAGAGGCGCCATCGCAAGCACAGACAGGTCTAGAAAGAAGTATCCCAGGGTGTCGACCGCGAGCATCAACGAGCGAGGGTTCGCCATCACAAAGGCATCGAGACCAACGAGCTCCCCCGCCAGGATTCGCTGCCGTACGACGGTCATCTGGACGAAGTAGTTGATCCCGACCAAGGAGGCATACGCGACGGCGAACGTCACCCCCAGGAACCCGAGGACTCTCTGGTCCTCGGAGGCGCTGTGGTAGATGGCCGTCATCAAGACCACGAAGGCAGGAGCGATGAGGAATGCGATGAGCGGTGGAAGAATCTGGATGTCGCCGTAGCCGCTCGCGTACGTGTCGATGTCCTCCCATACGGCTGGTGGGGAGACGATCAAGGATGCCGTGAATGCCACGTTCAGCAGAGTCACGAGGACCGCAGCCCACAACCCTATCCTGTTCGTGATCGAACTGTCACGGGCTCTTTCTTGAACGCGAGGTACGGAGTCTGTTCCGGTTGACATCACGCCTTCACTCGGGCCGATTTCGGAAAAAAAGAATCT
>CAYGBO010000011.1:0-2923 GCA_964348145.1 uncultured Methanomassiliicoccales archaeon
AGGTCGGGTGGAGGTCGATGCTCGTGGTCACGCGGAGCAAGGCGGGCGGTGGAACCACCAGGGACAACGAAACGCTGGCACCCCCTCCCCTACCGTCGTCAACGGTCAGGATGACGGAGTAGTCTCCCGGGGAAGCATACGCATGATTCGCTGTCAGCAGGCCTCCGCCGGGGGTCGTCGTTCCCGTGGCCGTTCCCCCGTCACCGAAATCCCACGTAAACGCGAGAACGTCTCCGTCCGCATCTGAACTGCTTGCCGCAAACGCAATCGTCTGACCGGGAATCGCAACTGCGGGGGAGACGTCAATCGGGTCAAGGGTGGGAGGCCGGTTGGCGACAAAGGGCGAAATCAACGGGTAACGGTCCTGAGAATCGGCGTCGATGGCATACGGGGTATCGCCAATGCCGTCGGGGTTAGGGCATTGGTCTTGGGCGGAACCGCTGCATTCATCGACCCCAGAGTAGTCGGACCAGTAGTTGCCACCGCTTGGATAGCCGTCGTCCCAGCGATTTTCGGGGCCTCGATTGTCGAAGGCTCTGCGCCAATTGTTGTTGATAAGATTGTTATGATACACCGTCGCATTCGTGGAGTGATAAAGGGTGACTCCCCAGCCGTTATCTGAAAGGATGTTGCCCGAGATCCGAGACAAATTCGAGTTCTCGACGCGAATACTGTAGCCAAACGGTCCGTTCGAAGAAACGTTGTTGCCCTGAATTCGAGAATCGTGGACATAGGCCACACGAATCGCGTCGGCGACAGCAACATTCTCCGAAATCGTGACATTACCCGCGTCGAGAAACTGAATGCCCTGATCGTCATTCGAGGAAACTCGGTTACGATGAATCTCAGTGTTGAACGAGTAGCGCATGGCGATTCCGTCGGCACCGTTCTCTAGCAAAGTGTTTTCCTCGACTGTGGAGTTGGGTGATTCCACGAAGTAAATTCCGTGGGAATTACTGCTTGACACGAGATTTCGGGCGACGAGTGTGCGATTGGACGACTCGACAAAAACCCCATACATGGAGTTGTTCACTGCGACATTGTCGAGAACGCGTATGGACTGGCTTTCGTACACAATGATCCCCGCGGCTCGTGGTTCAAATACCGTGTATCTGTTATCCGAAACATTGTTGGAAAGGATTTCAATACTCGCGGAGCGATGACTGTAGATTCCGAAGAGATTGTGGACGATAGTCGAGTTCTCGATCCGACCGTTCAAGACGTTCAGAAGATACACGCCATAGTAAGTCCCAAATCCGGAATGGACGGTCACATTTCGAACTGTGAAGTACGCCGTCGTGTTCGAAATCCAAATTCCGTGAGCCTGGCTCGCGCTGATGTTCCAACCCTCGATGACGTATGGATCCGAGGGCGTTCCGCTCCCGCCGGTCACTCCGTTGGCCGACGTGAAGTTCTCGTCGCCCTCGATCAAGATGGTGGGATCGGCGAGCGGGAAGGTTCCTGTGGACGCTAGGCCCGATTTCGCAGGGAGCAGGAGGAAGGATGCACTCATAAGAATTACCACAATCCCGCCAACCATCGCAAACGCCCGATGCCGTGGCGTGCCCACGATACGACCCCCCTTCGGGATTGAGGTCCACGTTCCTTCCGTTGCTAATAACCCTTAGGTAAGGGCTGCAATGATTTTCAACCGGGAAATAACGAACGGAAGTCCTCCCGCTCGCAGGGCTACGAGCGAACTCTTTATCCGCCTCCGCGATACCCGCGCGATGCGTCGATTCGAGCGTCAAGTCGTGCTCATCACCGGCGGTTCTTCGGGCATAGGGTACGCGACCGCGCAGGCCTTTCTCGAAGAGGGTGCCCGGGTCGCCATAAACGGCCGCAACGCGACCCGACTAAAGAGAGCGGAGGCTTCGCTGCGTGCCCTCGGGGAAGTTCTCACGATTAGGGGGGATGTTGCCAAGGCGTCGGACGCACGGCGGCTCGTTTCCGAAACGACGAAAGGGCTTGGTCCCATCGATGTGCTCGTGAACAACGCCGGGATCTACATCTACAAGTCCCTCGTGAAGAAAACCGAGAGGGAGTACGACCAGGAAATGGACATCAACCTGAAGGGGACGTTTCTCTGCTCCAAGTACGTTCTTCCCGGAATGGTCCGACGCAGACGCGGCGTCATCGTGAATGTTTCTTCGGAATCGGCTCTCGTCGCCAGCGCCGGGACCGCCGTGTACTGTGCCTCCAAGGCCGGCATGGTCCTCCTGACCATGGACATCGCCTTAGAGCACGCCAAGGACGGCATTCGCGCGAACGCGGTCTGCCCGGGCGAGGTTGTGACTCCGATGATGGAGAGGGACGCTGAGGCATCCGGCCTGGGCTTCAAAGAGTACTACCGGAGGCTCGTCGCACCGATCCCCATGCACCGTGCGGCGAAACCGGAGGAAATCGCGCGAGTCATCCTCTTCCTCGCCAGCGACGACTCGTCCTTTATGACCGGGGCGGCCGTGACCGTGGACGGCGGAGCGAGCATTCTCTGACGTCGGTTAGCTCGGGACGAAGGATAGTCCGGAGCACCCTCACGACTCGTCAGATCCGGGAAGGAGGACCGCTCGACCCACGATTTTCCCGCCGCGCAAATCGTGCAGAACCTGGGCCGCCTCCTCGAGAGGAGCCCTCCGGGTGACGATGGGCTTGAGTTGCCCCGCCTCCAGCCAGGAGAGCACCTGAACCAGGTCCTCCACGGTCGAATCGTAGGTTCCGAGGTAGGACTTACCACCGTCGATGAGATCGTTCGCCGCGACGGAGATCGACTCCGTCCCTGGAGCGACGGCCACGAATCGTCCGCCCACACCCAAGAGGGATCGTCCGAGCTCGAAGGTGGACGCCTTCCCCACAAAATCCACGGCGACGTCGACACCGGCTTCGCCGACCAACCCCTCGACCGCGTGGGCTGCGCCTTCAGGCC
>CAYGBO010000011.1:2993-38959 GCA_964348145.1 uncultured Methanomassiliicoccales archaeon
GACATCGACGGCTAGCACGTTGGCTCCCAGGATGTGCGCGATCTGAGTCGCGGACAAACCGAGCCCGCCAGCACCGATCACCATGACAAGGTCTCCCTCCCCTGCTTTCCCCAGGCCGGAGACGGCTCGATGAGCCGTCGCGCCGCCACATCCGAGGGTTGCCGCGAGCGTCGGGTCGACGTTTCGGGCAGCCCTCATGAGGGTCGCCTGTTGGGCTTTCACATATTCCGCGTAGCCGCCTTGGGTGTCGAAGCCCAAGCAAGCACCTTGCTGGCACATGTGCGTGCTGCCGCGCTTGCACTGACGACAGCGGCCGCAGGGCTGCTGAAATCGCACCACGACAAGGTCCCCAACCTCGACTCCACCTACGCCCCCAGGCGCCCGTGCGACACGACCTGCGATCTCGTGTCCGGGGACAAAGGGCTTCCGAACGCCCCACTTGTCCTCATCCAAAAGATGAAGATCCGTGCGACACACACCCGCCGCGAGGACCTGCACGAGGGCCTCTCCCGGTCCCGGCTCGGGCACGGGCAAATCCGCGGCCTGAATCGACCCGTCGGATTCGAAACGTATGGCCCGCACGGTCCCGCGAAGGGCGGCCAGGCACAAAACGCTTGTTCAAGGTAATTGTCGCACTGTCCCTCAGGGGAAGGAACGGGGTTCGTACCGGACTGTCCTTCGACACGCGTTCCCTCGTTCAAAACTCGTACCGCGCGCTTGCCTAATCGCCGCGGCCCGAAGGGACGCATCGGAGATGAATCCCCCATCCGTCCCTCTCCAAGGTGTCGCGACACTGACAACCCAGGGCAGCGACACCGCACTCACTGGGAGCGGACATGAGGCCTTCCCTACCTCTCCGTCCGGGGAGCCGGTGAAATTCGCGAAACCTCGGGACCGGGCCATCGCCGAGACTTCGCTTCGCAGAGGACCGAGCCGCCTAAGGGGTCCAGAACGAGGTGTCCTCTGTCGGCTCCTCACTCGGCCACAGCGGCTCCGGCTCGGGGGCCGGTGGCGGGACCTCCGGCGCCGGCGGAGGAATTGACTCAAGGGCTGCCGGCTTCACACGCGGAGTCTTCTTCCGGGGCTTCTTGCGCCCCTTCCCACGCTTCGCCCTGCGGGGCTTCCCCTTCTTCGCACCGCGTCGCTTGCCTCGGCCACGGGCCTTGGTAGGGCCCTTCTTCCGTCGCGCCTGCCGTCGTCCTTTTTTCGCTTTACGTCGTGCCACGATCCTTCCTCCGGGAACGTCTGATCGGCTCCGTACCCGCAGGGGACGTTCAAGGCATTGAAGGTTGCGCTTCGAAATGTCTCGCGACCGGGCTACTGACAGGCGGAGGAAGGCCCTGCAACGCGCAGACCATGCCGAATCCGTGGGGCACGCCCCGGGCGCGAATCACACGGCCCAGTACAATCGTCCAGGTCGGCACGGTCAGCGCCCACACAATGTATGGAGAGAGGCCACGGTCCCTTGGACAGACGCCTTCGCGTCGGACAAGAATCGGACGCTGCTTCGCGGGCCGAAGATCCAGGTCCATCTAATCGGGCTCGGCGAGCAGATCTCGCGAACTTCCCCGGGTCGACGGGGCTGGATTCCCTGGATCCGTAGGCTATCCGCCGGCCTGCGTGAGGCGGAGTCGAACGCCGCGCAGTTCAAGTTCCGGCCCGATCGTGTCCGGCGGGAGTTCTTCCGGAGCGAGGACACCCGCGCGCGGCGCCTTTTTCGCGCCGATCAGGGCGGCACCGGCCGAGGCCGCGAGGCAGGTGAGAAGGTAGTCGGGCGTCGTCCCTCGCCTCTCCGTCGCCTCCCGGTTTTCCATAAGAACCCATCCCCGGATCGTTGCCTTGCTCCCCTCGGGAGTCGTGCCCTCGGCTTCCACGACCATCACCCAGGCGCCCACGACGAGACCCATGAGTGCCATGGGGTCGGGCAGGACGCGGAGGAATGCGTCCCGGAACGTGAGCCGCTGGGCCTGAATCCGGATCGATCGGTCCGGTGCGAAGAAACCGAGGGCGTTCAGGGCTTGAATCGCGCGGACGAGGTCGAGATGAATGTCGTGCTTGTAGTCGACCCGCCCCACGGGCTTGCCGAGGCGCAGCGGCAGGCTCATCACCGATTCGCTACGGAAGAGATGGACGCGACGCCTGCCGATCGGGGGCGGGAAGTTGAAGTTCTCTTGCTCGTCGCCGGCCTTCCGGGCGACGAAGCGACCTCCCTCCCAGACGACGGGCGGCGACAACGCATATTGCAGAAACGCCTCACCCGAATAGTCCGGATAGCCGTCGAGCCCCTTGCCTGCGGACGCAGCCCTGCGTATGCGGATTGCATCGACGGACTGCAATCGATCCGAAGCGGCGCGGGCCAGGAGGTTCGGAAGGCCAGGATCGGAACCCATACTGAGGATCGCCGTGAGGCCCCTGTCTCGCCAGGCCCCATCCTGCTCGAGCTGGGCCGGAAGTCCCCCGAGTCCCCTTGCTCCACCGGATGGAAGCTCGACACGTCGACGTAGCCGCACCCGGTCTCAAGGCAAGCCTGCATCATCGCCAGATTGTGTACCTCCGGCACCATGTTTACGGCAACGTCGACACCTGAAAGCGCGCGGCGCAGGGTCCGGGCATCCCGAACGTCGAGCTCTCGGATCGAGGTCGTGGTCGTTCGCAGTACCGGCAAGAGGACCCTTGCGCGATCCACCCGCTTGTCGATGAGGATGAGTTCAGAGATGCGCCGGTCCGAAGCAAGCTCGAGGGCGACCGTTCGTCCATGATAACCCATCCCGAGGACGGCAACCCTCACGGCGGCTCCATCCGTCCTCTGCGCCTTATAGCTTTGCGCATTTCTCAGGGGATCCCGCGGCACCAAATCCGCTCGAGTAGGGCTCAACCCAACAGGGGTATCCGAATGATTCGTTGGGAGAGGTTCGTCTCCACGCTGAGATTTCTCGTTCCTCCCGACGGACACGTGTCCCTAGGCGGTGTGCACCCAATCCAAGTCGCAAAGCCGCAGGGGGGAATTGAACCCCCGACCTGCGCCTTACCAAGGCGCCGCTATACCACTAAGCCACTGCGGCGGCGAGGTCGACCAATCGACCGCAACGACATAAACGTTCCCGCGCCGTCGTTTCCCTTCGCCCCCGCTGCCCTTTGATGGCCGAGGGTCCAGGGGCGCCCAACAACAGCTCGCGTCGACTCGCCCTCCAGTGACTATATAATCCTCGCCGCCTTAGTCGCCGCGCGCTCAGACACCCAAGGCGCACCCGACGGGATTCGAGCGCGACCCACGACCTGAGAGGAGGATCCCAGTGGCTTCAACGCATCCGACACGGCGGCGCGCTACCACGTCAGAAAAGCGGACCGCGAAGAAGGAAGGCATCCTCGAGAGGCTCTCCCGAGACGTCGTCCTCGGCGACGGAGGCTACCTCATCGAGCTCGAGAAAAGGGGCTACGTCCAGGCGGGCCCATTCACGCCCGAAGTCGTCCTCGAGCACCCGGAAGCAGTCCTGGAACTCCATCGCGAGTACCTCAACGCCGGCGCGGAGGTCCTTCAGGCCTTGACCTTCTACGCGAGCAAGGAAAAGCTCGGCACGACAGGGCACGCCGCGCGAGTGCGGGATCTGAATCGCGAGGCGGTCCGACTCGCCCGGAAGGCCGCCGCGAACCGGGCCTTCGTCGCGGGGAACCTCAGCCCCACGTGGCTGTACGATCCGGAGGACCCGAAATCCGCGGACCGCGTGGGGCGGGAGTTCGACGAGCAGCTCAAGGTCCAGGTCCGAGAGGGCATCGACTTCGTGATTGCGGAGACCTTCTCCTGGCTCGGGGAGGGGATCCTCGCCACGGAGCAAGCGAAGGCCACGGGCCTGCCCGTCATGACAACGATGTGCTTCGAGGAAAAGCCCTTGTCCTCGGAAGGAAAAACGCCCGCGGTTTGCGCCCGAGCCCTCGTTGAGGCGGGCGCGGACATCATCGGCGTGAACTGCCTTCGCGACCCGCGACACATGCTCCCCATCGTGGAGGAGATGCGTAAGGCTGTGGACGCCTACGTCGCCTGTCAGCCCACCGCAATCCGGACGACCGACGACAAGCCCGACTTCACGAGCCTTCCGGAGTTCCCCTTTGAACTCGAGACCCTCACCCTATCACGACGGGACATGGCTGCCTACGCGCAGGCGGCGCGGACGATGGGCATCGACTTCATCGGGGCCTGCTGCGGCGCCCTCCCCGTGCACATCCGGGAGATGGCGCGGGCTCTCGGGAAGCGCCCCGCGGAAGACAGGCCTTGGCGGATCGACTACAACAAGCCCATGTCCGCCTACGAGTACTATGGCCACAGGGAGACACCGACCCGGCGCTGAGGAGGGTGGACTCTGGCGGCGTTCGACGCAGTCCTCGTCGGCGGGGGGCACAACGGCCTCGTCGCGGCGGGCTACCTCGCAAAGGCGGGCCTGAGCGTTCTCGTGTGCGAGCGTCGCGCCGTGGTCGGCGGCGCGTCCACAACGGAGGAGGTCTTCCCCGGGGTCAGGTTCTCCCGCCTTGCGTACTCCGCGGGCCTCCTGCGCCCCGAGGTCATCCGAGATCTCGAGCTCGCGAAGTTCGGATACGAGGCCCATCCCTTCGACCCCCAGTTCTTCCTGCCCTTCCCGAATGGCGACTCGATCCTTCTCTGGAACGACCAGAGGAGGAATCACAAGGAACTTTCCCGCTTCTCGAAGAAGGACGCGGAAACCTACCCGACGTACGTCCGGTTCTGGACCGAGGTCATGGAGCTCATCGAACCCATGGTCCTCGGGGCGCCCCCTCCCCTCGCGGACCTTGTCGGCATGTTCCGGGGCGGGGAGGCCGAGGAGCTTGCCCGGCGCCTGCTGCTCCAGAGTGCCGCGTCCCTCCTCGACGAGTTCTTCGAGTCCGAGGAGGTCAAGGCGACCCTCGTGACGGCGGCGACGATCGGCCTGCCGGCCGGGCCCCGGACGCCGGGCACGGCCCTCATGCTCGGCCACATGCTCCTCCATGAGATCAACGGCGTGAAGCAGATCTTCGGGTACGCGAAGGGCGGGATGGGAGGCATCTGCGAGGCCCTCGGAAAGGCGGCCCAGCACTTTGGCGCGACGGTCCGCACGTCGACCGGCGTGAGGCGCATCCTCACGAAGGAGGGCCGGGTCACGGGGGTGGAGCTCGGGGACGGCACGCGGGTCGACGCCCGCGCGGTCCTCTCCAACGTGGACGTCAAGACGGCCTTCCTGAAGCTCCTCGACGCGGACGCCGTGGAGCCGGCATTCCGGACCAAGGTCCGGGCCATCAAAGCCTCCGGCGTCGTCACGAAGGTGAACTGCCATCTGCGCGAGCTGCCGGACTTCACCTGCCGACCCGGAAAGACGGTGCAGCCGCACCACAGGGGCTACATCGACGTGTGCCCGTCCGTGGACTACCTCGAGAGGGCGTGGGACGACGCGAAGTACGGCGACCCATCGAGGAAACCCTTCCTCGACTGCGTGCTGCACTCCGTGACGGACCCGAGCCTGTGCCCGCCGGGCACGCACACCCTGTCGATCTACTCCCAGTACTCTCCCTATCGTCTCCGAACCGGGACGTGGGACGACCGGAAGGAGGACATCGGCGACCTCGTCCTCGACACCCTTGCGGAATTCGCGCCGAACCTGTGCGATGCGGTGATCGCCCGCGAGGTTCTCACGCCCTTGGACATGGAGCGGGAGTGGGGGCTGCCCGAGGGTTGCATCTACCAGACGGACATGACGCCGGACCAGCTGTTCTCGATGCGCCCCATGCCCGGCTGGTCCGGCTACCGCACGCCCGTGAAAGGGCTCTACCTATGCGGGAGCAGTGCCCATCCAGGTGGCGGCGTGACGGGCGCGCCCGGTCGGAACGCCGCAGGCGTCGCCCTCGAGGACTTCCCGAGCCTGAAGGCGTGAGGCTCGACGCCTCCGCCCCCTCGAGGACTCACTCCTGAATCGGGGCCCACAGGATCGTCGTGAGCTTCGCTTGGGCGTCCCCTTGGTGGTCGCCCGGGTCGCACACGTACACGTCCCCTGGAGGCCCGACGATCGTGCCCGGCCGCGCGGCGCGGACCTTCGCCATGAATGTCTGCCACGCCTCGCTGATGCCCTCGTAGGGGCCCTGGTAGACGTACCATGCGACCTTCCCGCTCACATGCATCCACGAAGGGAGGACGCCGACCTGGACATCCGCGTTCGCGTGGCTATCGTACGACATGTGGACATCGTCGCATTTCAAGCTCTCGCCTCGTCGGCAGGCCCATCGCCCTTCGCGCAGAAAGGGATTCCGGCGGGGCGATCGGTCCCTGCGACGGCCCTGGGAAGTCGGAATCATCAAGTAAGCTCGGCACCTTCGGAACGCGATCCATGAAGACCGCCCTTTCCTCCTTCGACCTTAAGGCCCTCGTCGCCGAGTGGCAAGGCCTAGTCGGCGGCTTTGTCGACAAGATCTATCAGCGGGACGACGAGGTGATCCTCCGGATCCGGACGCCCTCCCGCACGAAGACGGAACTCTACTTCAAAGCGGGCCGTTGGCTCTGCGCGCACGAAATCGAGGACAAACCGGAAGCTCCGCCGCCCCTCGCCCAGACCCTGAGACGCCTCCTCGACAACGCGCGCATCACGGCGGTCCACCAGCGGGACTTCGACCGGGTGGCCGTCTTCGACGTGGAACGGACGTCGGAATCGTATCGGGTCATCTTCGAACTCTTCGGCAAGGGGAACATCATCGTCACGAAGGGCGAGGACACGGTCGCGTGCCTCTTCACGCAAGCGTTCCGGGATCGTGTCGTGCGGGTCGGCGAGCCGTACGCATTCCCGTCCCAGGGGTTCGACCCCCTCGACCTCGACCGGGACCGGCTCTCTCGGGCCCTCCGCGGGGCGAAGGGACAGGTCGTCCGTGTCCTCGCGGGCGTGATGAACCTCGGGGGGCAGTACGCGGAGGAGCTGTGTCGGATCGCGGACGTCCCGAAGGCCACGATCGTCCGGGACCTGAGCGACGCCCAAGTCGACGCCCTGTACACGGCCCTCAACAACCTCGCGGTCGCGGTGGATCAGGGACGCCGACCCGCGGTCATCTTGCAGGAGGGCAGGGCGATCGACGCGGTCCCCATCGAACTCATACAGTACGCGGATCTCGACCGCCGGCCGTTCCCGACGTTCAACGAGGCCCTCTCGAACTACCTCGCGGCGGCCCGTCCCGAGGAGGCCGAGGCCGACGCGAGATCCGAGCGGTATGCCCGGCGTCTGGAACAACAGGAGACGTCCCTCCGGGAGCTGCGCGAGGAGGCGGGTCGACTCGAGGCCCAGGCCCTGTTCCTGTACGGCCACTACGGACCCTTCGATGATCTGCTGCGGGCCGTCCGCGAGGGCCGCGAGCCTCCCGAACATGGGCAGATTAAGGCTGTCGACCCGAAAGCCCACACGGTGACGATCGCGATCGGCGACTACGACGCCATCACCCTGGACTATGAGAGGGACGTTACCGGGAACGCCCAGGCCCTCTACGACCGCCGCAGGGAGGCGCAACGGAAGGCCCAGCGGATCGAGGAGGCTCTCGACGCCACCCGGCGCGAGATGGAGCAGGCCCGACGGAAGGCAGAGCGCGTCGCAAAGAAGCCGCTGGCGCGGCGGACGAAGGCAATGTGGTTCGACGCGTACCGATGGACCCTGTCTTCGGACGGTCACCTGATCCTTGGCGGCCGGGACGCCCGTTCGAACGATCGGCTCGTGAAGAAGCACCTGAAGGCCGGCGACCGGTACGCCCACGCGGACCTCCGCGGCGCGCCTTCCACGGTGATCAAGGACGGGGCCCGGGCTCCGGAGGCGACCCTCCGCGAGGCGTGCGAGTTCGCCCTCGCCTACAGCAAGGCGTGGTCCGCGGGCGTGGCAAGCGGCAGCGCCTACTGGGTCCTCCCGGAGCAGGTGTCGAAGCGCGCCGAATCGGGGGAGTTCCTGCCGCGGGGCGCCTTCGTGATCCGGGGCAAGCGGAACTACCTGCACGATCTCCCTGTCCGACTCGCGATCGGCGGGGTCGAGGTCGAGGGCCATCGGAAAATCATGGGCGGCCCCGTCGCCTCCCTGGCGAGCCGGTCCACCACGTACGTCGTCGTCGCCCCGGGACCCGACGATCGGGAGGCATTCGCAAAGGGCCTCGCCGCGGCGTTCGCCGTCCCCGTCGAGGAGGTGCTCCGGGCCCTCCCGAGCGGCGGGCTGTCCATCGTCGAGGTTCACGGACTGACGTTCAATCGGGGCGCGCCGCCATCAAGTTGATAAGGTACCTCGGAGTCCTCTTGGACCATCTAAACCGAGGCGCACCATGGGAGCCTACGCGCGGCTATTCTTCCTCTTCGCTGCCCTGACCATGATCTTTGTGATCTTCGGGTGGGCCATTGGAACGATCTGGTTCGGGGACTGGGTGACCGCTGCGGTCCTGTTCCTGATCCTCGCGGGCGTCCTGAACGCAATCGCCTACTTTGCCTCGGACCGGATCGTCCTTTGGTCCTATCGGGCCCGCCTCGTCTCCGAGAACGAGGCCCCGCGCCTGTATCGCACCGTGCGCGAGGTCTCACAGCTCGCGAACATGCCCATGCCTCGCGTGGCGATCGTGCCCACGGCAACGCCGAATGCCTTCGCGACGGGGAGGAGCCCGAGGCACGCGGTCGTGGCCGTCACGGAGGGCATCCTGAACCTCCTCAGCGAGGAGGAGCTCCGGGGCGTACTGGCCCACGAGGTCTCCCACGTCGGGAACCGGGACATCCTCGTGATGTCCGTCGCGGCGACCCTCGCCGGGGCCATCTCCTTCATGGCCCGGATGTTCTTCTGGAGCATGCTCTTCGGCGGCGCGAGGAGCCGAAATGCGAACATCGTGACCCTGGTCCTTGCCGTAATCGGCATGGTCCTCGCGCCCATCGCAGCGCTCCTTCTGCGGGCCGCGATCTCCCGAAGCCGGGAGTACAAGGCGGACTACCGCGGCGCAAAAACGATCGGCAAACCCCTCGCCCTCGCCGCCGCGCTGGAGAAGCTCGAGGCGGGGAACCGCCGACGACCCCTCCGATTCGGTAGTCCAGCGTCTCAGGGGCTCTTCATCGTCAACCCCTTCGCGGGAGGTGCGTTCATTCGCCTGTTCAGCACGCACCCGCCGCTCCGCAAACGCATCGAGCGCCTGCGGGCCCTCGCCCAGGGCGTCGACATGTATTGAGGCGGCCCGCTTCAGCCGAACTCATGGCCCACATGGCCGCCATGCCGGGCGTCCAAGTCGCGGATGATGCTTCGCACCTCGCGGTTCGGCTCGAGGACCTCGAACTCCTCGAGGTAGCTCCGGTCCTTATAAACGACCGTCGACCGGCCGTTCTTCTTCGTCCGGATCACGAGGTTCAGGTCTCCCCCGCCCTCCGGGCCCTCGTAGAGGGTATAAAAGCCGAGGAAGTGACCGATGACCTCCTCGAAGCCGTTCTGGGGGTAGAAGAACCGGAGGCGGACGAGGTCCCCCGGAAAGATGTCCATCCGGTCCAGGAGCTTCTCGTCCAGCACGCCCGCTTCCTTGAGGATGCGCCGCTCTTCCGATATCGTCTTGCTGTCCTCGACCATCGGCTCGAGGAAGATAGAGCCGTCCTTGGTTTTAAACTCGCTGGCCGTCGGCCCGAAGGGTCAGGGAACGGCCTCCGAGGGCCCTCCCGGGAGGGTCCGGGGAGGGCGGCATGGGCCCCTCAGGCGTCCATGTACCGGTAGTACTCGTAGGGGGAGGGCCTCAAGGCCGTCTGGAGGTGCTCGTCGAGCTTCATCTCCTCGTACTTGTCGAGGAGATCCCGCGTGAAGACGGACTTCAGAAACATGTAGTCCGTCTGCAGGTACTCCACCGCTTCCTTCAGCGAGCCCGGGAGCTCGCGGACCCCGTACTCCTTGCGCTTCGAGGGGCTCAGGTGGTACAGGTCCTCGTCCACGGGGTCGCCTGGATCGACCTTCCGCTTGATGCCATCCAAGCCCGCGCAGAGCATGCCCGCGAAGGCGAGGTACGGGTTCGCGGTCGGATCCGGCGTTCGGTACTCGATGCGCTTTGCGCTCTCAATGCCCCGGTAGTACACGGGGATGCGGACGTTCGCGGAGCGGTTCCGCTTGGACCAGGCGATGAATACAGGTGCCTCAAATCCGGGGACGAGCCGCCGATACGAGTTCGTCGTGGGGCACGTGAGGGCGCACAGGGAGCGGGCGTGGTCCATGAGCCCGCCGATGTAGTACCGACCCGTCTGGCTGATCTCCGCGTAGTCGTCGTCGGGATCGTACATCGCATTTCGGCCCTTCTTCCAGAGGCTCTGGTGGGTGTGCATGCCGCTCGCGTTGTCTCCGAAGACCGGCTTCGGCATGAAGGTGGCCATCATACCCATCCGATGTGCGACCATCTTCATCACGTACCGATACGTCACGACGTTGTCCGCCATCGGCACGAGCTGATCGTAGTGCATGTCAATCTCGCACTGGCCCGCCGTGGCGACCTCGTGGTGATGGGCGTCCAGGCTGACGCCGAAGTTTTCCGTGAGGATCCGGGACGCCTCGTTTCGGAAGTCCTGAAGGGTGTCCACGGGCGGCGCGGGATAGTATCCCTCCTTGAACCGGATCGGGAAGTTCGTCCCCCCGTTGTCCGACCACGGGGCCTCCCGGGAGAGGATCTCGTACCCGGCTCCGGCCCACGGGTTCCGCGCGTGGTCCGCACTCGGAAAGAGACGGATGCCATCGAAGACGAAGAACTCGACCTCGGGACCCCAATAGGTCGTGTCGAAGCCCTGGTTCGCGGCAAAGTCCGAGGCCTTCTGGGCGACGAACCGCGAGTCGCGGGTGAACCGGTCGTGGGTTTCGCCCTCATGGATGTCGACGACCATGCGGGCCGTCCGGTGCTCCCCCTCGTACCACGGGAGGATCGCAAAGGTCGAGGGGTCCGGGTTCATGACCATGTCGGATTCATAGATCGCCTTGAAGCCCTTGATGGAGGAACCATCGAGCTTCCCGATGCCTCCCTTGAACTCGTTGGGCCCGATGGAGGCGGAGGGGACCGTGATGTGCTGCAACGACCCGAGGATGTCAACGAATTGCAGGTCGATCCACCGAATCCGTTCCGCCTCGATCCGCTTCAGCACCGCGTCCACACCGTCTGCCTTCCTGGATTTCATGTCACACCATCCCTGAAACCGTCGTTCGCCGTTTGCGTTAGGGAAACACTCAGACTGTAGCCCCGCAAGGCATTCCTCTGGACATATATAAACCCTTCACGTCAGGAATCGTACGTATGGCCCAATTCGGCTGCAAAGCCAGAACGTACGTCCAATTCGAAAGCTCGGGAGCCGACCGGAGGCGGGCATCCGGCCGGAAGAATATTAAGTGGCGGGGGGATGGTCGGGCGGTCGGGGATGACTGCCGCGGTGAAGCTGGACGCGCTCGACATGGACATCCTGCGGAACTTGAACCGCGACGCCCGAAAGTCCTACCGGGATATCGCGAAGGATGTGAAGGCGAGCATCAGCACGGTATCGAGCCGGATTCGACGTCTCGAGGCAGATGGCGTGATCACAGGCTACGCGCCCCTGATCGACGAGTCGAAGATCGGGTACGACGTAATGGCGGTCGTCGGGATCCGAATTCACAAGGGGAAGCTGTTGGACGTCCAACGACGAATCGCGAGGGACGACCGCGTCACCCACGTGTATGACATCACGGGGGAATGGGACT
Organism: uncultured Methanomassiliicoccales archaeon; assembly: GCA_964348145.1. Taxonomy (GTDB): domain Archaea; phylum Thermoplasmatota; class Thermoplasmata; order RBG-16-68-12; family RBG-16-68-12; genus RBG-16-68-12. The sequence goes on from CAYGBO010000011.1 coordinate 14,711, forward strand.
CCGTGATCGTGATCCGGCTACGGAACACAAGAGAGCTGGATGCCTTCGTCAAACGGCTCGGCTCCATGGAGTACGTGGAGCGGACCTATACGCAGGTCGTCCTCAACGTCGTGAAGGAAGAGCGCCGGGTGGTCGTGTAGCGATCCGAGGGCATCCCATCACAACGTTTATCCGCCATTTGCCGGTTATCATTTACATTAGGCGGAGGGCCCGTGGGACAGATCCTAAGCTTCAACCCGGACCGTTCGCTCACCTTCGAGCCCAGCCGTGAACTCGGGTTCGATGCGGAGCGAACGCTGGGTTTCGACCCGGAGCGGTCCCTCGGCTTCCGACCGAACCGGGACCTCGGCTTCGGCCGTCGCAGGGTCGTCTTCCGAGGCTATGTCTGCCCAATCTGTGAAAGCCTCACCACGGAGGACGCCGTTCGCTGCTCAGAGTGCGGGGCCGCGTTCGAAGGGGAACCCCGGGCGGCGAAACCTCGGCCCCCGGAGAGGGAGGTCCGCGAGGAGCCAGCCCCGGCGGCGGTCCCATCGGCCGGGGAGCGCGGGCCGGTCCCGCCTGAGCGAAGAAGTGCCTTCTGCGGATTCTGCGGGGCGAAGATGCACGCGGGAGACGCCTTCTGCTGGCGCTGTGGTGCCCGATCCGTTGCGGGAAGGTCCAACGACCGCTCGCCGGGCCCGTGGCCGGCTCCCGGACAAGGACGCGGCCCCGGGGAGGGCTGAGGCGATGGTCGACATCCTGGGACTGAGCATGAGCGGATACACGGTCGTCATGCTCGTCTTCTTCCTCTTCCTGGTGCTCGTCCTCATCCTAGGAGATATCGGGGATATCGGCTTCGACACGGACGTCGATGCGGACGTGGACACTGGGGTGAGTCCCCTGAGCCTCCCTGTGATCGGCGTCTTCGGGACCGCCTTCGGGGGCTTCGGGACGCTCTTCGAGAGCCTGGGATACGGAGTCTTGCTCACGCCCATCCTCGCGGTGATCCTGGCGACCCTCACGGCGGGAGGAATGTGGGTCGTCATGCTGAACGTGTTCGTGAAGACTCAGGCGGAGACGAGGGTCAGCATGCCGGAACTCGTCGGGTTCAAAGGACAGGTCATGGTGCCCATCCGGCCCGGCCATCCGGGACAGATCCTGGTGATTACGGAAGCCCGCGGGAGGACTCTCCTCCAGGCGATTGCGGACGAGGCGATCGATCGGGACGAACATGTGGTCGTTGAGGCACTAGTTGGAAATTCGGTGAAGGTACACAAGGTGTAGGGGGGATCGGAATGCCAAATGGAGACATCACGGGAATCGTAATCTTCGTGCTCGTGGCTGCGGTGTTCGCGGCAATCCTCATTGCCGCCAGCCGCTACAAGAAAGTGCCGCCGAATATGGCGATGGTCGTCTACGGGAAGCGACAGAGGGGGACCGAAGGACGCGGGTATCGGGTCATCTCGGGCGGAGCCAAGGTCATCGTCCCCATTGTTGAGTCAATCGATTGGCTCAAACTCGACGTTCGCACCCTGGATGTGATCGTGAACGACATCGTCACGGACGTGAAGCGCTCCGGTGCGAAAGTCAACATCAAGTCGGTGGCCCAGGTCAAGATCTCCTCGGACGAGGCCACCTTGAACACGGGCGCGGAGAACCTACTCGGAAAGACAGACAACGAAATCAACGAGATTGCCCTGAAGACCCTCGAGGGCCATGTCCGAGGCGTCTGCGCCACGCTGACCGTCGAGGAGATCAACTCGGACCGGGACGCGATCGCAACGCGTATCCTTGGCATGGCCGGCAATGACCTGAAGAACATGGGCATCGAGATCCGCTCTTTCGTGATCAAGGAGTTCGAGGACATCCACGGATACCTGGATGCTCTCGGTGTCAAGAAGACCGAGGAGGTCAAGCGGGACGCACGGATAGGGAAAGCGAACGCGAACCGCGAGGCGACGGTCGCAGAGGCCCAGGCGGCCCAACAGGCGGAGAAAGCGAACGCAGAGGCGGAGGCTTCCGTCGCCCAGTACCACCGGGATCGGGACATCACGAAGCAGAAGGCGGAAGCCCAGGTCGAGGTGGAGCGGGCGAACCGGGAGATCGCCTTCCAGCTCCAGACAGCGGTGAGGCAGCAGGAACTCATCGTCGAGCAGCGAAAGATCGACATCCGCGAGAAAGAGCAGGAAGTCCTCGTCCAGCAGCAGGAAGTGAAGCGGCGGGAGCAGGAGCAGACTGCCGCCCAGGTCGTTCCCGCGAAGGCCCAAGCGGACGCGGTGGCAGCCATCGCGGATGGAGAACGAAGGAAGCTCACCATTACCGCGGAAGGCGAGAGGGACCGGGCAATCCTCGTGGCGGAAGGCGAGAAGGAGCGCCTCGCTCGCGTTGCGGCCGGCGAGGCGGAGCGGATCCGCCAGGAGGGAACCGCGGAGGCCGACATCATCCGACTCAAGGGGGAAGCGGATGCCTACGCGATCCGGGCCAAGGGGCTCGCAGAAGCCGAAGCGATGCGCGCGAAGGCCGAAGCCTGGGAGCAGTACGGAAAGGCGGCCGTCACGCAGATGATCGTCGAGAAGCTCCCCGAGATCGTCCAAAATGCGGCGAAGTCCCTGGAGACCACGGAGAAGCTCATCATCATGGGGGACCGAGGTCCGTCCCATCTCGTGGGGAGCGTCGTGGACATCGCCGCGACAGCGCCGGCTCTCGTGAAGGCCCTCACGGGCATGGATATGTCGGAGCTCGCGGGCAAGCTCAAGGACATCACGAAGTGAGGGCGTGCCCCGCGCGGAGGTCGAGTGGTCCCTCAACAAGGACCCCGACCTCATGGTGGACATCTGGTCGACCGCGGCCCTCGTCCAGGCCGTCATCGCGGCCTTGCTCGAGGAACCAGAGAACGTGAGGCGAGCCCTTCGGGCCCTGGGGACGCAGCCCGGATCGAGAGCGCCTAGAGGTTCATCACGACGACATCCTTGATGGCCCGCATTCCCTGGAAGGGTAGCACGAGACGCCCCTGGGGGTCGACCTTGAAATCCTTCGAGGGCACATTCTCGGCAGGCATGACGAGGACATCGGACAGCCGGCCGTTCTTCGTGTTCACGATGAAGTTTTCAATTGTCCCGAGGATCTGGCCGTCATTCGTCATGACGGTCTTGCCCCTTAGCTCGGTCGCGAACTTCCTCATGCGATCACCCGCGTCGGGGGGCTCCGCGACACCGCCGCGGGAGTCCCATCCCTTCGTCTGACAGACATCTGACAAACGCTATTTGAAGATTCCGCAGGTGACGCAGCCTCCCTTGCGCACGCGCGGTAGCTATCGGAGGTAGGGGAGGGGCTCTTCCCGCCGCCGGCGGACCGTGCCGCGCTCCAAGCGCTTCGCCATCTCTTCGTAGAACTTGACGGTGTCCTCGTCGAGGCTGGGGCGCACCGTCTTCATCGCCTCTTGGAAGTGCATCATTGTGACCGACGCCGCCGTCCGGTCCTCCCGCAGGGCAATCATGGCGGCTTCCCGGCACAGTCCCTCAATGTCCGCGCCCGTGTACCCGTCCAGTTCCACAGCAAGCTCCTCAAGATCGACCGACTCGAGAGGCATGCCTTGGGTGTGTACCTTGAGGATTTCGAGACGTGCCGCCTTGTCCGGCGCCGGCACGAGGAGAATTCTATCGAACCGTCCCGTTCGCAGCAGAGCGGGATCGATCATGTCCGGCCGATTCGTCGCGGCGATCACGACGACACCCTCGAGGGACTCCAAGCCATCCATGGATGTGAGGAGCTGGTTCACGACCCGCTCGCTCACCCCACTGTCCGAGTCGATCCCACGCCGGTGGGCGATCGCGTCCAGCTCATCCAGGAAGACGATGCAAGGAGCAACCTGCTTCGCCTTCTTGAAGATCATCCGGACGGCCTTCTCCGACTCCCCGACCCACTTGGACATGATTTCGGGACCTTTGATGGAAATGAAGTTCGCCTCCGATTCCGTCGCCACCGCCTTCGCGAGGAGAGTCTTGCCCGACCCTGGCGGACCCGATAGGAGCACGCCCCGCGGCGGGCGGATTCCCATCCGATGGAAGGCCTCAGGATCCTTGAGGGGCATCTCGATGGCTTCCCGGAGTTTCAACTTGATCTCCCCGAGGCCTCCGACATCGCTCCAGCTCACGCGGGGGATCTCGACAAGGACCTCCCGCATCGCGCTCGGCTCAATCTCCTTGAGGGCCTGTTTGAAGTCCTCCGGGATGACTCGCATCCTCTCCAGGGTTTCCGCCGGGATGGGCTTCTCCAGATCGAGGTCCGGCAGGTATCGCCGCAAGGCCTTCATGGCCGCCTCCCGGGCGAGGGCTGCCAGGTCCGCGCCCACGAAACCGTGGGTCACGCTCGCGAGATCGCCGAGAAGTCGATCCCGCTGCTCGTCCTCGCCCTCAATGGGCATCCCTCGGGTGTGAATTTGGAGGACCTCCTTCCGGCCATCCCGGTCCGGCACGCCGATCTCAATCTCCCGATCGAAGCGGCCGGGACGCCGGAGCGCGGGATCGATCGCCTCGTCCCGGTTCGTCGCGCCAATCACGATGACCTGCCCCCGACCGGATAGCCCGTCCATGAGGGTGAGCAGCTGGGCCACCACACGCCGCTCGACCTCGCCCGTCACCTCCTCTCGCTTCGGCGCGATGGAATCAAGTTCGTCGATGAACAAGACGCTGGGCGCGTTCTTCTGCGCCTCCTCGAATTTCTCTCGGAGCCGCTCCTCCGACTGTCCGTAGTACTTGGACATGATTTCCGGGCCCTGGATCGAGGAGAAGTTGGCACCCGCCTCGTTCGCCACGGCCTTTGCGATGAGGGTCTTCCCCGTGCCCGGTGGCCCGTATAGCAGGACCCCCTTCGGCGGGTCGATCCCGAGACGTTCGAAGAGTTCCGCGTGCTTCAGGGGGAGCTCGATCATCTCGCGGACCTTCATCAGCTCCTCCTTCAGGCCTCCGATGTCCTCGTACGTGACCGTGGGCGTGAGTACCTCGCCCTCGCGGACGGGCTCCTCTTTCATCTCGATGATCGTGTCGTCATGGATCTGGACGATCCCTTTGGGGGCCGTCTTGATGACCATGAAGGGCAACGCGCCGCCCATGAGCGCGATTCCTGGCACAATGACCACATCGCCCTTGTTCACAGGCCGCTTCAGAAGCCCCCGCTTCACGAAGTTCTCGATGCCCTGGCCGAAGGAGATCTTGTGACCCTCGCTGATGATGGGCGCAATCGTCACCCGCTCGCCCTGGAAAACCTCGGCCTTGCGGATCTCCACCTTGTCCCCCAGACTCACGCCGACGTTCCGCCGCACGAGTCCGTCGATCCGGATGATGCCCTTTCCCTCGTCCTCCTGCATCACGCGGAAGAGCTTCGCAGCGGTCGATTTCTTGCCGCTGATTTCGATGATTTCGCCGACGTCGACGGCAAGGGCGACACGTGTCTTCGTGTCGACGCGGGCGCGTCCCAACCCGACGTCCGACTGGGGCGCCTCGGCTACTTTGAGGATGACCCGATCGGGCACGCGGCTTTCAACCCTTCCGGCTTATATCAAGGTTGTGGGGCGAAAATCGTCCCTAAGGAAGGAGGGCAATGCATCTCCTCATGAACCGGGTACGCGCCTCTCTTTCACCTCGCTCGATTCATGAACGACGAGCTCGCGGGCCTCGACCACATCGATTCGGCAGTGAGGCCCGAGACGTACCTCATCGCCCTTCACGAAGGCAGCGCTCGTTCCCTCTAGGGAAACTTCTCGCCCCTCGATTCGCTCAGCCGTCAGATCCCCTCGGGCCCGGAAGAACCCGCCCGTCCCCCGTACGCGGATCTCGTCGGCCTGGATTCCACGAATGGAGGAGCTGCCGCCAAGCTCGAGATCCGCCTCGTGGGCCTTGAGCACATCTCCGATATGAACGGAGCCCGCGGAACGGAATTCACCGGCCTGTACGCGGCCACCCACCCGCAGGCTCCCGCTCGTACGGAGCTCTCGGACATCCATGTCCTTGTCGACGTGGAGAGACCCACTCGATTCCAGGTTCTCTGCCCGGATCGTACCCTGCACCTTGCTGGACCCGGAGGTTCGGAACTGTGACACGTGCACGTCGCCTTCAAAGACGCAGGAGCCCGCGACCTTCGCCTCCCTCGCCTCCAGACTTCCTCGCACCCGGGCGCTGCCGGCCGCCTTGAACTCCCGTGTCCTCACGGGTCGCCCACTGACGACACCGGAGCCTGCGATCTTGATCGCCTCTTCGCTGAGCTTGACGCCGAGGCCGGAGAAGTCCATCGCCTCCATGGCCTCGCCGGTCACTCGCACCGTCTCTTTGGCGACGCGCGCGGCATCCTCCACGATTCGTGAGACGGTGCCTTCAAGGGATGAGTCGAAATCCTCCTCGGGCTCTTCGGGTTCCGCGTCGTATCGTGCCTTGATCTGGAGATAGGTCTTCTCTGAAATCTCTCCACGGGCCAGACGTTCTTCGAGCCGACGCAGTATCTCCTTCCGTTTCATCGATTCAGTCCCGCAAACTGCGCTACACGATAAGTCCTTTCCCTCTGGCGCAGCAGAGGGAGAGGGATTGGGTCCCTCGACGATACGCTGCGATCGTGAATCGCCCCCGGCAGTCCCCGACGGGTGCCTCGAGTCCGAAACAGTGTCGCCAGTTCAGCAATCCTGTGCCCGAACATGACGAGCCTAACGAGGCCCGGGTACTTGTAGAAGCCTCGCGGAGTGCGCAGACTACGTACGCCCTTTCGCGAAGATCTTCTCCCGCGGGGGAGACAACGCGCCTTCGACGGGGGAAGAATGTTGAAGTAGGGCCTTGGGACTTGAGGCGCGCGAATGCGCGAGCCGCTCGAGCTGATCCGTATTGCCTCGTCGGAGACGAGACGGCAGATCCTGCGGCTCCTCCAGCAGGGGTTCGACCATCCGGAAGACTTGGCGAAGAAACTGAAGATCCGGAGGACATCCGTTGACAAGCAGCTCGCGGAACTCTTCGCATGGGGTCTCGTGGATCGAGCTGCGGTGTTCCCTCCATCGGGGCGACCAAGGATCGTGTATCAGGTAACAAGCCGGGGCAAGGATCTCCTCGACCTGCTCGAACGCGTCGTCAAGGAATACTCGGACTCCTTCCACAAGGATTTCGAGAGGGAACTCGAAGCGCTCGAGGCGAAGCTGGCAGCCGGAGAAATCGCGGAGGAGATGTATTTCAAGCGGAGAAAGGAACTCGAGGGGCGGTACGGGGTGGTCCTATGAGGTCCTCCTTTGGCGGCGCTGGTGGGCGATCGCCTCCTCGAGGGTGACGTCTCCACGAGCGACGGCGCCCGCGAGCTCCGAGGAAATCGTGACGCGGCCCTCGCTATCCAGGCGGGAGCGTCTCTGAATCTCCCGCACCTCACCGGGCGTGGGGCGAATCTCAAACGGAGGCTCGACGCGAATGCCAGGCGTCGTGGCAATCCGGATCGCGGCGTCCACATCGGGCCGGGGCGTCCGTCGGGTCGTCCCCGCCTCGTCCGCAATCTCAATCTTCAGCCGGTCGCCCTCGAGGGACCTCAGGATGCGATTGCGGTTAGTCGGGTCGCCGTGACCGACCCGGACCGTCACGAGCTCTCCAGGGAACGTGCGAAGGGCGTCCCGCACGTAAGCCGCGACCGCTTCCGGGTTCTCCGCGAGACGTGTGTCGAGAACTCCGCCGTCGCCGATCACGGCCACGCCGGGCTCCCGTCCAGGATCAATTCCGATGAGAATCTCGCGCCATCGCTTCCGGCCCTTGAGGAGTTGAAGTGCCTTCGCGATCGAGGTGTCGATGTCATCGACTGCGACGACGTTCGCGAACCGAATCCGCGGCGCCTCCTCAGCGGACGTCAAGACGGCGCCCACCGTTTCGGGAATCCGGCGGCCGAAAGACAGGCTGACGAACGGGATGTCGCGAGAATTGAGGATCGCGATGACGTCGTGGTATAGGCGAAAATCCTCCGTGAGGACGCCAAGGACCTTTCGCATCGCGCACAAGGAAATAGCCCCGGGCCCCATAATCCTTGCCGATTCCGCATTCTCAGGATTGATTGGCAGGAGTGAAAACGACGTCGCAATCGATTCATAGGCACAAGGCCCACTCTTCCGAGCGGGGGGCAGGCCGATTCAGGCTCAGACTTCTCCGGACGTGGACGCGAAGGCCCTCCTGGTTCGCGATGCGCTGGCCATCTTGACCGTCGTGGGAGCCCTCGCCTTGTTCTACGGAATCCTGAGGATCGTATCGTTCCTCACGGGCCTGCTGTTCCCTTAGGGTCGAAATCGATCGAAGAGACTCCGACGCGACGGTTCATCGCCCCGCAATTCCCGGAGACGCTCGAGGAGCCTTCGCTCCTCTGAGGAAAGCCGGGTCGGCGTTACCACAACCGCCCGTACAAGCTGATCCCCGCGACCGCCCCTCTGAAAGCGGGGTAAGCCCTTTCCACGAAGCCGGAGCAGGGTGTGTGTCTGCGTACCCGGCGGAATCTTGAGTCGCGCCGTTCCTTCCAAGGTGCGAACATCAACCTCGGCACCGAGGGCTGCTTGAGAGATGTCGATCGGAAGATCCATGATCACGTCGTCCCCATCGCGGGCAAATATCTCGTGCTCGCGGATGCGGACAACCACGTAAAGATCCCCGGGCATCCCGCCTGGGTCCCCGACCTCCCCTCGTCCGGCAATCCTCAGCTGGAGACCTTGGGGAGCACCCGCGGGAATCTCCACGGAGAGTGTCCGGCTCTCCGAAACCTGGCCCTGGCCGCGGCACTGTGGGCAAGGGCTTTCGGGCCACCGACCGCGTCCACGGCACTTCGGGCACGTCGTGATCGTGATGAACTGGCTGTATCCGCGCCGCTGGGCCTGGCTCATCTGTCCGCGACCGCCGCAGGTCGGACACGTGACCATGCGACCGCCCTCCGCGCCACTCCCGCGGCAGGCCGGGCACTGGCTCGGATGCTCCAGGACGATGTCCTTTCGGACGCCTCGGACCACGTCCTCGAGAGAGACGTCGACGTCCACGCGGAGGTTTCGACCTCGGGCGGGTCCGCGGCGACGGCCCAGGCCCCCGCCGAAGAACTCGTCAAAGAGGCCACCCCCGAATCCCATGCGGCCGAAGAAGGATTCGAAGAAGTCGCGACCGAAGAGGTCCTGGACGTCGTCGAAGTGCGTGAAGCGATCCCAGTCGAACCCTTGACCCCCCCAGACCTGTTGCTTGAGACCCTCGACTCCGAAGCGATCGTAAATCCGACGCTTGTCGTCGTCCGCGAGGACCTCGTACGCCTCCGACACCTGCTTGAACTTCTCTTCCGCGGCCTTTGGGTTTTCTTTGTTGAGATCGGGGTGGTACTTCTTCGCAAGCCTCCGGAAGGCTCGCTTGATCTCCTCTTTGGACGCCTCGCGAGAGACGCCGAGGATCCGATAGTAGTCCGGGTCGGTCATACCACGCTCTTCGGACCACATGCACATCCGTTACTTCTTGTCTACGTCTTCAAAATCGGCGTCCACGACGCCGGGTTCGTCGGAGGATCCGGAGTCGTCCTCCGAGGGCGGAGGGGCTGCGGCACCCTGCCCCTTCTGGTACATCTCCGCGCCAATCTTCTGCGCCTCCGCGTTGAGACCCTCCATCGCCTTCCGGAGCTGGGAGATGTCGTCCGACGCGAGGGCCTTTTTCAGGGCCTCCACCTTCTCTTCGACCGCTTTCCGGGTGGACTCGGACACCTGGGCGCCGAGTTCTTTGAGCATCTTCTCCGTGGCGTAGACGAGAGAATCCGCCTGATTCCGCGTGTCGACGAGCTCCCGTCGGCGCCGGTCCTCCTCCGCGTGGGCCTCCGCATCCCGCACTGCTTGGTCGATCTTCGCTTGGTCCATCCGCTGGGGCGCCATAATCGTGAGCTTCTCCGTCTTCCCCGTCGCCATGTCCTTCGCAGAGACGTTCAAGATGCCGTTTGCATCGATGTCGAAGGTCACCTCGATCTTCGGGATGCCCCGAGGCGAGGGGGGGATTCCGGTCAGGTAGAATCGGCCGAGACTCACGTTGTCCCCAGCCATTGAACGCTCGCCTTGGAGGACGTGGACTTCGACCGTGGTCTGCCCGTCCGCCGCGGTCGTGAAGATCTCGCTCTTTCGTGTCGGGATCGTCGTATTCCGCTCGATCTGCTTGTGGAACACGCCGCCGAGGGTCTCCACGCCCAAGCTGAGAGGAGTCACATCAAGCAGGAGGATATCCTTCACCTCGCCGCTCAGGACGGCGCCCTGGATCGCCGCGCCGAGAGCGACGCACTGCATCGGGTCGACGCCACGCTCCGATGGGCGACCGAGGATCTTCTCGAATCGGCCTCGGACCACGGGCATACGGGTCGGCCCGCCAACGAGGATCACGTGGTTCACATCGGAGAACTCCCAGCCAGCGTCCTTGAACGCCTGTCGGATCGGCTCCTCGAGTCGGGCAAGAACCGGCTCAATGAGAGACTCCAACTTCGCCCGAGACAGCTTCTTCTCGAGGTGAACGGGCTGACCTCCCTTCTGTGCAATGAAGGGAAGGTTGATCGTCGTCTCGACCGTGCTCGACAGCTCGATCTTTGCCTTCTCCGATGCGTCCCGGAGCCGCTGCATCGCCTGCCGGTCTCCAGAGAGATCCACACCCTGCTCCCTGCGGAACTCGGAGACGAGCCACTGGATGAGGGCGTTGTCCATGTCCATGCCTCCGAGCTGCGTGTCGCCCGACGTCGAAACGACTTCGAAGACGCCTTCGCCCATCTCCATGAGCGTCACGTCGAAGGTCCCACCGCCCAAGTCGAGCACGGCGATCTTGCCCTCGCCCTTCTTGTCCAGACCGTACGCAAGGGCCGCGGCAGTTGGCTCGTTCACGAGCCTCAAGACCTCGAGGCCCGCAATCTTCCCCGCGTCCTTCGTCGCCTGACGCTGGTTGTCGTTGAAGTAAGCGGGGACCGTGATCACGGCCTGGACAATGGGCTGACCGAGGAACGCCTCCGCATCCGTCTTGATCTTCCGAAGAATCATCGCGGAGATCTCCTGAGGCGTGTAGTCCTTGGAATCGACCCGCACCTTCTGATCCGTGCCCATTTTTCGCTTGATCTGCATGATCGTCTTCTCGGGGTTTAGGACGGCCTGGCGCTTCGCGGGCTCCCCCACGAGAATGCCCTCCTTCGTGAAGGCGACGACGGACGGGAACATCTTCCCCCCGTACGTGCTCCCTTCTGCGCTCGGTATGATCTTCGGAGTCCCGCTCTCCATGTACCCGGCCTCCGAGTTCGTGGTTCCAAGGTCGATTCCGATAATCTTAGCCATTCGACTCACCTTCGTTCTTCACGACGATAACTTGTGCGGGACGGAGGATCCGCTCCCGGAGGCGGTATCCTTTCCGGACGACTTCCTTCACGGCACCGTCGGCGAGACCCGCATCCGGCACCCGCTCGACGCAATCATGCACGTAGGGATCGAACGTCGTCCCAACGGCCTGAATTTCCTGGAGGCCGAATTCCCGAAGGATCCCCACAAGGTTGTCCCGAATCATCCGGATTCCTTCCCCCGGCTCGCCCCCGAGGTTCTCTAGGGCGACGTCGAACTCGTCGAGCACCGGCAACAGCCGATCGAGGAGCCCTTCGTGGGCGAAACGTACGACCGCCTCCGCATCGCGCTCGGCGCGTTTTCGGAAGTTCTCGAATTCCGCCTGGAGATACTTCAGCTTCGCTAAGAGTTCCTCGACCTGACGGCGCGAGGATTCGAGCTCTGCCACCACGTCCGATTCAGGCGCGGGTTGCTTTGACGTTTCCTCAACCGTCGGAGGTTTCTCAGACATGGCCTTCACCCTGGCGGCCCCGAACTGACGGAGAGAGCCTGCGCGCGATCACGATGTCCAACACGCCGTTCCTGAAGGTCACCCGGAGCGAGTCCGAGTCCCCAGGGACAGGAAGGGCGATCTCCCTCCGACATGGGCGACCTTCGGGCCCGATGAACGATACCGTCACCTGCCTCTCCGTGGCCTCGATGTCGATCCCTCCGTCCGACACCCCTGGGAGGTCGAGGGTCACACAGATGCTCTGGGGCAGGAGGACGACATCGGCCATCCCCAGAGACGATTCGGCGGTATGGCTGTCCAGAAGGGGCGAGGGCGGCCCGAGGGTGGGAACCGGGGTTAAGGTCCCTGGGACCGGGAGACAGCGGCGGTGGTCGGGACCTTTTAGGAACCCGTCCCTCGAGTCCGCGTCGGCGTCCCGGTGCGGGTGGGCGTCTCCGTCCATGGAGACCACCGGGGCCCCCCGGAAGCCCCCCTCAGAACTCTTCGCCTTCGCCGCCTCCCTCGCCGCCTTCAGGGCCCCTCCCGGCACCCTTGCCGGCCTCGCCCGCCTTGGCTGCGATGACATCGTCAATGCGCAGGATCATCACGGCGGCATCCGTGGCCGAAGAAATCGCCTGTCCCCCGACGCGAATCGGCTCGACGACGTTCTCCTTCTTCATGTCGGAGACCTTCCCCGTGAAGACGTTGACCCCGGCGTGCTTGCTTCCTCTCTTGTGCTCCTTCCGGAGGTCAATGAGGGTGTCGATGGGATCGAGACCCGCGTTCTCCGCGAGGGTGCGAGGCACAACCTCGACCGCGTCCGCGAAGGCTTCAATGGCGATCTGCTCGCGGCCGCCTACGCTCGCGGCGAAGTCCCGTAGCCCGAGGGCAATCTCCGTCGCGCTGGAGCCTCCGCCTGTGATGACCTTACCGTCCTCAATCGCAACCGCGACAACGCTCGTGGCGTCCTCGAGGGACCTCTCGACCTCGTCCACGACGTGCTCCGTACCGCCGCGGATCAGGATCGACACGGCCTTCGGATTCTTGCAGCCCGTGACGAAACTCATCTCGTCCTCACCAATCTTCTTCTCGTAAACGAGTTTCGCGCGGCCGAGGTCGTCCTTCGTGAGCTCGTCGAGCTTCGTGACGATCTTGCCGCCCGTGGCCTTCGCCAACTTCTCCATGTCGGATTTCTTGACCCGGCGAACCGCATAGATGCCCTCCTTCGCGAGGAAGTGCTGCGCGAGATCGTCGATGCCCTTCTGGCAGAAGACCACACTCGCGCCGGACTTCTTCACCGTGTCCACCATGCGCTTCAGCATGGCCTCCTCCTCGTTCAGGAACGCCTGCAACTGGGCGGGGTCCGTGATCTCGATCTTCGCGTCAATCTCCGTCTTCTTGACCTCGAGGGCCGCGTCAATGAGCGCGATCTTCGGATCCTTCACCTCGGACGGCATGCCCGGGTGGACCCGTTCCTTGTCAACGATGATCCCATCCACGAGCTCCGAGTCCGCGATGGACCCACCCTGCTTCTTCACGATCTGGATGTTGTCGTCATCCACGAACCAGGATCCGTCGGCCCGTTGCTCCGCGACCGTCCCCACGGCCTTCACGGAGACGTCGGCCAAGAGCTCTTTGTGCGCGCTCGCGGACTTCGACGACATCGCCGTCATCGCGACCTTTCGGAGGATGTCCGTGTCCTTGATGGAAATCTTCGCAGCCACCTTCTCCAAGACGGATCGGGCCTTGTCGGCGGCCTGGCGGTATCCCGAGGCGATGACCGTTGGGTGGATGTTCTGCTCGATGAGATCCTCCGCCTTCTTCAACAGCTCGCCTGCGAGGATCACGGCCGTCGTCGTGCCGTCTCCGGCCTCCTCGTCCTGGGTCTTCGCGACCTCGACCATCATCTTCGCCGCGGGGTGTTCGATGTCGATTTCCTTGAGGATCGTCACGCCATCGTTCGTGATGACGACGTCCCCCAGGCTGTCGACGAGCATTTTGTCCATGCCTCGGGGGCCGAGGGTCGAGCGGACTGCATCCGCGACCGCCTTGGCCGCGGCGATATTGTTGAACTGCGCGCCCTTCCCCCGCTCCCGGCGGGTCCCTTCCTTCAGTACCAAAATCGGTGTGCCGGCTGGCATCATGGGAGTTCCTCCATAGGAACCTTCGAGGCCATCTCTATACATGGACTTCTATATAAGGATGTCGATAACCCCCCATTCGACGCGAAGATCACCGACTCGCCTCCAATAAGTCTATATCGAGACAGGATGTAGCTCGCGACGTGAAGGCGCTCCTCCTCGAGCTCGCGGACGCCGTCCAGCAGGCCATCGGCCAGATGGCCGAGGATCCCGGGGAGGTCCTCGGGCGGGGCGCGGACGGTGCACCGAGCTTCCGGATCGACCGGGTCGCGGAAGCCGCCGTTCTTCGAGTCCTCGACTACGAGGACGTGAAGGTCGACGTCCTGAGCGAGGAGGCCGGGATCGTCAAACGGGGCGGGGAGACCCTACTCATCCTCGATCCTGTGGATGGAACCCATAACGCAATCCGTGGGGTGCCTGCCTATGCCGTTTCCTTGGCGGTCGGCGGGACCCGCCTCGCGGATGTGGAAGAGGGGCTCGTGCGGGATCTCGTGACGGGAGCAACGTTCTATGCCGCGAGGGGGCGCGGCGCTTGGCTCAACGGGCGCTCCATCCGGGTCCGCGCGTTCTCCCCCGAGGATTCCTTATTCAGCGTATATCTCGGCACGAATGCCCACCCCGACAGCGCGCGGACCGCATCCCGGGCGAGGCGCGTGCGGAACCTCGGCGCAGCCTCCCTGGATCTTTGCCTCGTCGCGAAGGGGGCTGCGGACCTGTACTTCATGCACAGCGCCGTCGCCGACACGAAGCTCCGAGCCGTGGACATCGCGGCGGGGACGCTCATCGTCCGCGAAGCGGGGGGCCACGTGCAGGACCTGAAGGGTCAGGATCTGGACCTTCCTCTTCAGCCCGACGCCCGGACGGATCTCCTGGCGTTCGGGGATCCCAAGATCCTCGAGACGATTCGATGAAGTTTGGCATGACCGTGAACCCGAACATTCCGAGTGCCCTCGACGCCGCGAAACGAATCCTCGGCATCTTAGAACCGGACCACGAGGTTTCCATCGAGTCGGATCTCGCGCAGACCCTTGGCCGGAAGGGGATGTCTCTCGCCGACATGAAGGTTGATGCGATCCTCGCGATCGGCGGGGACGGAACGATTCTGCGGGCGCTCCAGCTCGCGGACATAAAGGTCCTCGGAATCAATTCCGGATCCCTCGGGTTCCTGGCGGAGGCCGACGCGGATGAGTTCGAGACCCGCCTCCCCGCGATCGTGCGCGGTGACTACAGGGTCGAGGAGCGACTGCGTCTCAAGATTCTCGTGGACGGGGAACGACAGTTCGACTGCACGAACGAGGCGGTCGTCCACACGGCCCACGTCGCGAAGATTCGATCCTTCGAGGTCCAAGTGGATGACACGCGAGCCCACCGAGTCCTGGCGGACGGCATGATCGTCGCGACACCGACCGGCTCGACCTCCTACGCCCTGTCCACGGGGGGACCCATCGTGGACCCAAGGGTCGACGCGATGATTGTCACGGCCATCGCACCCTTCAAGCCGGGTATGCGTCCCTACGTGTTCCCCGCGACGAGCCAAGTCCGCGTGCGACTCGTGAAACCCCGCGAGTGCCTGCTCGTGATGGACGGCCAGCACGAGAGGATCCTCAAGGGATCGGAGGACGTCATCTTCACGGGATCCGAGCAACGTGCAAAGTTCATCCGCTTCGGGGACGATTTCTACCGAAGGATTGCGGAGAAGCTCACGGCGCCGTGAGGGAACCATGCGGAGACGCGTCGACGCCATTTCCCGCAAGACCCTCCGAATGATCCTAGAAGCCTCCCGGGACATGTACCCTCGGGAGTTCGGTGCGATCCTTCGCGCGGAGGAGGGCGTCATCTCGGAACTCCTCCTCCTGCCCGGGACCGTGTCCGGGAACCGCCATGCAATCTTCCAGCTCCACATGCTTCCCGCGGATTTCTCCGTCGTTGGAACCGTGCATTCCCCGCCCAGTGGCGACTTCCGGCCCTCCGACGAGGATCTCCAGATGTTCAGCAAGTTCGGGGGAGTCCACCTCATCGTGGGTCACCCCTACGCGGAGGACACGTGGGCGGCGTGGACCTACGCGGGTGAGCGCATACCCCTACGCGTCGCACCCTGACGGGACTTACCGGACAGGATGGACTCGTAAAGGGCCACGATGCGATCCGTGACCCGCTCGATGCTGAAGGCCGTGACGACTTTCTCTCTTGCTTGGCCGCCCATCGAGCGGCGCATGGCTGCGTCCCCGAGGAGTATGCGCACCTTGTCCGCAAGGTCCCGGGGGTTCACAGGGTCGACGAGGAGGCCCTCGCGGCCGTCCTGAATCACCTCCCGGACCCCCGGGATGTCCGCGACGACGACGGGCTTTCCGGTCGCCATGGCCTCCAGGGCGACGATCCCGAAGGCCTCCAGGCGGGAGACGCTGGGGAGTACGAACACCTCACAGGCGGCGTACACGCTCGGGAGATCCGCCTCGGACACGCGTCCTAAGAAGCGGACGCGATCGTCGACCCCCAGGCTGCGTGCCAGACGTCGCATCGAGTCCAGGGACGAGCCCTCCCCGGCGACGAGGAACTCGGCCTCACGGACGTACCGTGCCGCCTCCACGAAGTGCTCGATGCCCTTGTGGGGCACGATTCGGCCCACGACTAACACGATAGGGCGACCGGGCGGAATCCCGAGTCGCTCGCGAATGCCCGACCCGTCGGCGTCCGGGCCGAAGCGCTTATGGTCCACCGCGTTCGGGATGACGACGGGATTGTACTTCCAGACCGCCCGGCTCGTCGCCGCGTAGGTCCGGGTGGTCACGATGACTTCATCCGCGCGGCGAAGGGTCGAGGCCCCCAGGCTCCGCCGGAAGAGGGCTTCCACGGCGGACCCGAAGGGCGAGGAGAGTTCGATGTCGCAGTGGTACGTGACCGCGAGCGGCAGTCCACGGGCTTCGGCCGCGAGGGAGGCGTAGTGGGCGCTCAGCGGGGGCGGGGAGTGCGCGTGAACAAGGTCTGCGTCAAGGGACTCCAGCGCGGCCCGGATCCGCGGCGTGATGGGGGTCCGGAGGAGGATCGCGCGGGGCTTCATCCGCACGACTTGAACGCCTTCGAGGATCTCCTCGACGGGCGTCGAGGGGTCGTGACGAGTCGTGACCACGGTCACCTCGTGGCCACGAGAAGCGAGCTCACGGGAGAGGGAGAGGACGTGGCTCTCCACCCCGCCGAGGTGGGGATGGAACCACGGGGACACCTGAGCAATCCGCATCGTGCTGCCTCAGAAGATCTTGCTCCGTGGAGCGACGTTCCCTCGGACCCTCGCGCCCGGGCCGATGAAGGCACCCTCTCCGATAATCGTGCCCGGGTCGATGGACGCGTTGATCCCGACTTTCACGTCGTCACCCATAATCACACCAAGTTTCCGCAGGCCCGTGTCCACCTCGACCCCGCGCCAGAGGACCCTCACAGACCCTTCATCGAGCCGGAGGTTCGCCACCTTCGTTCCCGCGCCAAGGTTGCATCGCTCCCCGAGGATGCTGTCGCCCACGTAGTTCTGATGGGGGACATGGGTCGCCGCCATGAGAATCGAGTTTTTGACTTCGCAAGCGTTGCCGACCTTCGCCTTCGGTCCGACGGCTGTGGACGGGCGGAGGTAGCAGTTCGGGCCGATCTCCGCGCCCGGCCCGATGATCGCGGGACCCTCCACGTAGGATCCGCGACGGACGTGCGCCCCCTCTTCGACGAGCACCTCCCCCACGATGGTCGCCCCGGCATCCACATCCCCCCGAGTCTCGCCCTTCATGGACTTCAGCAGAGCCGCGTTCGCGCGAAGGAGGTCCCAGGGTCGTCCCACATCAATCCACTCCCCCGGAAGGTGGAAGCCGTACATGGACTGGGACGCGATCAGCATACGGATTGTGTCCGTGATTTCGTACTCCCCGCGCGTGGACTTCGGCGTCTTGTCGATGAGCGGGAAGATGTCGGGCTCAAGGATGTAAACCCCCGCGTTGATCAAGTTGGACGTTGGCCGGCCCGGCTTCTCCTCGAGACCGACGATCCTTCCGTCCTCGAGTTCGACGACGCCGAAGGCTCTCGGATCCGGAACCTTCGCGAGGGCCATGACCGGACCACTCACTTTCCGATAGTGGGCCACCATCGCCTTGAGGGCCTCGCCCGACACGACGACATCCCCGTTGATGCTCAGGAACGAGCCATTCACGTGGGCGCGCAGGGAGCCAACCGCGTGGGCCGTGCCGAGTCGCTGGACCTGCTCCTCGTAGGATATCGAGAGGCCAAAATCCTCGCCCCGACCGAAGCTCTCCCGGACCCGATGGCCATGCCATCCGATGAGAATTGTGACGTCGCGGACTCCCGCGTCCCGAAGGGCCTCGAGGGTGTGGCGCAGAAAGGGTTTGCCGGCGACGGGCAGAAGAGGTTTGGGGAGGTTGGCCGTGAGGGGGCGCATCCGCGTGCCCTCACCGGCTGCGAGAACAACGGCCTTCATAGGGCGCCTTGCGCGCTCGATAGGACCCTACCATATATCTCCTTTGCTTTGGCCTCATCGCGGGCCTCGGCCAAGAGCCGGATCTTCGGCTCTGTCCCGGAGAAGCGAACGAGGGCCCAGCCGTCTTCGAACTGAAGGCGCCAGCCATCGGATGTATCCATGTCTCCGCCTAGATCCCGGAGCCTTTCGTCCAGGACCGCGTGGATCGCGTCCCGGTTCGACGCCTCGTAAGGAATCTCGCCCCGCAGGGATGGATATACGGGGATCTCGCGAACCATGTCATCGAGGGGGCGCTCACCCGCGAGGGCTACGAGGCGCGCGGCCGCATAGATCCCGTCCGGGCAGAACGTCGCCTTCGGGAAAATCCACGTGCCCGATGGCTCTCCGCCGAAATCTGCGCCTCGACGCTTCAGCTCCTGCGCGACGTATACGTCCCCGACCCGGGTACGCCAGATTGCCACGTTCGGCAGGAGATCGTCGACGACCATGGAGGCATCGACGGGCACGACAAGTCCCTTACGGACCTCTTCGCGCGCGAAGATCGCGAGCAGGGCATCGCCGCCCACGTACCGTCCCTGGCGGTCCACCGCCACCATGCGGTCACCATCCCCATCATGGGCGATGCCCAGATCCGCTCCGACGGCCCGAACCGTGGATCGGAGGAGAGCCACGTTCCCTTCCGTCGGCTCCGGGTCGCGCCCGGGAAAATGGCCGTCGAGCTGGGCGTTGATCGCAAGGACCTTGCACCCCATCTCCCGGAGCAGCCTCGGTGTAATCGTCGCGGTGGCCCCGCAGGCGCAATCAACGACGACCTTCAGCTCCGAAGAGCCTATTTCGCCCAGGATAGCGTCAATGTGACGGTCCACAAGATCGTCGCGACTCACAGAGCGGCCGACTCGATCCCAGGAGGCCGCGCGATACCGGTCCGCGTCGAGGGCCGATTCGATCTCAGCCTGCTGGGCCGCGTCGAACGCCATCCCGTCGGGGTTCCAGAGTTTGATCCCGTTGTACGGCGCGGGATTGTGGGAGGCCGTCACGACGATCCCGCACGTGTAGTCGGAGGCGCCGCGGGCAAGAGTGGGCGTCGAGACGATCCCGGCGTCCACGGCGTCGGCCCCCGCGGATAGGATTCCCGCGCTTAGGGCGTGGACGAGCATGGGACCCGTCGTGCGCGGATCGCGGCCGACCACGGCGGTCCCGTACATCTCGCCGACAATCTTCCCGACCCGCAACGCGAGATCGGGCGTGACATCGATGTTCGCAAGGCCTCGAATTCCCGAGGAGCCAAAGCGAGGCACGCGCGGGATAGAGTACGAGAGGTAGAAATCCCTTCCCGGGCGAAGAGACTCCCGTCCGCGGACCAACCATTAAATACCGACCTTCGGATGGGTTCGCGCCGCACGATTCAGCCCGATTCCAGGAGGGAATCCGATGGTCATGGAACCAATCAGTGTGGAAGCTGCCATCCAGAAAGCCAAGAAGAAAGGGCTCCGACCCGGCCGCATCAAGGGGACGGAGGGGGTCCAATTCACAAAGGGGCGCAACCCGCGGATCGAGGTCATCGATTGGGATGAGTTCCGCAGGACGCTGGCCGAGCGCAGACTTCAGGTCTACCACTCTGGCGGCTGGATGAAGATCATGAAACGGAAGCGCTGAGCTTGCACGACGTGCGTCACGCACGAGCCGATGCGCGACTCCCTGCCGCAAGTTTATTACGCGCACTTCGATTCGCCTCCTTCCGTCCGGAGAACGTGCGTGGGTTGCCAAGATTGGACAAAGGCGCAGGACTCAGGATCCTGTCCCGCAGGGGTTCGCAGGTTCAAATCCTGCCCCACGCACCGTTCTACGCGATGACACTAAATCGTATCAGCGGCTTGTGGCACGCGGCGCGCCTTTGAATTTGGATGTACAGATAAATACGTCACGGCGACAACTCGACGGGTACTTATAGTTCCCTTTGTGCACGAAATGCACGGCGCGACAAACAGCCTCCAGGGGATTCGCGGCTCCGAAGGCCGTCTTCGAAGAGATCGCCCCGCGAAGCCGAGTTTATGTCGCGACTAAAATTTGGCTTGTTACGGCTATTCTTTATAAATCTGAACCTAGCTCGAAACCTATTCATAGTTTCGAGGCCTTCTGTTTAGTGTCCAAGTGAACCGGGCTTCACGAGGTTCGTGAACGCTGCCAACGGCGGCGCCAGGTTCTGCGTCCCTCGGTTCCCGCCGCCCGGTAAACCATCGGGCGGAACGGCACTTGGGGTGGTCCCTTGCCGGCTCAACGTTTCAGTCGAAAGTACCTGCGAAGACACAAGAAGAGCGCTCAGCTCTGGCGCCGCGCGGCCCGCCTGACGCCTGGCGGAGTGGAGAGCAACATCCGTTATTTCAAGCCTCACCCCTTCCTCGCGGACTACGGTGACGGCGCCTACGTCTACGACGTGGATGGAAACAAGATCCTGGACTTCATGATGGGGATGGGCGCCCTCCTCCTGGGCCACAACAATCGCGACGTCGCCCTCGAGGTCATCAAACAACTCGAATCGGGCTCAATGCTCGGCATCACGAACGAGCTGTTCATCGACTACGTCGAGACGCTCCAGAAGGCCGTCCCGAGCATGAAAAAAGTCCGCCTCGCGAACAGCGGGACGGAGGCGACGATGCACGCGATCCGAACCGCTCGGGCCTATACTGGCAAGGAAAAGATCGCCAAGGCCGAGGGCGCGTACCATGGGGCCCACGACTACGTATTGCAGAGCCTCGAAATGGATAGCCGAACCGCGCGGCGCATGACGGGATACCGGACCCTGACCTATGGGCGAGGGATCCCGAAGGTGATCGCGGACACGGTCGTTGCCTTTCCCTTCAACGACATCGACACCACGGCCGAGATCCTTGAGGAGAATGAGGACGACGTCGGGGCCCTCATCATCGAGCCCGTTCTCTGCGGCTCGGGCGTGATCGTGCCCAAAGGACACTATCTGAAGCGTCTCCGGCAGCTGACCCGCAAGATGGGCATCGTCCTGATCTTCGACGAGGTCCTCACCGGCTTCCGCCTGGCGTACGGAGGTGCCCAGGAATACTACGGTGTGCGACCCGACATGACGTGCTTCGGAAAGATCGCGGGGGGCGGCTTCCCTCTCGCCGGATTCGGCGGCGAAGCGCAGATCATGGAGGTTCTCGAACCGGGGAAAGGTTGGCGGTACGGAACCTTCCACGCGGGCACCTACAACGGTCATCCGGTCAGCGTGGCAGCCGGCCTGAGGTGCCTCCAGATCCTCGGGGAACATCCGGAGTACTACGATCACATCAACGCGCTTGGCCGAGAACTGTACGGCGGCTTGCAGGACCTCGCGGACGACCGTCGAATCCCGGCGTGGGTTGAGTACGTTGGGTCCATGGGCAACATTTACTTCACGAAGAAGGACGGCATCCGAAACTACCGGGATACGTTCAGCGTGAACGCGCGCCGCTGGTGGAATTGGTTCATCCACTGCCTGGGCAACAACGTCCTGTTCGGCATCCCGAACCACGGGGAACGCGCCTTCATCTCCACGGAGCACACAGATGAGGACATCGAGTGGGCCTTGGAGGTCGCGGACACTGCCTTTGCTGCGATCGCGCCAGGCTAAGCGGCAGAAGGCGCGCGCTCCGAGCGTGAAGTTCCAAGCCCTCGAGGAGCAGGCATCCCTGTACGGCGAGACCGCGGTCCCGCCCAGCGTCTGATCCCGCCGGCCCATTCCCTCCGAACCTCCGACTCCACGATTACCGGATTGAGCCCAGCGTAAACTATATCGCCCTAGCCCGCGTCCGCGGCGAGCAAGAGGAGGAGAGGATGGCGAAAGCTCCCAAGAAGGCTCACTCGACGCGGGAATTCAAGATGTACGTCGGCGGAAAGTGGGTCGCGTCCGAGAGTGGAGAGACCTTCGACGTCGTGAGTCCTGCGTCGGGCGAAACGATCGGAACCTTTCCAAAGGGGACGATCGAAGATGCGAAGCGAGCCGTCGAAGTGGCCGTGGAGGCCCAAGAAACTGCGGCTCGGATGCCGATCGAGGAACGTTGTCGGCTCGGCGTGCGCATCACGGAGGAAATCGGACGTTTCGTCAAGGAGTATGCGGTAGACTGCTCCCTGGAGCACGGCAAGCCCTTGAAGGAGTCGATCGCCGAGGTCGAAGACGCGATTCCGAACATCCTCTGGCAGGTGGAGGACCTGAAGCGCTGGGATTCGCCCGTTCACGAGGGCTACTCGAAGTCCGATACGCTGTACGTGAGCCTCCACGAACCTCTCGGGACGGTCGCCACGATCACTCCCTGGAATTTTCCCTGGGTCCTTCCGTCTGAGTTCGTCGTCCAGGCCATGCTGGCCGGGAACTCCGTGGTCTTCAAGCCGGCGAGCAACACGCCATTGAGCGCTGTCCACTTCATGGAATGCATCGATCGGGCCGGGGTGCCGCCCGGGCTCATCAACATGGTCACAGGTCCAGGCGCGACCGTCGGGACGACCCTTGTCGAGCACCCCCTCATCGACGCGGTCGGCTTCACGGGAGAGACGAGCACGGGCCTGGACATCGCCCACCGGGCGGGCCTCAAGAAACTCACCCTCGAGCTGGGCGGTCTGGGCCCGTTAATCATTATGGACGACGCGAAGATTGACACCGCCGTGGAGGACATTGCCTTCGGATGCTTCACGAACACGGGCCATTGCTGCGTGGCGAACGAGCGAGTTTTCGTGCATGAGAAAGTCCACGACAAGGTCGTCAAGGCCCTCGTCGACCGCACGAAGAAGATGAAAGTCGGCTTCCCCCTCGACAACGACACGGACATGGGACCCATGAACAACCTTCCGACCCTCGAGAAGGTGGAACGGCATGTGGAGGATGCGCTGCAGAAGGGAGCCGAGGTTGTGGCCGGGGGCCAGAGAGTGACTGGGATGCCGACGGATCTTTACTACCTCCCCACGGTGATCGACGGCGTGACTCCGGAGATGCTCTTCAACACCGTGGAGACCTTCGGACCCACCGCCCCGGTGTTCGAGTTTTCGCGCCTCGACGATGCCATCGAGCTGGCGAACGCCCCCCGATACGGCCTCAGCATGGCAATCCACACGTCGAACCTTCGAGTGGCCATGGAAGCAGCCAAGCGACTCAAGTCGGGTCAGATCTGCATCAATGAGCCGGTGTACTCGTGGGACTATTTCACGCCATGGGGCGGATTCCGGAACAGCGGCCTAGGCAGGATCGCGGGACGCTGGTCCCTCGACGCGTTCTCTGAGCTGAAGACTGTGATGATAAACATCGGCCGCAGCCCGTGGCCCCAGTAGCAGGAAGTCCTCAGGCAAGTGGACCGATCGCTGATATACGCAGATCGGCCCGCGAACTGGCCTAGCGCCTCACGACGATGCAGTTAGCGGGTTCCCAGCCCACCTTGACGCGGCTTCCGAGTTCGAATTTCTGCCCGATGTCTGCAATCTGGACGTTCGCAGTGATTTTCGGTCCTTCATTGAGTTCGATCTGCACCCTACTCGCCAAGCCAACGTAGACCTCGTCGGTGACTCGCCCTTCGAAGACGTTCTTGCACCGATCTGCCTCGAGGCCTACACGGATCTTCTCAGGACGTATGGACACGAAGACAGATTCGCCGACTTCTGCCTCGTTGGACTGGACAACAATCCTGACGCCCTGGTGCTTAACGACTGCCTGCCCATCCTGAGTATCCTCAACCGTGCCCCCGAGGATGTTCGCCTCGCCGATGAAGCCTGCCACAAACTTGGTCGACGGATGCTCGTAAATCTCCTCCGAGTTACCCATCTGCTCGACCTTCCCCAAGTTGATGACGCCAATGACGTTCGACATCGTGAGGGC
>CAYGBO010000011.1:39020-39241 GCA_964348145.1 uncultured Methanomassiliicoccales archaeon
AGCTTCCGGTTAAGGGCGCCGAAGGGCTCATCCAAAAGCAAAACTCGAGGCTCCGTTACGAGGGCACGAGCCAGGGCGACTCGCTGCCGTTCCCCGCCGCTCAGTTGGGTGATCCTTCGGCCTCCATACTTCCGATGGGGAAGTTCCACGAGGTCCAACGCCTCATTCACTCTCTTTACGAGGATATCCTTTGCCACCTTCCGCATCTTGAGTCCAAAGGC
>CAYGBO010000011.1:39330-50969 GCA_964348145.1 uncultured Methanomassiliicoccales archaeon
AACAGTCAGGTGAGGGAAGAGTGCGAGGCTCTGGAACACCATGCTCGTGTCACGCTCGTATGGTGGCAGTTCCGTGACGTCTTTCCCGCCGATGAACACTCGTCCCTTCGTGGGCTTCTCCAAGCCCCCTATCATACGGAGGAGCGTCGATTTCCCGCTTCCGGAGGGGCCGAGGAGTGTGAAGAAAGACCCTTTCTCAACGCCCAGCGACACGTCATCCACCGCGGTGACGCTCTCGTCGAAGACCTTAGACACGCCTTTCACTTCTACATCGTATGCAGCCATAGCACCGATTTCCCCTACGATTCTACTTCCATGCGATCAGATCCTAAACAGCTGTCCACCACGCTTGCTGAATCGAGTTAGCACAAAGATGAACACGAACGAAAGCAAGAGTACGATCGTCGATGCGGCGTTAACCCTTGGACTGAGGATCTTCTTGGAGATTAGACCGTAGATCAGGACGGGCAGAGTCTGCACGCCGCCTCCCATGAGGAAGAGGGTGACGGGGAGTTCGTCGAAGGAGAACGTGAATCCTAGGAGCATCGCAGAGATGATCCCGGGCATGATGTTCGGAAGCGTGACTCGGAAGAACGTCGTGATTTCGTCCGCTCCTAGGTTCATCGCGGGCTGCTCGAGAGTTCGGTGAAATTCACGGAAGCTGATCAGCAAGACCAAGGTGGCCAGGGGGATGTTGAACGTCGCGTGACCCACAACGATGGAAGCGAGCCCGAAGTCCCAGCGCACGGGAGCCACGAAGCCGTACCCCAAAGACAGGGGCGCAAGCAGGTAGTCGTTGAGGAAGCTGATCAGGATGGCCAGAGAAATGCCCAAGACGATGCTCGGCACAACCAAGCCGAGGTACATCATCGTCCGGAGGGTCCCGCGACCCAGGAAACGAAATCGGGTGATGGCGTAGGCCGCGCACAAACCGACGCCGACCGCGATGACGGAGGACAGGAAGGCGACGAGGAAACTATTCTTGATCGAATCCAGCGCCGCGGGGTCGTCGAAGAGCCCGTCCCGAGTCGGGCCCCCTGTCCACCATTGGAGCGAAAATCCCTCATAGATGATGACCGAATCGATGCCATTGAAGGAGAAGATCGCGACGATAATCAGAGGCACGAAGAAGAGCAGGAGCATGACCAACGTGACGGCACCGAGGATAATCTTCCCGCCCTTCTCTGTTACGATGTCGAGACCTCGTTCCCAGGAAGTCTTGCGGATCGGCCCCGCGTAAGCTCCCCGGGCTGAGCCGGAGCGTGAGACATCGCCGCCGTCAGACATCGTTGTCGGCTCCGGAGCCCGTTTCGGGAATCTCTTCCTGAGAGTGGATCTCATGAACAACCACAGCGGAGCGAGAATCCGAGACTTGACCTCCGTTTCACCCACCTCATGGATTTCGGCATACCGACGGTAGACGCTAATCAGGAGAACCGTGATGATGACGATGAAAAGGGCGGAAGCGGAGGCTTGTGGAAGCCCGCCGATGAGGCTAAACTGATCCCGGATGTAGTTCCCGATGAACTGAAAGTCGAGGCCACCTACCATCTCCGTTTCGACGAAAGCTCCCGAGGAAGTGATAAAGATCAGGATCGACCCGACTATCATCGCCGGGTAGGTCAAAGGCATCGTGACGTGCAGAAAGGCCCTCCATCGGCTTGCCCCAAGATCAGAGGCTGCCTCGAGCAGCTGAGGATCCAGCTTGGACAAGGACGCGAACAGGGGGAGGACCATGAATGGCAACCAGACGTACATGAGGGTGAATACGACCATCTGGGGGGTTCCCTTCTGCAAAAGTCCGGCGATCGGGCTGCTGAGAAAGCCGAGGGAGTTCGCGTGGAGCCATCCGTGGAAGAAGGAGCTGTCATTGGAGAAGGGGTCCAGGGAATAGATGCGGCCGATGAAGCTCACCCAGAACGGAATCACGACGAGGCCCATGAGTAAGCCGCGCCACTTCTCCTTCGCAATCCGAGCGATGTAGTAGGCCATGGCGTACCCGATCACGAGGGATACCACTGTCGTCAAAACGGCCATTCCGAAGGTCCGGATCAAGAGCGGGAGCACGATGGCGCCGGAGCCAAGAGAGAGGGCATCCAGATAATTCCCCGGATCGAACGGCCAGATGTGAAGGACGTAGGCGTCATCATAGAAGGACAGACCATACACAGCGATGAAGCCGAGCGGAACGACAAGGAAGAAGGACAGCCAGAACGCCGGCGTGAAAAGGATGACACGAAGCCGGACTTGGGATGAGCTGCGCGTCACCCTTGCCAAGCGTCGAGCGAGCCCGACACGGCGCTCCTTCGACGGAACGGCCGACTCCCGCGAACCCTGTGGAGCGGTCACACTCCTCCCGACCAAACAATGGGGAAGAGTGAGATAACTTTTAAGCCTTTGGCCCTCGACACGCCGCGTATCCGCAGGGTGCTCCCACTCCCCCAGGGTTTCCCGACCAAAGACGACCGGGGTGCGTTCCGTCGGCGTGCAGCGGCCCGGCCTTCAAGGAATTGCCCCCAGCTGCCGTCGGATTCGATTCCCGGAATCCTACGAGGGCGCGTGACCTGGGGCGAGTTTGGAGGGTAGACCGAAGGAGGGGCAAGCTTTAAAGCAGGCACGCGTTTGGCCTTCTTTCAGATTCCCGGAACGGGGGCGGGGCTTTCATGGAAGAGGAAAAAGACCGGACACCCTTGTCGCGTCGCTCCTTCGTCAAGTATGCGGCGATCGGGGGCTTGGCTGCCGTCGGAGCGTACTCCGGAATCGTCTATCCCTCAGGGTGGCAACGATGGCTCGAGTACGGCCAGAAGCCTTGGGAGACCGCGCCAGGCGTGGTGGACTACCGAATCCTGAAGGAAGTTTCCTGGGGACCCTCGGAACTGGGTTTTGAAAACGATATCCGAAACAGTCCTCCCGAGGCCCGCGTCCTGAGCGTAGCACAGTGGTACGACTACTGGCCGGGAATCGTCATCACGAACTTCGGGACGTACATGCAGAACAAGTGGGACCTGTCGGGGGTCCGCGTGGAATGGACATCGAACATCTACACCTCCAACGAGGAGCTCTTCACGTGGGTCACGCAAACGGGACGCAAGTTCGACGTGATGTATCCCTCGAGCTACACGGTCGAGACCTTTGAGAAGGCCGGCCTCATCGTGAACATGAATCGGGACTGGATCCCGAACTATCTGAACCTATTCGGACGCGTGCCAGACCCGATCCCCAACCCGCGGGACGAGGCCCACGCGACTCCCTGGCTCCCCCCCTTGCCGGCCCAGGAAACCTATCCCGTCTATCCGAACGGTTACAACAACGCGGCCGGCTTCGACTTCCGCGACGCCGCCGCCGTCCCTCATGCGTACCGAGGCAACACGACGCTCTATCCGGCTCAGAAGGCGCATCCGGAGGGAAAGGAGTGGACGGAGCAGAACGGGCTCCTCGCAGTTCCGTTCCAGTGGGGCACGACGGGAATTGGCTACCGAAGCGATATCTTTGATAAGGCGGATATCGAGCGCTTGGGTTGGGAGGTCTTCGAGCTTGCCACGTACACGAACCCGAAGACGGGGAGGACCTACGACCTCACGAACAAGAAGATGATGTTGGACGACATGAGGGAGGTTTTCACGGCGGGACTGAAACGCGTGGGCTGGAAGGAACAGGAGCGGCTCGGTCGGGTCGACCCTGTGACAGGGGAACCCACCGGGATCACTCACAATCCGGCCTCGCCGTGGAACGGGGTGTACCAGCTATCCGGCAACGAGATCGGGAGCGAAAGGCTCCGGGAGAGTTCCGACTGGCTCCTCTCCATTCGAGACACGCTGTGGGGCTTCAACACACCCCAGCAGGGTCCCTGGCTCGTGAGCGGTGAGCGGTGGGTGGATCAGGCGTGGTCCGGCGACATCATGTATGCGGTTCGACCAAATTCAAATCAGCACCTTCCCGTCGACTACTTCATTCCTAAGGAAGGAGGCGCCCGGTGGATCGACGGGCAGGTCATCCACAGGGAGAGCGAGAAACTGTGGCTCGCCCATGAATTCGTTGACTACATCCAAGACCCTCAGGTCCAGGCCACGATTTCCTCATGGAATCTCTATGCGACCGGAAACGCGTGGGCCTTCGAGTTGCTCGAGAAGGACCCCGCATACACCTTCACGGGAATCTATCCCGACGGCAGTCCGTACACATGGGCGGCCAGCCAGGATTCTCGCATCTATTCCGATTTTGCGAGCGGCTACCAGGGGTCGCCTATCCTCGAGCGCGCGGAGTACCAGCACGATGTCGGCGTGAGAAACACCCTGAAGTATTTTGATCATTGGCGGCAGATCAAGTTCTGATTTGACGGTCCGCCGACACGGGAAAGGGAATACACTCCCAAATCGGTCGAGGGAGCGTGGCGCGTGGGACCTACCCTACGGTCTCAGGAGCGAACTCGATCCAGGGTGCCCCCTGCAGGGGCACGCTCGTCGTCCCCCAGTCGTGGGGGCCTGCCAGGGAGAGCACCTTGGCCCGAGCATCCCAGAGGTAGTAATCACCCGCTGGCTTCACACTCCGTAGGGTCATCGGGGCATTGAAAGTCGTATACCTGCCGATCTTAGCATCGGGGTCCCACGTCGACAAGGCCGGATCATACCAAGGGACATCTAAACGCGGGACAACCACCGTATAAGTGGACCCAGCGTCGAATTTCCACCGAGCCATCGCCACGGTGTACTCGTAGGGCTGCCCATAGGAGTAGCTCCCCGGGCTCGTGTAAACGGAAGTCTGCCCTTCGTACCAGAAGAGCTCAGAGTTCCCGAACCCATCCTCCGCGATGCTGCCAGACCCCAGCCGAGGCACGTAATCCATGAGCCACGGCTCGAGGACCCACGCGGCCAGATCGTCGCTTGTCCGCCAAAGCCCGTCCGCGCCCGGGTCGGCGGAGGCAACGAGGTGGTACGTCATTCGGGTTTCATAGTCGAGGTCCAAGCCGCTCGCAATCCTCCCGTTGATCTTGGAATCCTCGCACCAGCATGCTTCCATGGGCATCCATCCTTCTGGTTCGATGCTCCCGTAGGGCAGGTTGACCGCCTGGCTGTAGTCCGCCTTGCCCCAGTAGAACCAGCGGGCCAGGAGAGTTTCATAACCCCAACCGTCGATGAACACCGCCACGGTCGTCGTGCCGTCCGGAGCCACCGTCGCATTGAGGTCGGTGATGTCCGACTGGTAGAACCATTCGAAGGCGTTGTAGATGTCGTACTTCGTGTTGGCCATACTCTCGAGCCATGATGCGAACCGGCCTTCGAGGGTTCCTGCAGGACGGCCAGGTAGGGTGGCTCCATTCCACCACGCCTGGGCCTCCGTCGCGTTGGATGCAACGACGCCGAAGATTCGCTTGGACATCTCGAAGTCCATCGTCACACTACCTTCTACGAGGTATCCAAACCCGTCCGAGAGAGCATCGTTCAAGGCGAAGGGCGTTCCGGCATACAGGGCGAACGTGGATGAGTTCAGGTAGTCGAAGGTCAGGTTCAGCTGGATATAGGAATCAGGCAGTGGGGATACGGACGCGTTGAAGACCGGCAAGAGGACCGGTTCGTCAAGGGTGTATCCAGGATGATTCCTAACACGCACATCCCATCGGTAGATGCTGTACACGTCCGACGGATTCAGAGGTTGAAACTCGATGGGTCCGTTAAAGAGAACCCATGGATAGAAGGACGTGCACGGCACCTCATTCCGGAGCAGGACGTCTCCGTAGCTGTCCTTCCGAAGCTCCCAATACGGGTTGTACGGGCAACCCGCCTCGAACAATTGGTCAGCGAGGATGTCGACTGTGGTGTCGGCGGGACTGACATACCGCGTTGCGTTTCCGACAAGTCCGCCGGCGTCGGTCACACTAAGTTTCACGGTCCTTCGACCGGGGGTCGCGTACGTATGGGTCACCAGGGGTCCCGTGGCAGTTTCGCCGTCGCCGAAGTCCCAAGAGTAGCTCGTGATGGCGGCGCCCCCAGACGAGAAGGAATCTGACGCGTCAAAGGAGACAGTAAAGCGATCGTGCCGCGCAATGAAAACGGCCGTCGGCTTAATCTCAATGAGCACGGACTTGGATGCGGAGCCCGAAGCGCCGCGGTTGTCAGCGACTGTCAAGGTCACCACGTAGGTACCGACTTGCGCATATTCGTGCGCCGAGCGTATTCCCGTGCCCAGGGGCGTGTCATCGCCCCAGTCCCAGGAATACGCGGCGATGGTGCCATCGGGATCGCGAGACAGTTCCCCATTTACGGTGAGACGTAGGTCCACGGATTGGTGGCCGAAATCCGCCACGGGGGCGACATTCGAGAATACGAACCACCACACAACGACGCCCGCCACGATGAGCGCGACCGCGATGGCGACGATTTTCGTGATCTTGCCCCTGCCCTTCGGAGCTTCCTCGGGCAACTCCTCCGGCATCTCTGCTTCAGTTCCGCCCGCCCCTTCCGCCATAGAAATCCCCAAACCTTCCGCCCTAGTCGTTCACTGGAACGTGTCGTTGTGATCTGCGGCCGGCAGAAACCGCGTAGTCCCTATTTGAACCTAGCGGCCAGCCGCGTATCCGCGCAGTTCATCCTGGCATTCGCTGGGCCTGGCGAAGATCCGTCATTCACACACGGCCCGTGGCCTAGTCCTTCCTTCGGAGGAACAGGTCGAGAACTCGGACAGGCGCGGCGGCAGCCACAGAAACCCCCGTCGTAGCCTGCGGCAGGACGGCTGCCGAAGCCGCAGGGCGATCTGTTGGGGCATATACGAGGGCCTCGAGGAAGCTGCTAGCGACGAGAAGGGAGCCTCCGCGATCCCAGGTGAGGTTAATCATCCCCCAGGGGTCCAAGGGATACTCGTCGTCCGCAGTCCCCGCAATCCCGTCCGGACCGGTGGTTCCTGCGGGCCCGCCCGTGTCCGAGGGTCCAAGGACATCCCACGTCTTGGCCTGGGCGTCCCAGTCACCGTACCCGGCGGGGTTCGTCGAGTGCAGCTTCAAGGGAGCGAAGACTTGCACTAAATCCTTCTTGGGGTTCGAGGGTATGGGGGACTGATTCGGGTCGTAGAACACGACGTCGCCCGTCGGGAACTCGAAGTGCCAGGTCTGCCCGACCTTGAGGTTCCAACTGATCGGCGTGTAATCGTACGCGCTGGACTGCCCGTAGTTGAAACCTCCCGGCGTGGAGTGAACATAGGTCAAACCCGGATAGCGGTCCAAGTAGGACAGCTGGTGCTTGGGGAATATGTTGTCCACATAGTCATTCAGCCACGGCCCCCACGACCAGTAGGGAACGTCGTCAATCTGATCGTATACGCCGTTCACACCGGGGAATGTCTGCAGCTGGAAGTGGTACTGCATCACGCTGGAGAGACCGAAGTTGAGACCCGCCGCGTCGAGACTGCCTGTGAAGTTGAGGTCCTCCCACCAGGCGAGATCCATGCCCCACCAGCCCGACGCATTTGTGGAATTGAGATAGCTTTCCACGTAGGAGGCATTGCCCCAGTAGAACATCCGGGCAAGGAGGGCCTCCGTACCCCAGGCTGCGTGGTCGATCGTCACATGGGTCGTTCCGTCCGGGTCAACGGTCGCGTTCATTTGCGTGTAGAACGCTTGGTAGTACCATTCATATCCGTTCGCGATGTCGTACTTTCCAAGCTGCGCCGCGGATCCGCCCATGAGGATGAACCACGTGTCGATGGCCGTCTCGATCGGTCCCCGTATGAAGCAGAAATCGTCGATGTTGTTGTACCACCACGCCTGCGCCGATGCCGCATCGGCCGCCTCGACGCCAAAGATCCGGCGTGACTGCTGCAGGTCCATCGTGAGGTTGATCACGGACCGGATGTTCCAACCATCCAGATCGGTACGGGCCGTTCCCGGGCAGAAGAGGGTGGCCAGGAAGTCCGCCGTGGCCGTGTCGATGTACTGCATGCGCCAGTCGAAGTCCAGCGTTGCCCCGGGAGCCGCGGAGTAATTGAAAACGGGGAGGAATACGGGCTCCGACAGATTGTATCCAGGAACGTCCACGCCCGTCGTACGGAATCGGTACGGGGCGTAGATCTCGGGCCTGTTGTTCGGATTGTCCCATTTGATGTTTCCCGGTAGCGGGTACCAGTACGTGTACGGGTAGGAGGGCGTGTCTGAGATGTTGGCATCTGTGGGGACACAGACCCCATTGTCAATCGAAGTCTGGTTGAAGCACTCCGCCATAATCGGCATTTCGCCGTAGACAGCTGTTCGGTAGTCCCACCAATCACCGAACGGGACGTTGAAGAAATCGTAATACACATAGTCGATCGTGGACGAAGCGACGGACGCCTTCCTCGTCGTCGTGCCGCTAAGGGACTTTGCATCCCGGACGGTCAGGATGATCGAATACAGCCCGGCCACCGCGTAGTCATGCGCGGCAAGAGGGCTCGCCGAGGGTGCGGTCGTGTTTCCGTCACCCCAGTTCCATTCATAGGTCGCGATGTCCCCGTTCGGGTCCGTCGAGGCACTTGCATCCACATCCACGTGGAACTTGGTCCGCGTGACCGTGAAGGCGGCATTCGGCGGAAGATCCGGCTGCAGGATCATTACAGCCTGCTCTGTCCAGTTTTTCAAGTTCGTCGAATCCACGACGGTGAGGTTGATAGTGAAGTTGCCATCGGAAGCGTACGCGTGGCTGGCTGTTGGCACCGTCAGATTCGTCGGCGCGCTCCCGTCACCCCAGCTCCAATTGTAGTAAACCAGGTTTGCGTTGAGGTCGAAGGACGCACTCGCATCAACGAAGACAGTCCGGTTCGCCTGATCAACTAACGAGATGCTGAAGACCGCCACCGGTGGCACTTGGACCAGCGTGATCGTGACGCTTCGGGAAGCGGTCCCCGTGAGTGCGTCGTTGTCGGTCACGACCAGGACAACGGTCACGGACTGGTTGACGAAGCTCGAATTGTACAGATGGCTTGTCTCTGGATTCGCAGTGTCCGTGAAGTTCCCGTCCCCCCATGTCCAATTGTAGTTGACAATTGTACCGTCCGGGTCACTGGATGCGGATGCATTGACAAGCAGCAAGACGTCCGCGCCTGCTGGCACCAAGCCCGCAATGACGAAGCTCGCTGTCGGTCGAGCCCTGGCCACATACGACCGGGTCGTCGAGTTCGAAGCTTGTCGGCTGTCTTGAACCGTCAGGCGAATCGTATATGTGCCGGCGGACGCGTAGGTATGGGACGCAACGGCCGTGCTCACTGGCGGACTGCCGTCGCCGAAGCTCCACGTATAAGCGACGATGGAGTCTCCGGGATCCGGGTCGAAGGATGGCGTTCCGTTGACGGTAATTTCAAGGGGATTAAAGGGGTTCTCCGTGAGGGTGAAATTGGGCACTGGTAGTCTGTTCCCCGTGAGATCGATCGTGCCCACAATGGTCGGTATGAGGGTGTCCTTGGCGGTAATCCGAACGGCTCCTGATTTTCGAATGACAACCCCGGTGAAGTCCTTTCTTCCCAGGTCCGATACGCTGAAAGTTGTGTTAGCAGGCAACGTCGCCTGGGGATCGTCTGACGTGAAATTGACCTCACCCATGTAGGTCGTCGCCGTCGTAGCATCGGGCCTGATGGCTTTGACGGTCAGGAGGAAAGGTGCTCCCACCCGTACGATTGACTTTGTCGTTGTAAGGTTGAGCTGAAGAGCGCGGATCGATAGGGACCGGGATCCGGTCACAGTCGACCCCTGCCACGTAGCCGAGGCCGTTAGATTCACGGCTCCCGGTTCCATCGCGGTGACCTGAACGGTCCAGGGCACGGCCGAAGGCTGGATCTGAACCGCAGATCCAGGCGACGCGGACCAGACGATGCTCGTCGCGTTGCTCGTCTGATCGAGACCTTGCGTGTCAATCGCCTTCGCTGACGCAACGACGAGCTCTCGCTGGTCGAGAGTGGTCACGGAGGGTTGAAGCGAAATCTCCACGCGATCGAGTCCCTCAGGCGGCTGCGGCGGGGGGGCCGACAAGAGGAAGATCACAACAGTCGCGAGAGCGACAACGATGAGGACGGCCACTATCACTAGGACAAGCATTTTCGTGCGCCCCGCCCCCGCGGGAGGCGGTGGTGGTTTCGGGGCGGACTCCTCAGGTGATGCCAATGGTACCCTGCTCCTGCCGGAAGAAGACCGTGAGCGCGGGATGGAGGATGGCATATAAAAAAGCGACCCCAATTAGCGACCCCACCTACCTGTCATTGACGCTCAGCTGAACCTAAAGGGAACGAGAAACCGCGGGCTACGGCCAACGTCCGACTCGCCGTTCGGGCACGATCCTCGGAAACGGTAGGGTTCGCCGAGAGGCTGTGGAAGGCAGTCACAAGCGAGGGGGCCACAGGGGCGCACGACAAGCGGCAACGCTCCCAATGATTCTTCGGCACGCAACCTAATTGTTATATATGGGCGGGCCATTGAAAGTTGACGCGGTCGTACCTAGGGAGCAGAGACTCATGCGGCGGTACACACGTCGCGACTTCATCAAGTGGTCCGCGGGAGCGGCGGTATCCGGCACCCTTGCAGGCATGGGCGTCCTCTCAGCAATGGGAATCGTGAGGGGTCCCGAGGAGCCCGTGCCCGAGTGGGAGATCGAGCCCGGAATCGTGGACTATAGCAAGGTGCCCGGTCCGAATGACTTAGACAAGACCAGGACGTACGTACTGAAGGTTGCCCAATGGTATGACTACTGGCCCGGGTCTTTTCTCCAGAACTACAAGGCGCATATGCTGAACGAATATGGCCTCAAGGTGGAAGTTCAGTGGGACGTATACACGAGCAACGAAGAGCTATTCACGTGGCTGACAATCAACAAACGCCGCTATGACCTGATCTTCCCTTCGAACACTCACGTGGACTTGTTCAAGAATGCCGACATGATCTATACCCTTAATCGGGATTGGATTCCAAACTTCGTGCATCTGAACCCAGACTTGCTCGACGTCCCCCGAGATGATCCGTACGACCTGCACGACAAAACGGGCGATTATGTCTCCGTCCCCTACTTCTGGGGGACGACGGGCATTGGAATTCGCAAGGATAAGATTCCCATCGACGAGGCAAAGGTCCACGGCATGGACATGTTCTGGATGGACACCTACGAACCGCAGACACCCGGCTTCAGCAGCCTGGACATGCGCAAGAAAATGAACCTCCTCGATGACCAACGCGATGTGCTCATGGCGGGTTTCAAGAAGGCGGGATGGCAGGAGCAGATTGATGCGGGGCTGAGTCCAACGGGCATGTATCCGCCGAACGGACCCCAGTGGACGACCAATGTTTGACTACAACAGCACGCTCCAGACGACGACCCTCAGCGCCGGAAGCGCCTACGTGAACCAGGCTTGGTCGGGCGACATGATGTACGCAATCCGGCCTGATCAGAACGTCGAGTATCCCGTGGACTATATCATCCCCCCGCAGGGAGCCTCCTGGTGGATCGACTGCGCGGCCATTCACAGCAAGTCGAGGAATCTTTGGCTGGCCCACGCATTCATCGATTTCATACATGACCTCAAGGAGCACGACAAGTTGACGAAGTGGAACCTCTATTCCACGCCGAACAAGACGGTGTATGAGGCCCTGGAAGCGTTTCCGAACGGGTACGACATGCGAGATGATCCGCGTCTGTATC
>CAYGBO010000011.1:51001-52341 GCA_964348145.1 uncultured Methanomassiliicoccales archaeon
AAAGGACATCGGGCTGAGAAACCTCCTGGCACTCTACAACCCTCTTTGGTTTGAACTGAAAGCGGGCTGAGATCGTGGCGGCGACTACGAAACAAAGCATCCCGGGCCAGCTAATTCGCCGGATCTTTCTTTACACCTCAGGCAAGGGACCCTTGAAGGGCTCCCTTCTCTCGTCTCCGGCCCTCCTCTGGTTCATCCTGTTTCTCATCCTGCCCATGGCCATCATCTTCATGTTTGGGTTCTCGACTGTCAGCGAGAAAACCTTCGCGATCGTCTATGACCAGGGGGCCAACTACCTCGATGCACTCGAGCCTGCCGGACAGGTGGCGGCGCTCACCCTTCGGACAACGCTCATCTCGGTCGCAGTCGTCCTCGGGAGCCT
Source organism: uncultured Methanomassiliicoccales archaeon (assembly GCA_964348145.1). Lineage (GTDB taxonomy): Archaea > Thermoplasmatota > Thermoplasmata > RBG-16-68-12 > RBG-16-68-12 > RBG-16-68-12. The sequence continues at coordinate 51,384 of CAYGBO010000011.1, forward strand.
CGCGGTGGCCTATCCAGTGTCGTATTACATTGCACGGATTGCGTCCGAATCACGTCGAGGCGTACTGGTTTCCCTCGTGATCATTCCATTCTGGATTAGCTTCGTCGTGATGATATGGGCCCTCCTGCCGTGGGTTCAGAGAGGAGGGTACATCGGATCGGGTTTCGACAGCGTTGGAGCGTCGACATTCGCAGACTTGGTGTTCGAGAATCTCGGGTATGGATCGAACCAGATCGTCATACCTGCCCTGATCTGGATTTGGATTCCTTTCATGATCCTGCCCATCCTCACCTCCCTGTTGCGGATAGATCAAGAACTCCTTGACGCCTCGCAAGACTTGGGAGCGGGAAACTGGAAAACATTCTGGCATGTGACATTCCCCTTGAGCTTCAGGGGAGTGTTCACAGGATCCATCCTCGTGTTCATCGTGGCGTTTGGATCCTTTGTCGAGCCACAGCTTCTGGCCGGCCTCGAAGGGAAGATGATCGGGAACTACATCTATATGCACTTCCTGGTCCTGGGAAATCTGCCAACCGGAGCAGCCGCTTCGGTCATCGTTCTCGTCGCAACTCTAGTTATCATATACCTCTACTCGATGTACGCCGAAGAAGCCGCCTCGCCCGTCGGTCGAAGGACTCGGCTGCAGCGGGCCCTCTCAGGAGTCCGGGCAAGGATCTCCGACCGACTAAATGCCCGCCGGGCCAGCCGGCCGAAACCCTCCGCCGTTGCCGACGAGCAGATTTCAATGGGCTCCCCCGTCCGGGCTGGCTGGGAGAAGTTCCTCGATCGAATCTCGTCCCGCCACGGCCGACGCATCCTGCTCGCTTTCACGATCATCGTCCTGCTTTCCTATTACGTCCCTCTCTCCCAAGTGGTCATCTTCTCGTTCAACGACGCGAACAACTTCATCGTCTGGACCGGCTTCTCCTTGCGCTGGTACATCCCTCAACCGACGCCG
>CAYGBO010000011.1:52441-52688 GCA_964348145.1 uncultured Methanomassiliicoccales archaeon
CTGGCCTCGTGATCCCCAGCATCGTGCTGGGCGTGGCCACGCTGGCGTTCATCACCTTTCTCAATGACCTCTATCTGTTTCCCTACCTCGGCACAACGTGGGAAACCGGCTATGAGTCCATCATCGTGGGCCACACGACATTCACAATCCCCATCGTCGTCGTCGTGCTCCTCGTGAGTTTGCGCGAATTCGACCGCTCCCTCGAGGAGGCGGCGATGGATCTGGGAGCGAATGAGTGGACTACGTT
>CAYGBO010000011.1:52698-54117 GCA_964348145.1 uncultured Methanomassiliicoccales archaeon
CCCCCGCCGTCCCCGCGATAACTCGCAACGAGACGGTCACGCGCCTCCTCACCGAGGAGCAATCCCTTCCGGTCATCAAGCCCGGCCTCGTTTCCGCGGCTCTTCTGGCCTTCACGTTCTCCTTCGATGAACTCATTGTGACAATCTTCCTGAAAGGCCAAGGGGTGGAGACCCTTCCGGTGCTCATGTGGAGCATGATGGCACGGAAGATCCCCACACCGGAGCTCGGAGCCGCATCATTCCTTATCATCGTGATCGCGATCGTGTTCACCTTCCTGGCGAACAGGGTGCAGAAGGGCAGTGGTGGCGCCCTCTTCCGGTTCTAGTCGTCGTCGCTCTCTCGGAAGCCTCCGTCCTGCCTCAGAGGTATGGGCACCGGGGCTCAAGGCTTGAAGTTGATTCCCGGATATGGCTGAACCGGATAGCCCCCCCGGGGCGTTCCGATGGGGCCTCCCGTGACGAGGGGGCCGTATACTTTTAGCACGTGGGTGCCTGGGTCCCAGGAGCCGAAAGCGAAGGGGAACGTTTCCGGGAATGCCATCTCCGCCTCGAACTTCACGTACTGGCCCCATGCCGGATGGGCCCCGATCGGCGTGAGGTTCGGGTCGTGGAAGACCACGGAACTTGTGGGGAACCGGAAGATCCAGATCCGCCCGGGCTTCAGGTCCCATGTGTGAGGCACGTAATCATAGCGAAGTCGCTGGCCGTACTGCAGGGACCCCGGAGCGCTGTGAAGATACGTGTCACTGGAATAGCGCTCAAGCTCCGAGTAGGCGTGGTTGTCCAACCCCCACTCACCCGCCCAGACATAGTCTGCGAGCGTGGGTCCCCAGGACCAGACGGGAATGTCATCGACTTGGTCGAGGCTGCCATCGGGTCCGGGCAAGGAAATCTCCCGGAACTGGTACTGGATCACGCTGGACAGGGTGAAGTCCATACTTGACGCGTTCAGCTGCCCTCGAAATGAAAAGTCTTCGAGCCACGGACTTTCCATGCCCCACCATCCGGCCGCCTTCGACGAGTCGAGATAGTTCGCGCTCGACTTGGAGTAGTAGGGGGTGGCGCCCCAGTAGAACCACCGTGCCAGGAGGACCTCGGTCCCCCAAGCTGCGTGGTCAATTGTCACGGTCGTGGTCCCGTCCTCCGCTACGGTTGCTGTGAACTCCGTGTAGAAAGGCGCGTACCACCACTCATAAGCGTTCGCGATGTCGTAGGGGCCGACCGTCGTGGCACTTCCTCCTTGCTGAATCATGAAGCTTTCCCACGCGGCCTCGATCGAGCCCTTCTGGGAGCAGCCGGGGGCGATGTTGGCACTCCACCAAGTTCGAGCGGACGCAGCGTCCGTCGCCTCGACGCCAAAGATCCGTCTCGATTCCTGAAGATCAAGGGTGAGCGCGACGACGGAACGTGAAATGAAGC
>CAYGBO010000012.1:0-17009 GCA_964348145.1 uncultured Methanomassiliicoccales archaeon
CCTACGAGGACATCGGCGGTCTCGGGGAAGAAGTTCGAAAGGTACGGGAGATGATCGAACTCCCGCTCCGCCATCCCGAACTCTTCGAGCGCCTCGGGGTCGAAGCGCCGAAGGGCGTCCTCCTCCATGGACCGCCCGGGACCGGGAAGACACTCCTGGCAAAGGCGGTCGCGTCCGAGACGAACGCGAACTTCCACTCGATCTCTGGCCCGGAGATCATGTCGAAGTTCTACGGGCAGAGCGAGGAGAACCTCCGAGACATCTTCAAGCAGGCGGAGGAGAACGCGCCGAGCATCATCTTCATCGACGAGCTCGACTCGATTGCGCCGAAACGGGACGAGGTGACTGGGGAGGTGGAACGGCGCGTCGTCGCCCAGCTCCTCGCCTTGATGGACGGCCTCCAGGCTCGCGGCAAGGTCGTCGTCATCGGCGCGACGAACCGACCCAACGCCTTGGATCCGGCCATCCGGCGACCCGGACGATTTGACCGGGAGATCGAAATCGGCATTCCGGACCGGGACGGCCGCCTTGAAGTCCTGCAGATTCACACGCGCGGGATGCCTCTCGCCGAGGACATCAAGCTCGAGGAGCTCGCCTCGATCACGCACGGCTACGCTGGAGCGGATGTGGCCGCCCTGACGAAGGAAGCCGCCATGAGGTCCCTCCGGCGAATCCTGCCGGACATCGACCTCACAGTGGACAACATTCCCGCGGACGTTCTCGCGAAGCTCGAGGTTACCCGAGATGACTTCCTGCAGGCCTTTCGGGAGATGGAGCCCGCGACGATGCGGGAGGTCCTCATCGAGCAACCGACCGTCCACTGGAACGACATCGGGGGCCTTGACGAGGCGAAACAGGAGCTGCGGGAGTCCATCGAGTGGCCCCTGAGGATGGGGACCCTGTTCGCCCACATGGACGCTCGAGCCCCGAAGGGAATCCTTCTGTACGGACCTCCGGGCACAGGAAAAACTCTGCTCGCGAAGGCCGTGGCGACGGAGTCCGAGGCGAATTTCATTTCCGTCCGCGGGCCTGAATTCCTGAGCAAGTGGGTCGGTGAGTCGGAGCGGATGGTCCGAGAGACGTTCCGGAAGGCGAAGGCCGCGGCCCCCTGCATCATCTTCTTCGATGAAATCGACGCGATCACGCCGGTCCGGGGGATGTCCGCGGACAGCCAGGTCACGGAACGGGTAATCTCTCAGATTCTTACGGAGATGGACGGGCTTGAGGAACTCCACAACGTCACGATCATCGCGGCGACGAATCGGGCGGATCTCGTGGATCCCGCGCTCCTGCGGCCCGGCCGGTTCGATCGGCATCTTTACATCCCGCCCCCAGATCTCGATACGCGCAAAGCCATCCTTGCCATTCATACGCGCAAGAAACCCCTCGCCCCCGACGTGAACCTCGACGAACTCGCGAAGCGGACGGACAAGTACACGGGCGCGGAGCTCGCCGCGCTCTGCAACGAGGCGTCCATGCTCGCGATCCGGGAATACGCCTCGCAGGTTCCGAGTTTGGACGAAACTGCGATCAAGAAGGTGCGAATCTCAAAGAAGCACTTCGACGAGGCGCTGAAGAAGATTCGCCCCCGAACGGGCGACGTTGCGGGCTATCAGGACCTCGCGTCGGCACGCCGCCGAGACCAAATGGTCGCGTGAGCCGGAAGGATTAAGCCTCGGGGCGAGGAATCGCGCGCGATGGCCGCGGCGTCGGCCCCTGGAAAGCTGATCCTCTTCGGGGAGCACGCGGTCGTCTTCGGGGAGCCGGCCCTGAGCACGGCGATCGACCTCCGGACCGAGGTCTACGTTCGACCTCACGAGACCTGGCTCGCGGACGGCGCGAGCCTCGAGGAGCCGAAGTATCGCTACGTAAAGGCCGCCGTGGCCCGGACGGAAACCGCGGGGCCCCTGTGGTTCGAAATCCGGTCCATGATTCCCGTCGGGTCGGGACTGGGTTCGTCCGCCGCGGTGACTGTCGCAACCCTCGCTTCCCTCCACTCCCTGCGGGAATCCTTCGATCCAAGGACGATTGCCCGGGAGGCGTTCGAGGTAGAACACGAGGTCCAGGGCCGCGCGAGTCCTCTCGACACGACGACCGCCGCGGCCGGCGGCGGGATCCTCGTGCGGCGGGAGGAGGCCGACGGACTGCTCTGGACGATTCGTCGGGACACGCGGACTTGGTCCCTGCACCGGTGCGATCTGCCCTCCCTCACCTTCGTCGTAGGGGATACGGGCATCAGCGCTCCCACGGGCCCCCTCGTGGCGGGCGTCAAGGAGCGAGTCGATCGGGATCTCGATGCTGCGGAAGCCGTCGCGCGAATCGGGCAGATCACCCTAGAGGGACTGCATGCCCTGCAACGGAGGGACCTCGCCGACGCAGGCCGTCTCATGGACGAGAACCATGCTCTGCTGAATAAACTGGGCGTGGGCCATCCGAAACTCGACCGGCTCCTCCGCGCGGCGAGACCGCACAGCTTCGGGGCGAAACTCACGGGAGCCGGGGGCGGAGGCAGCATTGTGGCGCTCACAGATCGCCCGGAGGACACCCGCCGCGCCATCGAAGACGCGGGAGGCCGCGCGTTCACAGTGCGCACGGAATCCGAAGGCGTCCGGAGGATCGGATGAGACGCCCTCGGGCCCACAAGGTACGGACGGCTCGGTCCGCCGGTGAGCCTCGGCCCTCCTCCCTCCTCGTCGTCCACGCGTCCGAGCTTCTGACCCTCCGGGGGCCTCCGGCACCGAGGACGCGCGAGGCGGCCGCGGATCTCGGAATCATCGAGGACGGGGCGGTCTATGCCGAGGGCGACCGGGTCGTGGACGTCGGGACGACGCAGCGCGTCCTCGCGCGCCATCCGCGCGCAGACCGAACGATCGATGCGGCGGGAAAGATCGTCTTGCCGGGGTTCGTGGACGCCCATACCCACGCAATTTTCGCGGGGTCGCGGGAGCGCGAGGTCCAGTGGCAGGCCGAGGGACTCGGCTACCGGGACATCGCGGCCCGAGGGGGTGGGATCCTCCACACGGTGCGAGAGACGCGGGAAGCGCGGGAGGAGGATCTGGTCTCGTCCGGGAGAGAACGACTGCTCTCCATGAGGGCCTTCGGCACAACCACGGTGGAAGTGAAGAGCGGGTACGGCCTGCGGACCGCGGACGAGCTCAAGATGCTGCGGGCGGCGACGCGGGCAGGCGAGGCGGCCGAGGTGGGGGTGGCCCCGACCTTCCTGGGTGCCCATGCAGTTCCCCCTGAGTTCGAAAATCGCTCCGAGGACTACGTGGACTGCGTCCTCTCCGAGATGCTTCCTGCGGTCGGATCCGAGGGGACCGCATCCTTTTGCGATGCTTTTGTGGAGGAAGGTTACTTCACCCCCGTCCAGGCACGGCGGATCCTTACGAAGGCGGTCGAGGGCGGCCTCCGGGCGAAAATCCACGCCGACGAACTCTCGTGCTCCGGCGGCTCGGAACTCGCCGCGGACGTCGGAGCCGTCTCCGCAGACCATCTCCTTCACGTGTCGACGGCTGGCGTAGAGGGGCTCGCCCGCGCCGGCGTGATCGGAGTCCTCCTGCCCGCCACGTCCCTCGCCTCACGGCTGCCCTTCGCCGACGGCAGGCGGCTCGTGCAGGCCGGTGTGCCCGTCGCCTTGGGCACGGACTTCAGTCCGAACTGCTGGTGCGAGTCGATGCAACTCGTCATCGCCCTCGCATGCCATCACAACGGCCTGCTCCCCTCGGAAGCGATCGTCGCCGCGACGATCAATGCCGCCCATGCGATCGGCCGCGGACACGAGGTCGGGAGCCTGGAGCCAGGGAAGGTCGCGGATCTCCTCATCCTCCGCGTTCCGAGTTCTCGCCACCTTGGATACCGACTCGGGGGGAACGCCGTGGAAACCGTCGTGAGACGGGGTAGCGTCGTCTCGTCGTCAGACTGAGGGAGACGCAGCGCAAGAAACCATCGACGCTGAAGGCGCGTGTCGGAGGACCATCTCGTCCCCGCGTTCGACCTTGCTGGGCGCTCTCCGGCCGCCCTGAGACGCGAGGCACACATGCTACGACGGGGAACGGCCGTATGTAAACGGACAACTTAGGGGCGGAGGGAAGAGCTTCCGCGAAGACGGCTCACGTCGTGGGGGGAATTCTGCTCATCCTCAAGGCCTTCGGAGACCCCTGGCTAGTCACGCCCACACCCTACGATCCGACTACACTTCAGGAGGACCCGCCCCGGAGTTGGACTTCTTCTGTTTCGCTTCCGGTCCCTTCGTCACCCGCTTCGATCCCACGCGGCTTGTGCAGGCAACCCATCCTGTCTCGGTCAAGACACTGCAACCGCTGCGGCCCCAGCCAGACTGGGAGTTGGCCCAGAAACGACGTACCGCGCCTACGGCACAACTCCGCGAGTTCGCGTTGACAAAGTGATTTTGTAGCACCGTGCCATCCGGCCGCTGAAGGGATGGGCTGCTCGAGAAGGTCCTAGCGGTCAGCATCCTTGCTGGCGTGTACGCGCTCATCGTCACGGAGCGCGTGCATCGAACCACGGCCGTCCTGCTAGGGGTCGTCCTGACCCTCGGGCTCGGCTTGCTGACCCTCGAGAGGGCCGCCCACGTGGTGGATTGGGAGGCCCTCGGACTCATCTTTGGAATGTTCATCCTCGTCGCCGCCCTGACGACATCGGGGTTCTTCCGATGGATCGGTCTGCACGCCCTTAGGGCCGCGAAGTTCCGACCCATGAGGATCTTCCTCCTCTTTGCCTGCCTCTCCGCACTCCTGGCCGCGTTCATGGACAGCATCACGGTCATGATCTTCATGGCGTCCCTGACTCTCGAGGCCTGCCGCGTCCTCCGACTTCCTCCGGCCCCGTTTCTGATCGGCCAGATTGCCTCCGCGAACATCGGTGGCAGCTCGACGATGGTCGGCGACCCGCCGAATGTAATCATCGGAACGGCCCTGAACTTCGGGTTCCTCGATTTCGTGACGAACACGGGGCCCATCGCGGTGGTCGTCTTTGGCGTGAACACGGCGTTCTTCTACCTGTACTTCCGACGTCAGGGGCTGCATGAACATCGCACGAACACACACCCTCTCCTCCTCCAGGTTCAGTTCGAGCCCTTCAGGGCGGTCCGGGATCTGAAGCTCATGCGCCTGTCCCTCGTCGTATTCACCTTCACGATCACCCTGCTCATGCTCCACCAGCTCCTCGACCTGATCGTGGCCTTCGTCGCCGTCCTCGGAGCGGTCATCGTGCTCATCCTCGGGGGCAGGGATATGCCGGAACTCGTGGAGAAGATCGACTGGCACACCCTCCTGTTCCTCGGCGGTCTCTTCGTGATCGTCGGCGGTCTCGAGGAAACCGGGGTGCTCCACGATGCCGCGATAGCGTTGGGCGGCCTCTCCGGCGGGAACGTGGCCCTCCTGCTGTCGATCCTCCTCTGGTCGTCGGCCCTCCTCTCCAGCGTCCTCGACAACATCCCCTTCACGGCGGCGATGGTGCCCATCATCCGGGACCTTTCGGCCCAGCCGGGTCTCTCGCTCCCGCCCCTTGCATGGTCCCTCGCCCTCGGTGCCGACTTCGGAGGGAACGCGACGCCCGTCGGGGCGTCGGCGAACATCGTGGGTCTCGCCGTCGCCGAGAAAGGGGGGATCCGAGTGTCATGGAAAGAGTACATGCGGATAGCCTTCCCCGCCACAATCCTCGCGGTCGCCGTCGCGAACATCCTCCTCGTCCTCCGGTACGCATGAGGACACCCGTCAAAGCTGGTCGTCGGGGGGCTGCTCATGGACCTGCAGTTCCTCGAGATCCCATTGGGTCAGGAAACCGATCCCGCGCCCAGTGACCAGGGGCGGCACCGTGGGCTTCACGCGGGCGTACGCAGAGGACGCGACGCCCAGGGTCGTGGCCCCCACGGTCAGGAGGATCACGAAGAAGGCGATATTGAGAAATTGGACCTCGTAGGGGGCCATGAGAGCTTGATAGTACTGGTCCCCTGGGGTCGTCGGCGACGTGAAGGCTGGAATCGTGAAGGGCAGGGAGGCCAGGACGGCGGCCGCGAGACCTCGGCCCATGAGAGACCAGAGAACCCGGCGTTCCGCGGGGGGTTTCGAACGTAGGGCCGACGTGACGCGAGCCGCGAGCATCCGGACTCCGACGATCACGAGGAAAATGAACAGAACACCAAACATGAACAGGGTGAACGTGCCATTGTAACTCGCCAAGACGGGGAGGCGCGTCGCAACGATCCAGCCTCCGCCAAACTGGAAGGTGAAGACGAGACCCAGGAAGACGAAGAAGAAGGTCCGCACGACGAAGGACAGCTCGGAGTGGAACTGCTTGATGCGATCGTCGACGATGAAGCGCGCCTGCATCCGCAGGCGCCGCGCGAATTCCACATGGTTCCCGAGGACGAGACCGAAGACGAAGGAGGCCATCGCCCCGCTTCCGCCGGACGCCTCCGTGAAACCATAGAGGATGAACAGGACGGCGATCGTGAGCATGTAGGCGAAGGGCTTCTTCTCGACCCGCCGCAGGAAGACGAGCCACCCCACGCCGAGGGTCAATCCAAACAGCATCGCGACGAGGAAGGCGCGGCCCAGGTCGGCGAAGACGAGGGGCGGCGAAGCACCCGGCTTGCCGCGGAGCAACTCGATGAGAGCGAGGGCCGTGACGACACAGAGCACGTCCGTCAGCACGGATTCCAGGGTGAGGATGATCTTCGTCTCCTCGCTGAGCTTGAGGGCTCGAACGATACCGATTACGACGGCCCCGCTCGTTCCGCCGAGGGCCGCGCCCAGCAGGAGTCCCACGAGCCAGTCGTAGCCCAGCACGACGACCGTGACCCAGGCGACCGCCAGGATCGTGAGGACGAAGGCGAGGCCCGTGTGCAGGCCGACGATGCCGAGCCTCTTGACCACTTGGAGGACGGGGAGGTTGAGGCCGCCGTCGAAGAGAATGATCATCAGGGCGAGGGCCGTGAAGTAGGGTGTCGCCGCCTGAAGGACCTGCTGCGGGACGAGGGAGATCCCAAAGTACAGGAGGGCGAAAGGTCCGAGGACCACACCCAGGAGGATGAGGATGAAGAGGTCGGGTATGTGAGTCCGCTCGAATATCCACGTCGCCGTGAAGCCAATCGCGATGATCGCCCCGATTGCCACGAAGGCGGTCAGGACATCGAGGGACGGAGGGGTCGCCTGGACCGTGAGGGTCGCATTCACCTGAAGGCTCGACGCAGTCGGCGTCAGGGTCGTGAAGGTGACCTGGATCGTGGCGGTGACCGTCTCCCCATTGGCCGGAGCGCTGACGTTGACCCGGACCTCGCGGAGCTCGTCCCTGGGGATCGTGAAGTCGGTCGGGACGACTTCAATCGCGAAATCCGGCTCGGTCACGTTCGCGGTGACATTCATCGAGTACGTGGCGGGGCCGCCGTTGAAGACGGCCCACGTGAAGTTCGCGGTCGTCCCGAAGGGGACGACCTGGGATGTCGGACCTAACTCGACGACCTGGACGTTCGTGCCCGGAATGGGGACGGCCGCGGACGCGGTGGGCGCAAGGGAGAACAGATAGAGCGCGGCAGCGACCGCGAGGAGCGCGAGCGCGCGGCGCATTGGGCGCCGATTTGCCCTCCCCTATAAAATGGATTGCCCCTGGATTGCCCAGACCGCACTCACTCAGGGGGCTGGGATACCGTCGCGTTCTCCAGACGGGATCCCGCCCGGACGGTCATGTTGTCACCGATGATGCTCGCGGCGATGCTCGCCCCCGCCTCGATGATGCAGTCTCGCGAAACAACGCTGTCCACGATCTCCGCGCCTCGGCCGACCACGCTCCCCTCGAGGACGATGCTGTTGCGCAGCCTGACGTTCTCTTCGAGGCGAGAGGACTCGTACAGGCATGCGTTGTCTGCCACGCAGCCTCGCCGCAGCAGCGTCCCAGGGCCGATGTAGCAGGGGCCTCGCAGGGTCACACCCTGCTCCAAGACCGCCCCTGGGTCGAGGACGACGGGACCCTCACTTGTCACGCCTTCCCGACGGAGGGGTTGACCCTCACGCCGTACGATTTCCATGCTCGCCCTCCAAAGGTCGTGAGGACGACCGATGTCCATCCACGTGCCCTCGAGCTTGTAGCCGTACAACGCAAGGCCCTTGGACAGGAGCTTCGGGAACAGATCCTTCGAGAAGTCGAACTTCTGGTCACCGGGGATGAAATCCAGGACGTCGGGCTCCATGACGTACATGCCCGCGTTCGCGAGCCGGGAGAAGGCCTCCTCCCTGGGCGGCTTCTCGCGGAACTTCACGATGCGCCCGGCCCGGTCGACCCCTGCGATCCCGTACTGGCTTGGGTCGTTCACCTCCGTGAGGGCGATCGACACGAGACCGCCCTTCTTTCGGTGGAACTCGTAGAGGGCCCGGAAGTCCACGTCGACGAGGATGTCGCCCATCGCCACGACGAAGGTGTCGTCGATGAAGTTGGCGACCCGGAGGACCGCTCCGGCCGTCCCCGCGGGATTCTCCTCGAAGCTGTACAGGATTGAAGCGTTGTAGTGGGCGCCGTCTCCGATCGATTTGATGAGGGTATCGCTCAGGTAGGCCGTGGTGATCACGATCTCCTGGAAGCCGGATTCCACGAGGGCGCGGATCACGTAGTCGATGCACGGCTTCCCGGCCACGGGCATGAGGGGCTTGGGCCTCTTGTAGGTCAGGGGCTTGAGCCGGGTGCCCTCGCCCCCGGCGAGCACGACCGCCTTCATCGACCGATCTCCACCTTCCCCCTCTGGAGGAGGACCTTCAACGCCTCGTCGGCGGTCTCTTCGAGTTTCTTCTCATCGTGGAGGGCACGGCGCACCCCTCGATTCTGCTCGCGGAGGAGTTCGCGAGACTCCCGACGCTCGGCCCGACGCTCGGCCCGGACCGTGAGGACCTTCTCGCGCATGGCGACGACCTTCGCGTGAACCTCATCCGCCTTCGCCTTCGCCTCCAAGTACGCCTCGTGCTTCTGGTTCCCCTCGAGGGCGAGACTCGAAATCGCGGAGCGCAGCGCCGTGATGTCGGCATCGAAGGCCCGAGCCCTCCCGCTCGCTTCCACAGAGGCCGCGTGCTCGCGATCCGCGACCGCGAAAAGCTCCGCGATCGCGGCGTCAAGGTCCCGGACCTCCCGGACGACCTTGTCCTCCTCCGCCTTCAGCGTCTCGAGTCCTTGGGCTTCATTGATCTTCGCCTTGAGCTCTTCGAGGAGTCTGCCCTCGTCTTTCAGGGAGAGGGTGGCCGTCTGCTGCTCCATCTCAAGTTGTGCAATCCGGCGCTTCACTGCCCTGAGCTCCTTCCCTGCGGACGTCCCGGCCTTGCCCCGCAGCTTCCGCTTCATCTCGATGAGGGACTTCGCCTTCGCCTGGCTCTCGTCCCGCGTCGCCCGGTGTTCGCGCGCTTCAGCCACGTGGGCCGCACGCCGATCTCGAAGGGCTCGCAGCTCCGTCGCCAGCTCGCGCTTCTTCGCGTGGACGAGGTCCCGCTCCTCCCTGAGGACCTTCGCCTCCTCGTTGCGGAGACCGCGCTTCTCGAGGAGGGTCTGGAGCTTGATCTCCGCGTGTTCCAACTCAGAAAGGCTCTTCTTCCTGACCATGGACCCCCCCGGAAAAGGGCAGCAAGACGCTATTGCTGAACATCCATTAAGCTTTCGCCCTGAGCATCGCGTCCGCAAGGACGGAAAGGTCTTCGGGGCGCAGTTCCTCCACCCGCTGGCCTCGGAAAGGCAACCGGGGGAGGATGGCTTCGAGGGCCTCCCGCGAGTCCGCAAAGGAGGACCAGGAGAGACGCAGGCCATTCTCAATCGTCTTGCGCCTGTGCTCGAACAAAGCGTTCGCGAGAGCGTCGTAGAGGGAGGGATCGGACAAGGGGAAGGGAGGGGGGCGCGGCTCGAGCCGCACGAGCGCCGAGTCGACGCGCGGCTGGGGATGGAAGGCGTTCCGGGGAACCCGTTCGAGTATCGAGCACGATGCGCGGCGGTACACGCCGACGGTTAGGCGGGAGTACTCGGGTGTCGAGGGCCGGGCGACCATGCGCTTCGCGAACTCCCACTGGTACATGAGGACCGCACGGTCGAAGGGATGGTCCAGAAGGCGGAAGGTCAACGGCGAAGAAATGCGGTACGGGAGGTTCGATACCATCACATCGAATGCGGGCCATGGGACCTCCAAGGCGTCGCCGAGGATGAGTTCCACCTCCGGAATCGCCTTCCGAAGGTGGGCAACGAACCGGCGGTCCGCCTCGATCGCGACGACTCGCTTCGCGTGCGTGACAAGGGCCTGCGTGAGGATGCCGAGGCCCGGGCCGATCTCGAGGACCACATCGGACGGCTTGAGGCGAGCGTGAGCGATTTGGCGAGCGGCGACCCGGGAATCTAAGAGGAAGTGCTGCCCGAGGCCCTTGCGCGCCCGAACCCCAAGCCGAGCGAGGAGGCGGCGCGGATCGTCCGATTCCACAGGAGGGAAAGAGCGGTTGACAACTTAGGCTTGTTCTCTCGGAGCGAACGTCCACGGCCGCGGGCGGCCCCTTCAAATCGTCTTGATGGGTGTCGAAGCGGTCCACGGACGGGTCTCACGCCATGAATGGCCGGCCCCGACCAACGTATATAATGGCTCTGGGACATGCATGGACCGTGCCTCCCCCCGAGGAACTGCTCCCCTTTCAAGGAGCTCAAGCTGACCTTCCCCTATGGATCGTTGGCCTATTGATTGGAATCCTCGTCCTCGCTCTGGCGATCCTTCTCGCATACCAGCGATACGTGATCGGAAGGAAGCCCGTACAGCATCTCTGCGACTACTGCGGGCACATGGTATCCGTCGTGAGCGACTGTCACCATGCGAGCGTGCGAGAACGGTTCCTCCATGGCGTCTGCCTCGAATGCCGCGAGGAATGCCGGCTCGTGTGTGCCCGGTGCAAACGGCCCGTCTAGGAGCTTGCCATCGGGCGCCGAAGCATCACCGTTCCCCTGCCGCCGTCGCCACGAACGACAAGGCTTATGGCCCGTGCCGGGTTGAACGGGTTCCGTGCGCGTGGCGGAGCGCCCTTGCGGCTCCAAGATCACCGGGGAACTCCCCGCGGGCTGCAGGCAGTGCGAGGAGGGAGCCAAGATGGTCCTCTTCGTCACCGGCCTCTGCCCGTTCCACTGCTTCTATTGCCCCGTCTCGGACGAGAAGATGTACACAGACGTGACCTTCGCGGACGAGAAGCGAGTCACCGGGGATCAGGATGTGCTCGCGGAGGCGCGAGCGATCCGCGCTAAGGGAGTGGGCATCACCGGCGGGGATCCTTTCGAGGTGATCGATCGGACCTGTCACTACATACGGCTCCTGAAAGAAGCGTTCGGACCTGAGTTCCATACCCATCTATACACGATGTCGACGGATTCCAGCAAGATACGGGACCTCGCGGATGCCGGGCTCGACGAACTCCGTTTCCACGTCCCAGCCGGGCTTTGGTCCCGGGCGGAACGGAGCGCCTACGTCCCGGCCTCGAGGCTCGCCCGCTCCCTGGGGATCACCGTGGGGCTCGAAGTGCCCCTCGTCCCTGAGCGGGAGGAGGACCTATGCAGGCTCATCGAGTGGGCCGAGATGGAGGATCTCTCCTTTGTGAACCTGGACGAGATGGAGTTCTCCGACGCGAACTACGGCCGGATGAAGGCGCGCGGGTACGAGACCAAGCACGAACTCTCCTACGGCGTCAAAGGCGGAGAACCCGTCGCCCGACGGATCCTCGACCGACCCTGGAGGATCACGGTCCACTACTGCTCGAGCGGCTACAAGGATGGTTGGCAGCTGCGGGCGCGCATCAGGCGCCGGGCGGAAACCGTCGCACGGCCATGGGACGTCGTCACGGAGGACGGCACACTGCTCAAGGGAGTCGTCGAGGGCGTGGACCTCCCCGGGCTGATGCGGGACCTTGAGCGAGTGCATCGCGTTCCGAAGGAACTCATGGGCCTTGATGGGGCGCGCCGGAGGCTCGAGGTCGCGCCGTGGCTCCTCGAAGAGCTCGCGCCTCGGCTTGGCCGGCCGTGCTTCGTCATTGAGGAGTACCCTACGGCGGACGGCCTCGAGGTGGAACGGATTCGGCTGCCCTAGGCGAGCAGCTCACGCAGCGGAAGTCCCCCACGTCGGTCCAGGTCCAGGGGCCTTGCCCATCCCCGCAGCCCACGCAAGAAAGGCCACGGACCCGCCTCGTCCACGCATCCAGGCGCACGTCCACGCCGCCGTCGCTGTGTCCGGGGAGTCTCAAGAGAACCCGGGCCGTCGGGACGATGACGAGACGGACCGCGCAAAGGGACGCGATCGCCCTCGCGTCAAAGCGTTCCACGGCTTCCGTGAGACGGCGGTCCCGCTCGGCCTCGAGCGCTCCCACGAGGTCCGACAAGCCCGCAGGGGCGATTTCTCGAATCTCCCCCAGGGTTCGATCGAAATACCGCAGGACGCGGCGAACCTCTTCATCAAGGAGAGTAAGGGCCTCCGCTCGAAACGCTTCGATCTCCCCCGCCGCGAGTCTCTGGAGGGCCCGCGCCGCCACCTCATAGGCAAGGTCGACCCTGCACACAGCCTCGGGAACCGTGGCGGGGCGGATCGGGATATCCAAGGAGTCAGGCGCCACGGCCCAGCCTTCGTCCTCGGAGAAGGGGACGACGATTGTGTAGAAGCGTTCCCGTTTTTCGTCGGAGACGAGAGTAAGGCGGAAGGTGAATAGGTGGAAAGGTTCCTCGTCGGTTTGGACCTTCGAGAGGAGGAAGCCATCCGGGGGGCGGATCCCCGCCGACTCAAGGACGTTCTCCACCCAGCCTCGGTCGGCGACGACCCGGACGACGTCCCATCGTCCCCGGCTCATGGCCAACGCGAGGATACGGTCGAGGGCAAAGCTTCCGGGAGCCACGAGCTCGGCGCCAAAGCGGTCTACGAGGTCCGGATCGAAGGTCAGAGCGAACTGCGGAGGGAACCCGAGCGCCTTCGCGATCTCGGGGGCAGCGCTCACAAAGAACACGCCGTCGGACTCCAAGACGGCGGTGCCTACGTCTTCGAGAAACTCGCGGACAAAAGCCTCCAGTTCGGCGGTATCCATCACGCTGCCGCTTCCTCCTGGGGCGCATCGAGGATCGCCGCGTTCAGATCTTTCGTTTCGAAGTATCTGGCCCGGGCGTTCACCAGGGACTCGCTGAGTCGGCGCAGGGCCGCGCGCCGGTCTTCGGCCTCCCGCAAGACCCACATCTCCATGAGGAGATCTTCGAAGGATCGCCCTTCATCTAGGTTGCCTAGAATGAGGTCGAGCTCACCCACGACGAGCTCAAACATGTGGATCTTGCGATCCAGCAGTTCCATCACGTATTCTTCAATCGTGTCCGGGGCCCAGAGGTTCACGACGTGGACCTCCCGCTCCTGGCCGAGGCGGTGCACCCGACCAATTCGCTGTTCGATCCTCAGGGGGTTCCAGGGGAGATCGTAGTTGACCAAGGTGCGCGCGAACTGCAGGTTCCGACCCTCTGCGCCGGAGTCCGTGCTCAGGAAGACCTGGCGGTCGCCTCGGAAGGCGCGGATGGCCCGGTCCTTCGCGGTCCGTGACAGACGACCGTGGTATGTGGTTGCGTGAAAGCCTTCAGATTCGAAGACGCGCTGCAGGTACTCCAGGGTGCGCAGATACTGGGTGAAGACGAGAACCTTCTCTTGGGTGGACCTGAGAAACGCGCTCACGCGGATTGCCTTCTCGTTCCGGTCGATCGAATCGGCGAGATCGTACAACGCGCGGAGGGTGTCTCTTTCCTCCTCGTCATAGATCGCGCTTTCGCTCAGCTTACGAAGGGTGCCAGCAGCCGCGAACGTGCTGCTCCCAATTTCCCGCTGGAGCACGACGAGAGTGAGTTTCGCCGCGAAGGGCAACCGGCGGGAGGAGGTCCCGTAAGCATTGCGGACGAACGCGGTCACTCCCCGGTACAGGTCCCGCTCGGCGGGCGAGAGGCGGACCGCGATCGGATGGACCCGACGAGGGGGCAGGGATAGGGCGACGCCCCTCCGCTGCCTGACCATGATGTCTCGCAGCCTCCCGCGGAGCTCACCGACCCGCGCGGGCATCCGACGATCCTTCGTCGCGACGTACCGCCGGAGGTAGGCGTCGTACGTGTGGAGCTGACCCGGTTTGAGCAGACTCACGAGGTTGAACAACTCCTCCATGTTGTTCTGAACGGGGGTCGCAGTCAGAAGGAGCATGAACTTCTTGCGCAAGGAGGCGACGAACCTCCAGTTCAGAGTCGTACGACTCTTGAGGCGATGGGCCTCATCTACGATGACGAGATCCCATGGGAGAGAGCACGCTGCGGAGCGATGGGGTTCTCGTTTCGCCGTATCGAGGGAGGCGATGAGAAGCGGCTCGTCTCGCCAATCCCGGGGGATTCGCGCGATCTGAAAGGCGATCGAGAACTTCTCCCGCATCTCTTCGCGCCACTGGCTGACCAAGGAGGGCGGGGGAAGGATCAGTGCCCGACGGACGAGACCCCGGAGCACGTACTCCTTGAGCACGAGACCCGCCTCGATAGTCTTACCAAGCCCGACTTCGTCCGCCAAGATGGCGCGGCCGCGCATCTCCCGAAGGACGCGGAGCACGGCCCTCTCTTGGTGATCGTAGCGGGTCACGCCCCGGAGGGACGGCCAGCCCAGGAGTCGGTCGAATCCTTGGATCAAAGAGAGGCGATGGGCGTCCCCGTTCAAGCGCCAAGCGCGCGGACCGTCCCCCGAGTCCTGGCCCACTCGGGCCAGCAAATCCTGGTCGGTCTCGGCGAAGGTGAGGGGGAGGGAGGCCTCCTCTCGGGAGATTTCCTCCACGGAGGTGGATTCCATAGGGTGGGGGTCCCTTCGCTCGCACGCGCGAGCCCTTGCGCATGATCCTCTGCGATATAAACGGTTTGCTGCGAGGTGAGGTGAGGATTGGACGCGGTCTCAGGCCACGCTGACGCTCTGAATCGGGTGATGGCGAGAAATCAGGTCCCGAGAGACCCGCAGGTTCCGCCCGTCCTTTCCGATTGCGCGGCCCTTCTTGGACGAGTCCACGGTCACGGTGGCGTGGGTCACATCGCCACGTTGCTCAATGTCGACCTTCTTGACGTCGTAATTGCGGAAGACATTGGCCACGAACCTCTCGGGAGTCGTCGCATATTCGACCACGTGGATGTCCTTGTTAATCCGTCGCTTGAGCTTAGCGACGTGCTCGCCCCCCTTCCCGATCGCCTTGCCGATGTCACCTTCCTTCACAACGAAGATGAGCCGATCTCCCGCATCGACGCAGTCCACAACAGTCGTCCGCGTCGTGTCCTGGAAGAGGGCGACGTATCGTATCGTCTTTTCGTCGAACGTGACTTCGGCCATGGGTCCCCTAAACGCTGAGGATGTGCGAGTCACCGGGGCTCAGGATCGCGGCGGCGGCTACGGAAAAGGGGACCCCGAGGGCCGCCCCCAGCTCGACGTTCGTGCCCGGGAAGCGGAAAATCCGAGTCTCTCCGAGGCCACGGAAGGCCTCCTCGGGGGAGTTCGACGCGAGGACGACGAGCTTCGCGGCCTTGGAACGGACGGCCCTCCGGACCTGACGAATCCCCAGGCGAACGTCCCCCGTGTCCACGGCCACCTTCAGGGCGCGCGCCACATCGATCACGGAGGTACCTCAGTGTCCGGTGAAGCGTGAGGAGCGGGCGCCGGCTCCGGAGGCCTCGGCAGCTTCGCGGGGGGTTTGTACACGAGGTTCACGGCTCCCGTGCCGAGGGTGACGGGCTGACCCACGATGACGTTCTCTGCGACCCCGTCCAGGTAGTCCTCTTCCCCCTGGATGGCGGCCCGAAGAAGGTGATGGGCTGTGATCTCGAAGGCGGCCCGGGCAAGGACCGAGGACTTCCGGCCCGAGATCCCATGCCGACCGATCGCCTTGACGTCCCCATCGTTCGTCATCATGTCCGAAACGAGCATGATGTGTCGTATATCGACAGTCAGCCCCTGCTCCTGTAACGTGTTGAACGCCTCGTTCACGACCGCGTTGCGGGCCGCTTCAATGCCGAGCACCTCATAGATTTCCTGGATCGAGTTCGTCGTCGTCCGGGTGGCGTCAACGTAGGGAAGCTCGAGGATTTTCGCAAGATTAGATCCCTCCGTGTAAATCACGTACGAGTGACCCCGCTTCTTGATGATGGCCCGCCGGATGCCATCGATCCCTTTGATCTTCGCCGATCGGACTTGCTCCACAAGCCGCTGCAACTTCTTGTAGGATGGCTCGCCCGCCTCGACGACGACCGCCCTCGACTTCCTTTCTGAACTCCCGGAGGATCGCCGAACCTCTTGAATCGTCCCGAGCTTCTGCATCCGTTCTTGGAGTTCGGACCAAGTCACGCCGCGAGACTTCATCCGATGGTCATCCGGGAACGCGAGGACCCGCATGTGTTCGAGATCCGTCTCGATATCCGCCACGTCGTCCAGCGTCGTTACCTCAATCTCCGTGGCGATCCTGCGTATCTTCTCCAGCTCGCTGTATCCCGACCTCACGTAGATCTCCATGATCGGTGTCGAAGGCACGCGGCGCGCGTCCACGATCTCGATGAGCCTGGGGAGTCCCAGGGTTACGTTCATCTCCGCGACGCCTGCATAGTGGAACGTCCGCATCGTCATCTGCGTCCCCGGTTCCCCGATGGACTGTGCGGACACGATTCCCGCAGATTCGTTCGGATCAATTCGATGTACATCGTACTTGTCGCACACCTTTCTTAGGACTTCGTGAAGACGCTTCTTGCCGAGCTTGAGGCCCTCGATCTTACGCGCGAGCTCTTTGACCACCGCGCGCGGGAGGAACTGACCAATCTCCTTGAGCCCTTCCATCACCTCCCGCTCGGAATCTGTCGGTGCGGGCGCTTTCACGGGAACCTTGAGGGGCACCGCGGGTTCAGCTTCGGCCGCGCGGGGTCTCGGTGGGCCTCGCCGTACGCGGACGGGCGCCTTGGGCTTCCGCTTCTTCGCCGGAACTCCG
>CAYGBO010000012.1:17019-17839 GCA_964348145.1 uncultured Methanomassiliicoccales archaeon
CCTGATGACGCTGGCTCCCAACGCTATGGTGTTCATTACCCCGGAGAGCACCGGCCGGAACAGGCGCTCCAACCTTCTTGAGGACCTTGAGAGCCTCCTTCTCGGGAACGAACTTCTTGAGGCGCTCAACCTTGGATCGGCTCAGGATCTCGAGGGTGAATCCGGCATCCGCGAGGGTTTCCGCCGTCTTCTTCGAAATCCCACGATTCCGAAGTGCCTGTATCGTCGCCGCCCGCGCCACCTCTAGTCCTCCGACAGGGACTCCTCTTCCTCGACGTCAATCTCCTCGTCCGTGAGTTCAACGTACATGTCCTTCTCCGTGAGCCCGTAGGAGGCCATCTCTTGTTCCCGGAGCCGCTCCTTCCAAGAGGGTTCCTCTCCGAGGACCTCATGGAGGATGTCATCGATGTCGACAGCCCTGCCTTGCACGCTCCGCGAGGGATCTACGCCGTCTTCCCCGAACCGGAACTGGATGATCGTGTTCGCTGTGTTCCGGACGGTCCCGTCTTCCTTGACCTTCAAGTCCTCGAGAGCGTTGATGAGTCGGCGCTGCATATACCCGGACCGGGACGTCCGAACGGCGGTGTCCACGAGGCCTTCGCGACCTCCCATCGCATGGAAGAAGTACTCGGTGGGGTGGAGGCCGGACTTGTAGGACGACTTCACGAATCCCTTCGCCTCGGCGCCCAAGTCGCCTTTCTGGAAGTGGGGTAGGGTTCGGTTCCAGTACCCCCGGCTCAGACGCTCCCCACGGACTGCTTGCTGTCCGATACAACCCGCCATCTGAGAGAGGTTCAGCATGGATCCCCGGGCCCCGGAC
>CAYGBO010000012.1:17849-20871 GCA_964348145.1 uncultured Methanomassiliicoccales archaeon
TAACGATGCGGCTGAAGCCGCCGGCGTTGTTCCTACTTTGGTCATCGAATCTTCAGTGATGAGGAGCAGGTCGGTCCCGTGCCCGGCCAAGGCGTTTCATCGCCTCTACCTCGAGGGTCTCCTCGAGGGACCGCCCGGGCATCTGCTCGAGCTTCCCCTGCTTGTAGGCCTCCACGAGGCCCTCGACTTCCTCCACGGCACGCCTCAGGACCTCGGCAATCTGCTTCTTCGCTTGATCGGGGATGTCCTCGTCGTCGATCCCGGTCGTGAAGCCCCGGACCATGATCGCGCCAATCGCGAGCTTCGTCGCCCGGTCGATGAACTCCCGCGCTCGATCTGCGCCATAATCCCTCGCGATCTTGTCCAGGATCTTTCCCTTGAAGGCGCCCACCGCGTTCTCGTCAATCGTACCGGCGGTGATCCGACCGTCCTTGATCACGACAAGGGAGTCTTCCTCTCGGAGCTCCTTCAGGCCCGTCTCCCCTCGGGGCGCGATGGATGACTTGAACGTCATGTTCAGATCTGGGGGCAGGATCGCGGAGAACAGCTGCTTCCCGGTCCAACCCTCCTCACTGCCCTTCTTCAAGTCGGGCGGGGGCAGGTCCTGGACCTCGATCTTGCTCAGGATATACGTGACCTCCTCGCGGGTGAAGCGGCTGTCCTTGTAGGTGAGCAGGAAGGATCCCGTGACGTGGTCGTGGATCCCACCGATCACGGGGCCTCCGAAACGGGGCGACAGGATGTGCTCTTGGACGCGCATCAGGACGCGCGCCTCGGCCCGAGCCTCCTCGCTCTGCAGGACATGCAGATTCATCTCGTCCCCGTCGAAGTCCGCGTTGTAGGGCGGGCACACGGCCAGGTTGAAGCGGAACGTCTTGTGGGGCATCACGCGGACCTCATGGGCCATCATCGACATTCGGTGCAGAGAGGGTTGCCGGTTGAAGAGGACAATGTCTCCGTCCACGAGCTGGCGTTCCACGGTGAACCCGAGCTCGACCGCCTCCGCGACGACCTCCGCGTTTTTGTCCGTCACCCGGATCCGCCGGCCGTCCGGCCGGATCACGTAGTTCACGCCCGGGAGGTACTCCCCGAAGGGGCCCAGGGGAAGGGGACCGCGCCGGACCCATTCCTTGACGATGTCGAGGTTGTGCACCTGGACGTGGACCGGGACCGTGAGCTCCCGGGCTGCTTCCACAGGGACGCCGACCTCGTTGATCGAGAGGACGGGATCTGGCGAGATGACCGTGCGCGCGCTGAAGTTCACGCGCTTGCCCGAGAGATTCGATCGGAACCGCCCCTCCTTGCCCTTGAGGCGTGGGACGAGGGTCTTCAGGGGCCTCCCCGAGCGGTGTCGAGCGGGGGGAATCCCCGACGTCTGGTTGTCGAAGTAGGTCGTGATGTGGTACTGGAGGAGCTCCCACAGATCCTCCACGATGAGCTGGGGCGCCCCCGCATCTCGGTTCTCGCGGAGTCGCTGGTTAATCCTCAGGACGTCGACGAGCTTGTGGGTCAGGTCGTCCTCCGACCGGTCCCCACTCTCAAGGGTGATGGAGGGGCGGACCGTCACGGGGGGAACGAGGAGTGCCGTGAGGACCATCCATTCGGGCCGGGCGACCTCCGGGTTCATCCCGAGGACCTTGAGATCGTCATTGGGGACGCGCTCGAGGCGTTCCCGGACCTCCTTCGGGGTGAGCTTGTGTCCGTCCTCGCGGAAGGTCGTCGGCTTGTCGAGGGTCACCTTGCCCTGCTCCTCCCCACAATGCGGGCAGCGTTGTCGCTTCGTCGCTTCCCGCGCCGTCTCCTTCGTCACGAGGCCCACGTCGGACACGTCTCCGCCGAGCTCCTCGACCTGCTCGATCTCCGCCATGTACTCGAGCGCCTGCTGCTTCGTCAAGAGCAGCCGGCCGCACTTGCGGCACGTGGCCTGGAGGAGCTTCTTAATGTCCTTCACGTACCCCACGTGGATCACGGGCATCGCGAGATCGATATGGCCGAAGTGGCCCGGGCAGTCGTCTACCTTTCCGCCGCACGTCTTGCACCGCAGACCCGGCTCGATGACGCCGAGGTGGGAGTCCATGAGGCCCATGTCAATCGGAAAGCCGTCGTCGTCGTAGGTGTCGGCCGTGATGATCTTCGTCGCGGACATCCGGCGGGTTTCCTCGGGACTGAGGAGGGCGAAGCGGATTGCCCGGATGCGTTTCGTCACGCCCCGTAGGGACATCATTTGAGGTCCTCCAGCTGGAGCCGCATGGCCACGCCCAGGGACAGCAGCTCATCCAGGAGCAGCTTGAAGGCATAGGACGTCTGCACCGGGTAGATCTTCGACGTGTTCTCGCACACGGGACATCGCAGATTTCCCTTCCGGTCCTTGATCGCAAAGTGCCCGCAGTCCACGTTGCCGCAGACGTACTGGACCGTCCCATCAGACTCATCGAGGAGCCGGTCCTTGATGACCATCGCCGCGCCGTGACCGATGAGGCAGTCCCGCTCCATTTCACCAAACCGGAGTCCGCCCTGCCGGGATCGACCCTCCGTGGGCTGTCGCGTGAGGATTTGCACGGGACCGCGGGAGCGAACGTGCAGTTTGCCCGACACCATGTGATGAAGCTTCTGGTAGTAGATCACGCCCACGAAAATCTCCGCGGGGATCATCCGCCCCGTCTTGCCATCATACAGAATTTCCTTCCCGTTGGACCGAAAGCCGTTCTGCTCGAGGGCTTTTCGAAGAGCCTCCTCACGCTCGCCGCTGAAGGGCGTCCCGTCGATGAAGCGGCCCTCGAAGGAGGCGACCTTGCCCCCGATCTGCTCCAGCACGTGGGCGACGGTCATCCGGGACGGGATCGCGTGGGGATTGATGATCAGGTCCGGCACGATCCCTTGGCTCGTGAAGGGCATGTCCTCTTGGGGAGCGATGAGGCCGATCACCCCCTTCTGGCCGTGCCGGGCAAGGGACAGATTCTGCTCTACGAGACCGGAGACTTGCGCGAGCTCGGCGTCTTGCCGTTTCCGTACGGGCGCGTCG
>CAYGBO010000012.1:20881-30506 GCA_964348145.1 uncultured Methanomassiliicoccales archaeon
GGGAGGCGAACTTGTCCCCGAGTTCGGGTGTCCGCAGGTCCCGGACCTTCACCTTCGCGAGCTTCGATCCGTTCTCGCTCTCCGTGAGCATCACGGAGTCAACCCAGCCCGATTCGCCATGGCGAACCGTGATCGACGTCTCCCGGCGCTTCTGGGGCGTGAGGAAGTCCGTTTCCTCCTCGAGGAAGCGCGGGGGGCTCGTCTTTCCGATGAGCACTTCGCCACCCGTGACTTGGACCTCGGGCGAGATGAGCCCGTCGTCGGGGGTCAGGTTCGCATAGGAGAGGTCGGCTCGGGCGCCGCGGACATCCGGAGAGGGAATTTCGAAGTGATCTTCCTGACCGCCCGGATAGCGGCGCTCCTCCGCACGGTACGTTCGCATGAACGAGGAACGACCGAGACCCCGATCAATGGAGGCCTTGTTCATCACGATGGCGTCCTCCATGTTATAGCCATGGTAGGACATGACCGCGACGACGAAATTCTGGCCTGCGGGCCGCTCGTTGAAGGATACGTACCGCATGGAATCCGTTTGGACCAGGGGCTTCTGGGGGTAGTGGAGGAGATGGCCTCGGGTGTCGGGCCGGAGGCGGTAGTTGCTTGATCCGAGGCCGAGGGACTGCTTCGCCATCCCTGCGCCCATCGTGACGCGCGGAGAGGAGTTGTGCTCCGGATAGGGGACGAGGCCGGCCGCCACGCCGAGGATGACGAGGGGGTCGACCTCGAGGTGCGTCGTACCCTTTGTGACTACGGACTTCAGCCGGAACGGCTTGTGGCAGTACTTGCACTCGAGCTCGACGTCCTCCTCCCGGCCGCCCAGGTTCGACCACGCGACGTCGTTGCGGCTCAACGGGTGTTTGCACTCCTTGCAGCGGGCTGGCACGTCGTAAGGGTAGATCGCGATGTGGGTGTCCTCTTCCTCTTCCGCATCGACCCACTCTAGCACACCGTTCCGGACGAGGTCGGAGAAACGAGATCGCCCCAGGTCCAGGTCTTCCAGGTGCTTCTTCATCAGTACGAGGTGTCCGTCCTTCACTACGAGAAGGGGACGCCGGATCCGACCCTCGTCGCAGTTGATCACGATCTCGCCCATGTTCGCGTCGTAGTGCACGTTGACTTCATGGCTGAGGAGGCCGGACCGGCGCCGCTCACGAATCTCCGACACCAGGACCGCGGGGTCCTCATGAAGTCCGACGAGATCTCCGTTCACGTACACGCGGGTGAACTGGGTCTGCTGGCCTCGCACCTGCCGCGTGCCCAGATCTGCCAGCAA
Organism: uncultured Methanomassiliicoccales archaeon; assembly: GCA_964348145.1. Lineage (GTDB taxonomy): Archaea > Thermoplasmatota > Thermoplasmata > RBG-16-68-12 > RBG-16-68-12 > RBG-16-68-12. Next base: position 22,155 of record CAYGBO010000012.1, read on the forward strand.
GAGCTTGACCTCGTCGTCCGGGAACCCTTCGGACACATCGATGACGAGGGCACAATTCTTCACGAGGCCGCAGTTCTGACCTTCGGGCGTTTCGTTCGGACAGAGTCGGCCCCACTGGGTCGGATGCAGGTCCCGGGCCTCGAAGTGGGGTTGGGACCGCGTGAGGGGCGACGTCACCCGGCGCAGATGGCTAAGGGTTGACATGTTCGACGTACGATCGAGGAGCTGGCTCACGCCGGCGCGACCGCCGACCCAGTTCCCCGTGGCAAGGGCGTGCAGGAGCCTCTGGGTGAGCAGGTCCGGTCGAATCGCGGAGGAAATCTTGAGTTCCCTGCGCCGCGCGTAGGACCGCTCGAGCTGATACTTCAGATCCTTGACGAGGTTCGCGAAGGCAACGCGAAAGAGGTCTTCCATCAGGTCTCCCGCAAGCTTGAGCCGCTTGTTCGCGTAGTGGTCCTTGTCGTCCTCTCGCCGCTTGCCCAGGGACAGCTCGAGGACGGTGCGCGCGACCCGGCCGAGGAAGATTGCCTTTTTGATGCGGTCCTCCCGCGTATCGCCTAGGTGCGGAAGGAGGGACCGGTCGAGGATCGATTCGACCTTCTTCGTGCGATATTCCTTCGCCTGGCCCGTGGCGAACTTCTTCTCGAGGAAGTTGATCGCGTCGTCCTTCGAGTTGATGCCGTTTGGCGGGTAGAGGTTCGCGTAGACGATATTGGCCATGCCGGGAGCCGAGACAATCGCGTTGTTGATATCCTCGTCCTTCTCCATCCCCAGGGCCTTCATGAGGATGATGAGGGGGATCTGGCCCGAGGCCGTGGGGACGCTGACGATGAGCATCCCATCCTTCTTCTTCTCCATGAGGGTGAGGGCCCGGTACCCCTCCCTTTGGGAGAAGACCTTCGCGACCTCAACCTTGCGCCCGTATCGCTCGTTGAACTCCACGAGGACTCGGTTGGGGGCTAGGTCCTCCAGGGAAATGAGGGTCCTCTCGGTCCCGCCGATGATGAAATATCCGCCCGGATCGTGGGGATCCTCCCCCATCTCGATGAGCTTCCGTTGGTACTCGTCCTGGGTGAGTTCCCCCTCCGTCTCCAGGTTCTCCTTGAAAAGAAGGCAACGCTTCGACTTCACCATGATCGGGAGATTCCCTATGTGGACACGCTCTGGCTCCCTCTCGATCCCGTTCTCGATGACCGTGAAATCAAGGTAGATGGGCGCCGTGTAGTTCAGGTTCCGGAGGCGGGCCTCCATGGGCGTCAAGGGATGGGTCGCGCCGTTCGCCTCCTTCACGACGGGCAGGCCAAGAGTGACCGACGGCTTCGCCTCCGGGTCCGTCCTTCCCCGTTCGTCGCGCTTCCGGCCGATCTGTATCTCAATGACATCGCCCTCGGTCCGATCCTCGTCGAGCTTGATCATTCCCCGGCGCTCATCCTCCGGGGAGGACCGATGGTTGTCTACGATGCGCTGCATCCTTGAGCTTGGATTGTCAATCGTAGGCAGGAAGTCGTTGAACGAGGCGATGTGATGGTTTACGATAGAGCGCTCACGAAAGAACGCGTCGATGAGTTCGCGCATGCGTTACCTCCCGATGACCAGTCGATACGCCTCGGAGACCCCCGCGGTGTTGCTGATCCGCGTGACACGGATGATCCGCCCCTCGTCGATCGGACCTTCAATCTTCTCTAGCACCTGGATGACGGGATCGCTCCGACGAATCTTCGGGAGCTGATCCCGGGTGACTCGGAGCGCCTTCAGGATCCGATCCGCGTCTTCTTCGGCCAAGAGGCGATGCTCTGGTACTAGCTGATGCTCCATGACGTTGAACCGCAAGGGAGTCCTCCCTGGGGCGACCTGGTTGCACCTGGCATGCCACTCGGCCGGTCGCCGTACGGGCCCGCGGGGAGTTTCGGGACCCCGCGTCCCGCAGGGCCCATTCGAACCCCGGACCACCTGGTCTCTCTCCACGTCCCCTCCGCGGGATGCGGCTAAAAGCCAGATGCTCTTTCTAGGGGCGACGAAATCGCCGTCCAACCTAGCTGAGCTACGGGCCCTCGGGCTAGCGGCGGCGACATGCGACCCGCGAGCTAATCTACCGCTCTAGTTAAACTTTGTGGTCTCATGGCCTCTGCGAGGAACCTCGCCCTCTTGGATATCCCCTTTATTATGGTGGTATCTCTATGAAAAAGCGGACAGGAAGGGACCGCGACGTAACGTTTTAGAGAAACCCTCCCTTCTCCCGAGCGTGGCTTCCTCGGGTACGAGTTGTTCCTCCTGCGGAGCGATGCTTGTCGGCAAAGGGACGACAACCTTCCTGTGTCCGAGTTGCGGAGGGACGACGGTGGGACGTTGCGCGCGGTGCCGGGACCAATCCGTTCCGTACCGGTGTCCCGCATGTTCGTTTGAGGGACCGTGAGAGATCATCATGGGATCCGTCGCAGTGACCTTTCGAATCATGCCAGAAAATCCGGAAGTCGACCTTGATGCGCTCAAGGGCGACGTCCAAAGGATCCTCGAGAACTCTTTCCGCGGCCTCGAGGAGCAACCCGTGGCCTTCGGCCTCAAGGCCATCGTGGCCGTCGCCATGGTAGACGACAGCGCAGGCGGCTCAGAGCGCCTCGAGGCGGCACTCGCCAGAATCCCAGGGGTTGGAAGCGTCGAGGCCGTCGACGTAACCCTCGTGTAGCCGAGGGCCAACAGGATTCGCGTCCGTAGGGCGTCGAGACGAGGCCGCAATCCAACTGGAAGACCGAACGCTTATATCACCAGGCCTATCTGCCGCCCCGTGGAACTTTTCCCCTTCCAAGCCCAAGGAGACACCCTCGCGGACCTCGTCCAATTTCTCCCGGCGATCGCGGCCGTCGTCCTAATCGTTGCCGCGATGATGTGGTTCCTCGCCTGGTTGTCCCGGTACTTCGAGTACCTCAAGACCTTGGAGAGCCGCTGGATCGACGCGGAGACCCTCGCTTTCGTTCACCGGGTCCTCGAGGGCGTATGGATCGCCTTCATGGCCCTCATCGTCCTGGCCATCGCGCAGACGCAGTCAGAGGACCTGAGGACTGTCCTGCGGGATTTCCTCCTTCGGGTTCCGGCCCTCTTCGTCTTCGTGTTCGTGATGTTTGCCGCGTCTCTCATCGTGAGGGTCCTCCATCGGTTTGCCGCGTTCCTCCGCGGCGAGCTGAAGACGAAACCCCGAAGGATTGCACCCCCGCGTGCCCTTGCCTTCACGGAAATCGTGCTCAAGTACCTGATCTACATCGTGGCCTTGACCGTTGCCGTTCTCGGTGCAATCCGAGCCCTCCCGGCCGGAGACCAAGAGTTCATCCAGGCCAACTTCGGAACCTTGCCGTCTCCCGATCCGGCCCTCGTCGCCGAGGCCATCATAGCCGTCGTAGTCGTTTTTGTTGCGGATCGTTTCGTCGAGTCGATCTTCGAGGACATGAAACGGCGCACCCGGAAATTCTCGGCACACGTCGTCGACGAGTTTAAGGCAATTGCCCGCTACGCGGTCTGGCTCATCAGCGCGGTTGTCATCCTGTTTCTGTTCCTGGACCTCCTCCTGTCTCCGGAACGGCTGCTCGTCTTCGCCATCGCCTTTGTGGCTGTTCTCGTCCTTTTGGCGATCCTCGCCTTCGACGCCGTTCGGAATGCCCTTGCGGGTGTTACCCTCATGCGGGCGGACCCCTTCGACGTGGGAGATCGCATCAAGGTCGGAGACGGCCTCGTGTGTGATGTCGTCTCGATGAGCCTCACGCTCACCCAGGTCGAGACAGTGAGGGGCGAGCGCGTCAGCATCCCTAACACGCGTCTCGTCCATGAACCCGTGATCAACTTCAGCCGGTCGAAACCATATGCGATCTTCGTGGATGTCTCAGTAGGATTCGATGTTGAACACAATCGCGTGCACGAACTGCTCCTGCAGGCCGCGAAGGAAACGGGGGGCATTGTGGACGAGCCACCGCCGGAGGCCCTCGGCAAGGACTTGACGGGGGACACGATCCAGTACGAACTCCTCGCGTACACAAATCAGCCTCAGAGGATGAGGGAGATCAAATCGGCCCTCATCTACGCGATTCAAGACCTGTTTGCGTCAGCGGGAATCCTGCCGAGGACTCCCCGCGGCGAACCTAGGTCGGTTCCGCCCGGAGGATGAGAACCGGGCACTTCGCGAGCTTCACGATCCGATTCTCGATCGGATTCAAAGCTGATCGGCGAACTCCCGCGGGCGAGGACGCCCGGATTGCGAGGAGGGACGCGTCCGCACTCTCTTGAATCGCCATAGACTCCCAGTTGACCGAGTACAGGATTTTGTGCTCCACGGTGAGCCCCCTCTCCTGGGCCCGCTGTAGGAAGGGGAGAGCCTCCTGCTTGAGTCGCTCCGCCTCCTCGACGTCCGCCGCGAGGCCCAAGACCTCGATCACCGGTCGATCCGCCTCGGCGAGGACAAGGACGAAGTCTTCGATGCCTCGGACGCTCCATATCGGACTTGTAAGGATGACAATCCGTTGGAGGGGGCGCTCCATGCCATGGGTTTTGAACACGACGACGTCGCACGGCGCGTTCTCGATAAGATAATCGATGTTGCTTCCGAGAACGCGGCGGTCCCCCTCAATGCGCGCCCCTCGCCAACCCACGACAAGGAGGTTTACGGCTTCCTCACGGACCGTGTCGAGGATGATCTCGTAGACCTTGTATCCGATCTTGACGACAGGGCGCGTGTCGACCCCGAGCTTCGTTCCAATCCGAGCGAGCTTCTGCAGTCCCCGGATCCGATCGTCCACGTATCGGAAGCGGATCGCTTTGGGAGGCAAGTTCCGCGGTATCTCGACGACGTTCAGGAGGCTCAGCTCGCCCTCTCGCGCCCAGGCGACACGGGCTCCGAATTCAACGAGCTCGTGGTTTCCGAACTCTCGGAGGGGCAGGAAGACCCGGTAGCGTTCCAGCTCGACGGGCTCCTCGTGCGTCGCAATGACGTCGGAGAGTTCTCCTCGAGCGGGCGCGGGGGGACGACGCGCGGCCCTGCGGCCGGCGGAGAGGAAATGGAGGATGAGACCCGCGCCGATCCACATCACTCCCAGATAGCCTGCAACGATGCCCGGTGCCAGACCCGCGCCTCCGGGTGGGGCCGGATACCCCACGAGGATGAACACGACCACCAGGTTCACCGCAATCGCGAGGATTGGGACGGCGGGGACCAAGGGCACACGGAATCCCGGGAGGCTGCGTCGTTCTTGGCGCCGGATGGTAATCACGGAGGCGTGCACGAATCCGAACAGGACGAGGAACGCCAAGCTCGCAAGAATTGCTATCGTCTCGAGACTCAGGAAGAGAACGACGCCGGCCCCTGCGGCTCCCGCGGCAAGGGCGAGAGGGGGAACCTCCCTCCCGCGGATCCGCCCAAGGGACCGTGGCAGGAGGCCGTCGCGGGCCATCCCCACGGCGGTCCTCACCGCGAGGGTCAGGTTCGCGTTCAGGGCGCCGTACATGGAGACGATTCCGACTGCGAGCAGGGCCTCGCGAACCCACGGTTCACCGAGCCGGAAGTGACCGAACCCGAGAAGGACGATATCCAACGACGTCCCACCGCAGGCGACGCATTCAGGCCAGCCGTCGAGATCCGGCGTGGGCACATTGTGCAGGATGCCGACGAAGACGAGAAGATAGATGGCGAGGGCGAGCCCGACGGCGAGGAAGATCCCCCGGGGCACCGTCCTCTCAGGCTGCTTTGTCTGGTCGGCAAGCTGGGCGATCACCTCGAACCCCTGAAACGCGATGAAGAAGATGCCGGCGCCGAGGACGAGATTCACGAGGGTCACATCCGCAGCGACGGACCCCGGACCACGGGGAGCACCGGGGACGAGAAGGGACGCAATTCCAATGCCTGCGAGGAACAAGATCAGAAGAATCCGCGTGAGGTTGATTCGACCCAAGGCCCGCACGGAAACGTGGAACCGAACGAGGTGGAGGAGCGCGGAAACGCCAAGGACGAAGAGCCCGATCCAACGGGCCTCAAAGGGCATGCCCATGGGGACCTCGGGGATCGGGCGAAGGGATTCGATCAGGAAGGCGCCGATGCCCAGGGCGCTCAGGGCGGACGCGGCAATATGCCCTCCCCAGGAGAGCCACCCCGCCAGAAAGCCGCTTGGGGCGGGCAGGGCGGAGCGAACCCACGTGTAGGCCCCGCCGGACGCGTCGCGTCGTCCGGACCCGAGCTCCGCATAGGCCATCCCCGACAGAAGGACGACGAGGCCCGCCAGGACGACGCTCCACAGGGTGAGGGGGCCCGCGACGAGGAAGGTCGCCCCGACGAGCAGAAAGATGGCAGCTCCAACCATCGCGCCGACGGCGGCCATCGTGACGTCGAAGAGCCCCAGGTCACGCGTGACGCGGACGCGGACTCCGTGGGGCTCGTCCGAGGAGGCCACGAGCGGAGAACCAAGGAGCCCCTACTTGAGCCTATGGCGCGAGTGGCTAGGGAGTCGGTTTCGCGACGGACGTGGCGATCGTCTCGCCAAGGGTCCGAAACACGGACTCGACGCTCTCACCCGTCTTCGCGGAACACTGGAAGAACGGGGCATCGAAGGCCTCCGTCGCCTGCTTCACCTGTTCCTGGCTGAAGGCGGCCTGATCCTTGAGGTCCACCTTGTTCACTGCGAAGACGACGGGGATCTCGCCGACCGTGCGGAAGACGGACTCGACCCAGGATGTCACAGACTGCCAGGATTCCCTGCGCGCCGTGGAAGTAGGCCTCCCGGAGGAGCTCCCGGAACCCCTTCGAGCCCATGATGTCCCAGATGGTCATGTCCATCTGGACGCCTGAGTTCGCCTTGCTTTCGAGCAGCATTTCCTTCTTGCTCACCTTGGCGCCGAGGGTGACAATGTATCGGTCGTCGAACTCATCGAGGACGTATCGACGAATCAGGGAAGTCTTCCCCACGGCGTGCTCGCCGACAAGGCAGACCTTCACCTTCATGCGCCTCGGTTCCGTCATCCTGTCCCGCCTCGTTTTCCTACCATAAAACCGTTCGACAGCGATGGCATCCTCCTTGGTGTATATAGTCGTTTGCCGGTGATTTTCGAACGGGCTCACACAGAGGGCCGCGCGGGCCAGCGACGTCGCCCGAACATCGTAATCGGACGGCGATTTCGCGCAACGGCGCGGCCCGGACCGGCCACGTGGCCCTTGGACTTCTGGGGAAGCTGGAGCCGTCCTGCGATCCCCGATGACGGGAGCGCCACTGCTTGCGTGGAGATGCAGGTCGAACCCTTGAAATAACGAGGTCCCAATGGGGCCGCGTGGATGCCTTTGCGGCGATACGGCTTGTCGCCGGAACGACGGGCCTCGCGATCGCCGCCCTGGCGGACTGGCGCACGCGCCGCGTAGGGAATCGGCTCTGGATCGGCCTCGCCACCCTGGGGCTCCTGCTCCTGGCCGTCGAACTGAACGTGATCGGCGCAGGCCTCCCGCGATATGCGCTCCTGATCGCGGCAGCGGCCCTTTTCTACCCGATCTTCTTCGGGGAACCGCTCCGGGATGAGCGCGGTTTTCATTTCCGACCCGTTCGTGCGTTCGCTCTGGGCGGAGCGGGCGCCCTGATGCTCGGGTCCGTGGCCCTCGCCGTGAACGAAAGTCCTGACGAGAGGATGGCCTACGCGCAACTCCTGACGATGCCCCTCCTCGTGCTCCTGTACCAAGGCTTGTACCGGATGCGGCTGCTCCACGGTGGCGCGGATGCCAAGGCGATGATCGCCATTACCTTGCTCGTCCCCACCTACCCGGACGCATCCCCCTTCCCGCTCTTTCGACCCGGCCCGACGGTCGAGCCCGCGATGGCCCTGTTCTTCCCTTTCTCCCTCGTCGTGCTCGTCGACGCCGCGATCCTGTTCCTCGCCTTTCCGGTCGCCTTCCTCCTCTACAACGGGGTCCGAGGGGACCTAAGGTTCCCCCAGGCCCTCTTCGGCTACCGGAGGGATCTCGAGACCTTGCCCCCCCATGTTTGGCTCATGGAGCGGATCGATGCGGAGGGACAGCGCGTTCTCGTTCTGCTCCCTCGCCGCGAAAAAGACCAGGCAGAGCAGGTCGGGCGCCTCCGAGAGCACGGCGTGGCACGTACATGGGTACAGCCCAAGATCCCGTTCATGATCCCGCTCCTCGTCGGCTTCGGGATGGCGTTTCTCGTGGGCAACGCCCTCTTCGTCCTGCTGTCCCTGTGACCCCGAGCCGCGTCCCTCGAAGGGCGGCGCACCGGGGACGGCACGCCGGCGAAACCCTGAAATAGGCCGCCCACGGTCTGCAGGGACGGCAGTGGTTTGACGGCCAAAGCGGCGGGGATACACCCGGTCCCATCCCGAACC
>CAYGBO010000012.1:30516-46701 GCA_964348145.1 uncultured Methanomassiliicoccales archaeon
TGCGGTGCGCGAGCCCGCGGGAAGCTTGCCCTCCCTTCAGGAGGGCTTGAGCCGACGACCTAGGTACGCTAGCCGTCCATCCTTGTGGTGGACGACGAACCGTGCCGTCTTAACGGCCGCCGGCTCTTGGAACGCTGTCAGCCACGTCCTATTCCTTCTCGCCTCGCCGCAACCGACGGCGGATCACGAGGAGAAGGAACGGCACAAGGGCGACGAACAGGATGTCCGCGAGCTCGGGTATCGCAATGATCGCGGACCCGCTGCTCGACTCGAGCGCGAAGCCGTTCGTCGTCGTGTAGTTCAGGAACGCCCAGTTTACGATCTCAGAACCGTTGTACAGGAGGTCGATCTGGGCCGTGAGGACGATGCTGTAGTTCCCAGGAGCAACGTCCGTGAGGTTCCAGTAGAACGTACGGCCATCGGTCCACGTGGGGGCAGGATTGCTGCTCAGGTACGAGAGCCCGCTGGGCAGGACGTCGCGGATCGTGACGGTGCCGGCCGGCGCGGATCCCGTGTTGTTGTAGTAGATCGTGAAGGTCACGACGTCCCCAGGACCCGCGTTCGCGGGGCTCACCGTCTTGACGACATCGATCACGGGCCGGCTCACGGTGAGGTTCGCCCAGGCCTGCAGACCCACGAGGGGCCGCGTCAGCTGGTCCGTGTACTCAAGGGTTGCCGCGTTTGCCAGGGTTGAACCGTCCGTCAGACCGGCGTCGAGGACTGCGGTGATCGTGATCGAATTGACCGTGTTCGGAAGCACGTCCGTGAAGACCCAACGGTACGTCGATCCGCTCATGCTCGTGGGGGCGATGCTCGAGGTCACGAAGGTCACGCCAGCGGGAAGCGTGTCGTTCACGTACACGTTCTTCGCGAGACCCGTGTCCGTGTTATTGAAGTAGATCGTGTACTGCATCGTGTCGCCCGGCGCGCCTGTCAGGGCACTCACCGTCTTCGCAAAGGTGAAGGTCGGCCGATGCCGGTCGTTGGGCCCGTTCTCGGTAGGCAGCATGGACACATAGAAGTCGGCGGGCGCCCCGTTGTCCACGGGCACACCCGTCATGGGATCCTTGAACCGAGCCCAGCTGCGGGAACTCCCGATCGCATCGTAGGTCGTTTCATCCACGACCGTCACGCCGTACCGGAGGAAGAGCGTCGCCTTCGCGTTCGGCAGCGAGTTCTTCGGCAGGTAGACGCGCAGGTACTCGGAGCCGGAGCCCCACGGGCCAAGTATCTGCCCGAGGAACATATAGACCGTAACGAGCTTGCGGCCTCGGACCATCACGAGGTTGTACCCGAGCAGGGATACGGGGTTCGAGGTCGGGTTCACGAGTTCGATCCATTCCGGGTCGGAGGACGGAGAAACCTCGTTGATCACGACGTCGGAAGCCACGGCCCGGGCTCTGAGAGCGAACTGCGCGACGGCGGCATCGGGGAGGGCCGCGTCGTAGCTGAGGCGCCAGTCGGAGGCTAAGAAGGCGACACGATAGCCGGGGGACAGGCTGAGGGCAGCCGCGTCCACGGCGAACTCGAGGCGATGGGCGTCCAAGGCTGCGTCGATCGGTCCCACCAAAGACCACGGCGTTGCGCCCGGAGCGTACGCGAAAAGACTGCTCATGCGGATCCGTCCGTTCCGGCCGAGGACCGCGAGGGCGTAGTCGAAGCCGTACGTCTGGCCCTCCAAGGCCGTCGGGAGACCCGTCGTCGTATCGTTATCGGCGTCCACGTACGCGTAGACGACGTCAACGCCTTCCTGGACCGTCGGGACGAGGGGGCCGATGTACCGGGAGACGGTCCGATTCGCATAGGGGGCCGGGTACCAGGCGGGGATTGTCGTGTTGAGCCAGAGGTCCGTACCGTTCGGGTAGTCAACCACGCCGTCCCCGTCGACGTCGTCGTTCGTCTGTGCGTCCGTCACGTTGTCATTGTCAAAGTCGAAGCGAAGATCAGGATTGGCCAGGCCGATCTCGATCGCATCCGGGACGCCGTCCAAGTCCGTGTCGAGGGGTCCTTCAGGGGACGTCCGCACTCGAATCGTCGGGATGTCCTCCCCGCCGAGGATCCGGCCGTCGACGCGTACGTAGGCGGTGAAGTTCGTGCCCACGTCGACCGCCGTCGCGAGGAGGTCCACGTTCGCATTGTAGGACGGGCTGCCGGTCCGGTTCACAACGTCGCCGAGCACATCCTGACCGTAGGATCGACCCGACCAGTCCCCGAAGGCTCCGTCGACCACCAGGGAGGCGGGAGCCGAGGCGAGGTATACGAGGCCCGTCTCCGCGGGTCGGTAGCTCGGAACGCCATCGGACCACACGCCGTCCAGGCGAAGCCCGAACGTTGCGTTCGCGGTCACGTTCGTCCAACGCACTTCGATCCACAGGATGATCGGGGCCGTCAGGGTCCGGTTCACGGGGAGGGTCGCGCGGCCCGCCGAGAGCGAGGAGGAGGACAGCAGGTCATCCGCGGGATCAAAGGAGCCGTTGCCGTTGTCGAGGTACGCGTACAAGGTCGCGGGATCCGCGGAGGTTCCCGATGTCGTGACGTTCACGGCCGTCACATGGGGGGTGCCTCCGAGCGGAAGGAGGGCAACACGCAGGAAGGGCACCCCGACGGTCGTCACAACGTCCGGGGCGACGATCCTCTGGTCCACGACGATCGTGCTTCGGGCAGGCCGAACCGCGCCGTCGGCGGGATCACGGTTGCCCCGGCTGTCCACCAGGTATACGAGGACCCGCGCGTCGTCGGGGGAACGATCCGAGGAGAGCCTCAGCTCGATCTCTTGCCCGAGGAACTGCGCTGCGATCGATCCTCGTGGCGCGAACCGGTTCCAGTCGTCCGAGGCCATGGCTCCGGTTCCGTTGAACCCAAAGCGAACGGCGCCCCGGATCGCTCCGTCCCAGCCGAAGACCTCCCCGAGGGCGTCGGCTCCCAGATCCCCGATCGGGTATCCCGTCGAGGGGTCTGCGTCCTCATCCATGAAGACGAGCATGCGGTCCGTCCCGTTGGGGCCTGAACCCTGGAAGAGGGACCCTTGAACGCGCGCGTACACAAACACATCCTCGTTGGTCGCCGCGAGCTTCGTTTCGAGGAGGTTCACATCGGGGTTCGCGAGCTGGTCCACGCTCGAGTCTGCGTACGCCTGGAGGTTGGCCCAGTCAGAGAAGTCCTGGTCGATTCGGATGACCTCCGGAGCGGTCGGCACCGGGAGAAGGAGGCTCGCGATGAAAGGCGCGAGGATCATGAAGGACACGACGGCCGCAACCCCCACCACGGATCGGGCCCAGTGAGGTTGCGAGGGCATCCGGACGGGTCCGTACCGCCCGCGCCGTCCGTTCGTGAAGCCGTCGCCGTTCACGAGGCCGTTCGTGCGACCCACCCCCGCGGCCCAGCCGTCCAGGCCGTTCGTGGCGCCGCGGCCGAACGACAGCCCGTTCACGGCGCCGTTCGTCAGTCCGTTTACCCGGCCGTTCGTGAGCCCGTTCACCGCGCCGTTCGTGCGGCCCCGGGCGGCTCTCCCCAACGGAGGCATGCCGTAGGTCTGAAGGCCCGACAGACCTGCCTCGAGGGCCCGCGCTTCTCGGCCCTCGAGTCGATCCGCGCGGTCCCAGCTCGCCCGGGCCTCGTCGAGGCGACCGAGGCGCTCCAGGATATCTCCCTTCGTTCGCCAGGCGACCGCGAGGCTCGGATCAACGCGGAGGAGCTCCTCGTAATGCCGCAGGGCATCCGCGAGGCGCGGGTCCACGGGCTCCGGCGTGGCGGTCGCGACAGGCTGCTTCCATTTCGCCGGCAGGAAAGACATATCGCCTTGGGCGCGGAGCAGGTCCAAGACTTCGAGGCGGTATTCCTCCTCCTTGCTCGGGTTGATCTCCGCGGCGCGCAGGAGAGAATCCACGGCGTCCTTTGATCGGCCCAGCTCCCCCAGGATCCGGGCTCGCTTCGCCCAGGCGCGCTCGAGGAGTGGGTCGGCGTCGAGGAGCCTGTCGTAGTGCTCCAACTGCTCGCGCAACCGGTCCTCCGGGCGCACGGGTCCGGCCTCGGCGACCCGCTTCCATCGGCTCAGGAAGCCACGGCCGACGCCTCGGGCGGCGACTCCGTTCGTCACGGGCTGCGGGGGCTGGGACACGGACGTGCCGCAGATCACGCACTCCTTCGCGTCGCTGGAGAGGTACGCGCCGCAGTTGAGGCAGAAAGGAATGGCCACGTCCTCGGCCGTGTCGACGCCCGGGAGCACGGCCATCTCTCCAGGGCTGCGTTCCCGCCCGCAGACGGCGCAGCGAGGCTGCTTCGCAGACATGAAGGCGCCGCAGGCGAGGCAGAGCCCCGGAAACTGGTCCGTCGTCCGGTCCTCGATGAAGGTTGCCATTCCCTGGAAAAGGGAGGACTCCTTCGGATCGAATTCCGCTCCGCAGACGGAGCAACCGTCGGTCTTTGATCCTGCAAAGGAGCCGCACTCGGGACAGAGGAAGAGATGGCCGGCCTCGTCGCGACCCGAGGAACTACCGAGGAGGGTCCCGAGGGCGTCGAAGTCCCTTGACGTGAGGCCCTCCACGGATTGGAGCTCCTCCGAGCTGGCCGCCCGAAGGTGCTCGAAGGTCGGAAAGCGCTCCGCGATCCGTCGGGCCTTCTCGGGCCCGATCTGGGGGAGGCCTTCCAGCCACTCGAGGTAGCTCTCGTCCATCTCGTACAAGGGGTGGGCCGGGCTTATTAAGGGCCTTGTATCGCCCCTATCAAGCCCATTAGTAGTTCCCTTGACCTGACTCGCTCAAGAACGAAAATTCCATGCCGTCAGGTAGGGATCGAGAGGGATGTCGAGCACAACGCGCTGCGAGCCCACGCCGAACCGAAGGAGCACCATCGAATCGTCACGCCGCAACGTCTCCGGGGCGAGACGGTCCTCTTGGAGACGACGGAGGAGGTGACCCACGAAGGCGTCGGCGCGCGCCCGATTCGCCTCCCGCTTCCGCTGGAGGAGCGACGTCGGATATAAACGCCGGAATCGACCGTCCTCCAAGGAGGTGAGCAGGTCGACTTCCGCGAGTTCCGTGGCGGCCTTGCTCGCCGTTTGCCGCGTGACGCCGACGCGGGACGCGAGCTCCCGAAGGGAGATCCCGGGGTCAGCGAGCGCGGCTCCGAGGACCGCATCCCGACCTGGAGCCGCGAGGAGCGCGAACAGGACCACGTCACGGGGATCGATGAGGCCCCGCGGGTACAGATGCGGGCCATCCATGTCGAGGTATCCGTTCTCGATCAGGTTGCGCTCATGCCATCGGACGGTGGCCTCGGACAGGGAAAGGGCGCGGCCAATCTCCCCCGCCCGGGCGCAGGGCCGCAGGCAGAGGTAGCGGAAGATGTGTCTCCGATGGGCCTTCGCGAGGCTCGGCCCCTCGATCCCGAGGTCCTCTTCGGGCTCGCCGTGGGCTAAGGCGGCCTGCAGGGCCCGTCCGACGCTCCGCCCTCCCTCACGCATCCTGATACTCCTGGATGATCAGGGAGAGGATCTGCTCCGGCTTCAGGGTCCGGAAGTCGTGGTCCGTCAGGCCGTCGAGGGCCCGCTCGATGCGCTCCACGACGGGCTTCGGGAGCACGCGGGTGAGCACCATCTGGCGAAGTTGCGAAGGGATTTTCGCCGACGCGGGACGACGAGGCTCGATGCCTTGAAGCAGGATGCCGAAGCCCCGCACGATTTCGTAGGGATGGGTGGCCTGACTGTGCCGGCTGCTGCGGCACTTGAGGATCTTCAGGCTCCGGATGTGATCGGCCTCCTCGCCGTTGAACCGCAGATGAATCACGCAGTCCGAGAGGTACATCGGGATGACGGTCTCCGGAGAGGACAGATCATACTGGCCATGATCTTCGAGAGTGCAGAGGACCGTGCCGACCCTCCGCGTTTGTTTGAGCATGAAGCCGATCAGGTCCCGCTGCTCGTAGAGGTCCTTCGTGGACCACATGACCGGCGTGAGGGGATCGATTGCGATCCGTGCGTTGCTGCCTTTCCACTCCGCCACGAAGGAAGGCAGTTCCTTGCGGATGAAGTTCGAGAACTCGCGGCCGGAAGCGTCAATGAACACGAGCAGTTCGTCCTCCAAGTAGTCGAGAATGTCAGACCAGCCCATCTCCACGGCCTCTCGGATGATCTGTTCCTTGTTCTCGTCGAGGGACACGAAGATCCCCTCTTGACCGTCCTGCAGACCGCGACGGATGAATTGGGTCGCAAAGGTCGTCTTACCCGCCCCGGAGCGACCGATGACGACGGTCGTGCTGTTCTCGTTCATGCCGCCGTCCAAGAGCGGGTTGAGTCCATAGATTCCACTCTTAAGTTTGCGCACGCGATTTCATCCCGGAATGCGCGACAAAAACGTGCCGACCTGAGAATCGAGCATGAGAACGAAGGGGTCACGACAGGTGGGGAGTGATGCGCGAGACGAAGCTTCCCACGGCCTGGCGATCGAGGCCGTACCCGAGGATGCCGTCCTGCCGGTCCACGAGATCTCCGTCGCGGAAAAGGGCAATCGTCGGAACCACGTCAATCGCGTAGTCCTCCCACAAGGGATTGCTTTCGTCGTCGAGGTAGACGGTCGCGAACCTACACGACAACTCCGAACTCAGGCGATCGAACTCCGACTTGAATCGACGGCAGAAGGGACACCATGTGGCCCAGAAGAGGACGACAGTCGGTCCGTCGGCGGCAAGCACCTCGCGCTCGAAGGCGTGGGAATCGCGGACGTTTTGCACGGGATCTACGGAGACGCCGGTCCGCGATAAAGGTTCGGACGCGAATTTTGGCAAGGCGCCGAGCCGGTCGCGGCAAAAGGCATATACCGACCACCCGGATACGGCGGAGCGCGCCCTCTTCTCGAAGGGATGGAATGGAATCCCCCATCTGCTCGGACGAGGTCCGAAGGTATTTCGAGCGCCTCCGGACGGGCGTCGAAGAGAGCTACCGGATGGCCCGCGCCGCCCGGGCCAAGGGGTTCGATCCGGAGCTCGACGTGGAGACGCCCCTTACGGAGGATCTCGCCTCCCGCGTGGAACGGTTGCTCAAGGAATACGAAGTGGAAGGCGTCGCACGGCGCATCCGTCAGCTCAGCAAGGAACACGACCGGGAGGAACTCGCGATCCTCGTGGCGAAGGAGATGGCCCAGCGACCGGCGCCGACCAAGGAGAAGGCCGTGGAGCGCGCGGTTCGCGTTGGCTTGGCAATCCTGACGGAGGGCATTCTCGTGGCACCCCTCGAAGGCCTCGCCGACGTCAAGGTGAAGCGAAACGGGGACGGGTCCGCCTACGTGGACCTGTACTACGCGGGCCCGATCCGGTCCGCGGGCGGCACGGGCCAAGCGTTGAGCGTACTCATCGCGGACGTCGTGCGGCGGGAGCTGGGCCTGGGTCGCTGGCGACCCACGCGCCCGGAAGTGGAGCGGTTCAAGGAAGAGATCCCGCTCTACAAACAAGTCCAGCATCTCCAGTACACGCCCACAGACGAGGAGATTGAAACGATCGTGTCGAACTGTCCGGTCGGACTGAACGGAGAAGGTACAGAGGAGACGGAAATCGGAGGGTACCGGGATCTCCCTCGGGTCGAGACGAACCGAATCCGCGGCGGTGCGTGCCTCGTGGTCGCGGATGGACTCTGCCTCAAGGCACCCAAGATCCAGAAGCACGTCAGGGCACTCCGCATCAACGGCTGGACCTTCATCGACGAGTACGTGGCTGAGAAGGGCCGCCGAATCGAGGAGACAATGGAGGAAGGGGGCCTCGCGCCCAGCGAGACATTCATCCAGAACATCGTTGCGGGTCGACCCGTTCTCTGCCACCCGAGCCGCCCCGGGGGACTGCGCCTTCGCTACGGTCGGACCCGATCCACAGGCCTGGCCGCCCTCGCCCTGCATCCTGCGACGATGCACGTCCTCGGCGACTTCATCGCGGTCGGCACGCAGATCAAGACGGAGCGACCCGGAAAGGCCGGCGCCGTCGCGCCGTGCGACCGCCTCGAAGGACCTCTCGCCGAACTCGACACAGGCGACTTCGTCGAGATCGAGGACGTGCACACGGCGAAGCGGCTTGCGCCGCGTATCCGAGTCATCACGGACCTGGGCGAGATCCTCGTGCCCTTTGGGGAATTCTCGGAGAACAACCACGTTCTCCTCCCCGGGGCCTTCAGCCTCGAGTGGTACGGCCAGCTACTGAAGGCGAAGCGGGGTGCGCTGCCCTCAGGATGGGAGGAGGTCGACGCCGGGCAGGCTCTCGCCTGGTCTCGGGATCTGGGTGTGCCCCTTCATCCCCGCTACAACCTCTTCTGGCACGATCTGACCCTGGAGGATTTGCAGCAGCTGCGGTCCTTCGTGGCGGCCAACGGGCGCCTTGAGGACGGAAAGCTCGTTGTGCCGAGGGACCCGCAGGCGAAGGGGTGGCTCGCGAATCTCGGCGCCGCCCATCGAGCCCGGGAGGAGGATCTCGTGATCGAACGGCACACGGACGCCCTCCTCGCCTGCCTCGGCATTGAGGTCAAGGGGGAGAATCTCAGGCTGCGGCCGGCTCCCAGCGAAAGGGATCCCCTCGCCTTCGTCTCGGCCCTCGCGGGATTCCCCGTGATGGCACGGGGTCCGACGCGCATCGGCGCCCGCATGGCGCGGCCTGAGAAGGCCGCGCCTCGCAAGATGCAGCCCGCGCCCCACGCCCTCTTCCCGATCGGTCTCGAAGGAGGTTCCCAGCGGCTCCTCGCGGAGGCGGCGAAGAAGGAACTCATCGAGGCAGAAGTCGGCGTCCGGAGCTGTCCCGCCTGCGGGAGGCGGTGGTTCCTTCCCCGCTGTCCCTGCGGCGGCCACACGAGGACGCGCCACGTGTCGTCCCGACAGCGGATTCCCCTCCCGGAGGTCTTACGGGTGGCCCTCGAACGACTCAGGGAGGACATGCCCCCGGAACTCAAGGGCGTGCGGGGGATGATCTCGAAGGGCAAGACCCCCGAACCTCTCGAGAAGGGCATCCTTCGGGCGAAGCACGGTGTCCACGTGTTCAAGGATGGCACGACGCGGTACGACATGACGAACCTGCCCCTCACGCACTTCACGCCGCGCGAGGCGGGTCTTCCCCTCGATGTCGCGCGGGACCTCGGGTATGAGCACGACGGGGACGGTCGGCCTCTCGAGCGGGAGGACCAACGCCTCGAGCTTCGACCCCAGGACATCCTCGTGGCCGAATCCTGCGCGGAATATCTCGTCCGGGTGGCCGGATTCGTGGACGATCTCCTCGAGAAGATGTACGGCCTCCCTCGATTCTACAAGGCTTCTTCCCCCCGGGACCTGCTCGGGCATCTCGTCGTCACCCTCGCGCCCCACACGAGCGGCGGCGTCGTCGGCCGCATCGTCGGGTTCACGCCGGCCCACGTCTGCTTCGCCCATCCGTACCTGATCGCCGCCCGCCGCCGCAACTGCGACGGAGACGAGGATTCCGTGATCCTCCTCCTCGACAGCCTCCTCAACTTCTCCCGCGCGTTCCTTCCGGAGAAGCGAGGGGGTCTCATGGACGCTCCTCTGGTCCTCACGACCCGAGTCGACCCGAACGAGATCGACAAGGAGGCCCATAATCTGGATCTTCCTGCGGCGTACCCGGTGTCCCTCTACGAGGCGGCCGAGCGCTTCGCCCACCCAAGGGAAGTCGAGCCCCAGATCGACACAATCGGAAAGCGAATCGGAAGCGTCCTCCAGTACGAAGGCTTCCGATTCACTCACGACACAACGGACATCGCGATGGGCCCGCTCACCTCCGCCTATGGCGAGGGATCCATGGTGGAGAAGCTCGAGGAGCAGCTCGATCTCGCGATGCGTACGCGGGCCGTCGATGCGAACGACGTCGTGTCAAGGATCGTCGTCCACCACTTCCTCCCGGACCTCATCGGAAACCTGAAGGCATTCTCGAGCCAGCAGGTTCGGTGCACGCGGTGCGGCGCGAAGTACCGACGGATCCCCCTGCGAGGCCGATGCCTCCAGGACGGGGGCAACCTGACCCTCACGGTCCACGAGAGCTCCGTGAAGAAATACCTCGATGTGTCGAAGCGGATCAGCGAGCAGTACGAGGTGTCCAGCTACCTCCGGCAGCGGATCGGATTGATCGAGGAAGCTATCAGCTCCCTCTTCACAAATGAGAAGGTCCAGAACCTGAAGCTGGATGACTTCTTCTAGACGGCGGCGCGACCCCGCTCCCCGCGGACTTGGAGGGCGCCCGCGAGGGCGAGGAGCATGCCCAGCGCGAAGATCCCGAGGACGAAGAGGGCAAAGTTCGCGACCGTGAGGTCCACGATGTCGTACGGAATCGAGCCGTCCCGGGGCACGACGTTCTCCGGTCCAAGGAGGAAAGGACCGATGAGGAAGAGCCCCAGGACCATGAAGGCGATCCCGACCTTCGAGATACCCGGCATGCGAAGCGTGTACTCGCAGGTCGGACAGACCCAACGGGCGTCCTCGGGAAGTTCCGCATAGCACCGGGGGCATCGCGCTGCCATCGGCTTCCGTGCAGATAGCCGCAACGGAAAAACCTTGCGACCGTGGCTCCAACGGCAACCCCGGGCGGGCGGGAACAACCCTTTAGTAGCGTGCCCCGGTTCGCGACGGGATGAAGAAGTCGGTCCCTCTCGCCCTGACCGCGATCCTCCTCGCGGCGATCGGGATCCGGCTTTCCCCGTTGCTCTCCTTCCTCTATTGGGGATCGGACATCGGCGAATACTACGCGATCCTTCGCGACTTGGAGGCGACGGGGCATGTGTCGACCCAGTATGCCGGGTGGGGGGTCACCTACCCCTACTTCCCCGGTATGTTCTTCGTCCAAGACGCCCTCGTGGCCCTGTCTCGCGTCGGCGTGACGGCCGCCCTGAGTCTCCTCGTGCCCATCCTCGGCGCTCTCGTCGTCGTACCCGTCTTCCTCCTCGGCACACACGTCGGAGGCGAGGCGAAGGTAGGGCTCTTCGCGGCCGCCTTCGTCGCGGTCGGGATGCCCCACGTCTACCCGACCTCGCACACCGCCCCAGGCACCCTCGGGGACTTGCTCGCCTTCTCGGCCCTCCTCCTATTCCTCCGGGTTCATCGGGACCGCCGCAGCCTCCTCCCTTTTGCCGTCCTGTCGATAGCCCTCGTCATCACCCACCACCTGTCGACCTACTTCCTCCTGCTGATGATCGTCTTCGCTCTCTTCTTCCGGGGGATTCTGAGTCCCCACGCCCCCTCGGCGGGAGTCCGCCGCGAAGTGGCCGGCGTGGCGTTCCTTATGGCCGTGGGGTTCGCGTTCTGGTTTGGCTACGCGACGACCTTCCGCGATAGAATCCTCCGGGACGTGAACGTAGATCCATGGTGGCTCCCCCTCGCCTCCTTCCCGATCCTCCTCGCGGCCATGGCGGCCCTCGTTCGGTTGCGGAGGCGGTTCCCCCAGCGGTACCGGCCCCGCTACCCAGACCTGGGCCGTTCGGTCGCCCTGTACGTACTGACCCTCGCGTTCGTCCTCGCGCTCATGGGCTACACGGTCGAAACCACCATCCCGGCCACGTCGATCCAGATGCCGGTCAGCGTGCTCGTCTTCTTCGCCCCCTTCTATGCCCTCGTCGCCCTCGCCGCGAGCGGCCGGAAGTTCGTCGACTTCCATCGGGGCGGGACGGCCCTGTCGGCATGGACCTCCGCCCTCCTCCTCTCCGTCGTGGTGGGCCTGTTCATCGCCCCGCGAGTCATTATCCCGTACCGGCACATGGAATACATCATGATCCTCCTCGCAATCTTCGCGGGGGTCGGACTCTCCCGCATCCTCGACCTGCAGGGACTCCGGCCCGGCCGTCGGGCCCATGTGGCGGCAGCCTGCGGCGTCCTTCTCGTCGCGAACGCTCTCACCGCGTTTCCGCCCCAGGATTTGCTGGGGGGATGGCAGGAGGGCTCGCGTGCCCCCGCCTTGGACGCGGCGTACTGGTCGAGGGACCATGGGGCAGGCCTCGTGGTGACGGATCATCGGGCGTCGACCCTCGTCTTCGGCTTCGGCGACCTCGACGCGACGTGGGATTCGACCCAGATCCCTCTCCCGGCGGAATCCTTCGACGAGGCCCGCGAAGGCCTCCTCGCGATCGAGTCTCCTTCGGGCCGACGGGACGCTGCGTACGTTTGGATCGACCGGGACGTCCAGGAGGGGGTCCAGCTGTTCCCCTGGGAGCCAGCCCTTCCCATGGAGTCGGCCGCGGTGGCGAAGTTCTCCGAATCGCCCTTCGTCAAGCTCTTCGACAACGGCTACGCCCGGTTGTACTGGATCGCATGGGGTTGCGATGCCGGCTGCTGACTTCCTGTACCTTTAAGAACGCCCGCAGGATGGCCGCCCGTCCCATGCGAATCGCGGTCCTTCACGATCACATGCGGTTCATCGGGGGCGGGGAGCGGGTCTCGACGATCCTCGCCGACGCCCTCGATGCCGATCTGTACGTGACGGACCTCGACTCCGGGCTGCAGGAACGAGCGCGACTCCCGAGCCCGCGAGTCGTGGAACTCGCTCGCGTGCCGGCAACGCCGATCCTCCGGCAGCAACGACAGGCGAGAGCCTTCGCGCAGGCGGAGCTCCCGGACTACGACGTGTACGTGCTCTCGGGGAACTGGGCCGTATTCGCCGCCCCACGGCACCACCCAAACCTCTGGTACTGCTACACGCCCGTTCGGGTATTCTACGACCTTCGGCAATCATTTCTCCAAAATCTTTCCCGAGGCAGGCGATGGATCGCCGAGCGCTGGATTCAGCGGACCCGTCCGCGCTACGAGAGCGCCGTCGAGCGAGTCGATCGGGTCGTCGTCCTGAGCCGGAACGTGGCGGACCGTGCCCGACGCTACCTCCACCGGGACGCGGACGTCGTGTATCCTCCCGTAGACGTGGCCCGTTATCGCTTCGATGGGCTCGGCGACTTCTGGCTTTCCGTGAACCGCCTCTCCCACGAGAAACGCCTCCACCTTCAGATTGACGCTTTCCGACGTCTGCCGGAGGAGCGCCTCGTCGTCGTGGGCGGTCCCCAGATGGGCGTGGACATGGACGCCGCGATACGGGCCCTCCGCCCGCCGGACAACGTGGAGTTCCTGAGCGAGATTGAGGAGGCGCGCCTGCTCGATCTCTACGGGAAGTGTCGGGGCCTCGTCGCAACGTCGATGGACGAGGACTTCGGCCTTACCCCCGTCGAGGCGATGGCCTCGGGGAAGGCGGTCGTGGCCGTCGACGAAGGGGGCTACCGCGAGACGGTCGTCGATGGAGTCACGGGGTGGCTCGTTCCCGCGACGGCGTCGGCGATCGCGGAATCCATCCGCCGGACTTCGCCGGACGAGCTGGCGGGGATGAAGGAGGCTTGCCAGGCGCGTGCGCAAACCTTTGACGTGGCGGTCTTCGTGCGCCGGATGCGGGAGCTCGTGGAGCGTCAGGTTCAACGGGCCTGAGGGGACTCGGACCCTCCCTTCTCCGTGACGAGGGTGAAGACGACCTTCTCGACCGTGTGGTCCAGGTACCGCTCGACCCACGGGAGGATCCGGGGGAAGGGCCGCTTCACAAAGCGATCGATGACGGAGTCGTGGAACTTCTCCACGCGGGCCACGCGGAAGCGTGCGGTCGTGTAGTACGAACGCTCGTCCTTCCCGAAATAATCGAAGGTCTCCTCCGAGAACAACTTCACATGGGTGGGGTCCTTGTAGGCATTCACATGCTTGTAGTGGGGGACCTCGATCACGATCCTCGCACCCGGCCGTGTGACTCGATGGACCTCTTCCATCGTGCGAATCGTGTTTGGGAGGTGTTCGATGATGTGCACGGCAAGGACCTCGTCGAAGCAGTCGTCCTTGAAGGGCCAGGGGAACCGAGAGAAATCGCAGAGCACGTCCACGCCTTCGAGCCGCTTGCTGTCTGCGTTCACGAAACCGGGCCGCATGTCCCGGCCGCAGCCCATATTCAACCGTCTCGGCTCGACCAGACCCTCACCCAATCCCGTGAACCCTCGCGTGCGGCGTGAACTCGGCGAATCGCGCTATGTGAGGGGGCCACGTCTCTCATGGACCCACCGCGCGAAGCCGCCTCCTCCGAGCGGGAGGTCGGGCACCCCGCTAGGCGATATATAAATTCAACGTCTCTATGCCCTCGGTTCGGCCCCACACACTCGATCCAGGTCCTCCCATGCGGCTTGCGGTCTTCTACGACTACCTCCAGACCATCGGCGGAGGCGAACGGGTAGCGCTCAGCCTCGCGAAACACCTCGGCGCGGATCTCTTCACGACGGAATGGGATCGGGAGTTGCCCGCACGCGCGGGATTCCCGGACGTCCGGGTCGTGTCCGCGGGCCGGCTGTTGCGCAACCCGCCGCTCAAGCAGGTCCATGCAACGTGGGAATTCATGAAGTACCGTGCACGGGGATACGATTTCCATGTCTTCGTCGGGAACTGGGCCCACTTCGCGGCGAAACGGCACCACCCCAATCTCTACTACTGCCTCACGCCCACTCGCAGTTTCTATGACCAGAGGGAGGCGGTCCTGCGCCGGCTCCGCGGACCGGAGCGGGTCGTCGCGCAGACCTGGACCGCAGTTCACGGGCGACTCGATCGCGCTGCCGTCGGGCACTGCGACCGGATTGTCGCGATCAGCGAGACCGTGCGCGACCGGGTGAAGCGATACTACGGGCGCGACGCGGACGTCATCTTCCCTCCTGTCTCGACATCTCGGTTCCAGTTTCGGGAGGTCGGCGATCGTTGGCTCTCCGTGAACCGGCTCTACCCCGAGAAGCGAATCGGTCTGTTGCTCGACATCTTCCGCCGGTTGCCACGTGAGCGGCTCCTCCTCGTCGGAGGCTACTCAAAGGGCGATCGGGCCGAGCGGTATCTGGCCTCCCTGAGCCCTCCGCCGAACGTCACGCTCCTCGGCGAGATCACGGAGGACGGGTTGAGGGATCTCTATGCCCGCTGTCGGGGCTTCATCACGACGGCCGTGGACGAGGATTTCGGAATTGCGCCCGTGGAGGCGATGGCCGCAGGCAAGTGCGTTCTCGCCACGGGCGAGGGCGGGTACCGGGAGACCGTCGTGGACGGCCGGACCGGATTCCTCCTTCCTGCGGATCCGGATGCCTTCGCCCACAAGATCCGGGAGCTCGACGAAACGGTCTTGCGGGGGATGAGGGAAGATTGTGTCGCGCGCGCTCGGGAGTTCGATGAATCCGTGTTCCTCGCGGGAATGCGATCCGCGGTACGTCGGGCCGCTTAGGGCTTCGGGGGCTCGGGGAAGCACGCCGTGCAAAGCGGGTCCACGTCCCCGAGCTTCTTGTGGTACTCACAGAATCGTGCGGTCTGCGTGAGCTGGGTACAGAAGCGGTCAATCTGGGAAATCTGCTCGGACCGAGACATCCCATCGTGGATCCTCTGGGCCAGGCTGCCCACGAAGTTCTGGATCTCGGGAAACCGCCGGAGGATGTCCTGGTCTACGCCTCGGCTCTTCGTGTTGTAATGACTGACCGCGGCTTGGGTGATGCCAAGTACGCGGGCGACCTCGATCTGCTTCATCCGATACGACCGGAGCAGCTCCTGAGCCAGCCTTGCCCGGATCGTCGGCAAGAGCTTCGCCACCACGACTTCCTGGGGTTGCAGCATGGATGCGCCTTTGCCGTGCGCGTCCTGTGACATACGCGTCATACGATATTTAACCGTGACGACTTTTCCCCTGGCGTGGGTCCCGGATCTCGTCCTCGGGGCCGGGCCGCGTTGACGGGCCCGCGGAGGCCCGCTGGACGGAGCCGCGCTTTCGATAGCGTTAAAGCGATTGTCGGGGCTTCCCGCGACGGATGACGAAGTCCGCCCTCATTTCCGGAATCACGGGTCAAGACGGTTCCTACCTGGCCGAGTTCCTGCTCACCAAGGGCTACGAGGTCTTCGGCCTCGTCCGCCGGCTGAGCGTCCCCAACTTCGGAAACATAGGCCACCTCGTGGAGCGGGTGCCGCTTCTCGATGCAGACCTCATCGATCAGTCGTCCCTGAACGCGGCCATCAAGGAGGCGGACCCCGACGAGGTCTACAACCTCGCCGCCCAGTCCTTCGTGGGGACATCCTTCGTGCAACCCGTCCTGACCGGCGAGATTACGGGACTCGGCACCGTCCGGATGCTCGAGGCAGTCCGTGCCTATGCGCCCGACGCGCGGGTGTACCAGGCGGCGTCGAGCGAGATGTT
>CAYGBO010000012.1:46711-47120 GCA_964348145.1 uncultured Methanomassiliicoccales archaeon
GCCGTTCCATCCACGGAGTCCCTACGGGGTCGCGAAGGTCTACGCCTACTGGGCCTGCGTGAACTACCAGGAAGCCCACGGGCTCTTCGTCTCGAACGGTATCTTGTTCAACCACGAGTCACCGAGGCGGGGGCTCGAGTTCGTCACGCGAAAGATCAGCCACGGCGTCGCGAGAATCCACCACGGGCTCGGGAGGGAGATTGCACTCGGGAACCTTGACGCGAAGCGGGACTGGGGCTATGCGCCGGAGTACGTTGACCTCATGTGGCGCGTCCTCCAGCACAAGCGACCCGAAGCCTTCGTTGGCGCAACGGGCGAGACCCACTCCGTGCAGGAATTCGTCTCGGAAGCGTTCCGTGTTGCCGGCATCGAAAAAGATCCAGTCGGCCTTCACGGGAGTGATCATCGG
>CAYGBO010000012.1:47130-48396 GCA_964348145.1 uncultured Methanomassiliicoccales archaeon
AGAAACACGTATCCGTCGAGAAGAAACACTTCGGCCCGGCCGAAGTGTATAACCTTCGTGGCGATGCGACGAAGGCGAAGAAACTCCTCCGCTGGGAGGCAAAGACTCGCTTCAGGGACCTCGTGAAGATCATGGTCGAAGCGGACATCGCCCTCATGGGACGCAAGACGAAGGCGGGCTGACTCCCCCCTGCCTCCCGCCCCCGTCGCGAGCAGCCGAAGCAATCCTTATGAAACGCGTACCCCTTCGTGGTCCCACCGGGGGGTCCGTCCATGCGCATCTCAAGGGCCGAGTTCAGGAGTCGACAGAAGCGAGCCGTCCAGGGAGCCCGCGATCGCGGCCTCCGAGGACTCATGGTCTGGTCTCGTGGCGGTTCCACGCAGGATCGCTACGGGGACGTGTTATACCTCGCAAACTACTACGCTCTATTCCCCAATATCCCCGACTTCCGGCCCCGCTGGAGAGCACGGGGCCACGCCGTGCTCCTCCTGCCCGTGGACGGCGCTCCGATCCTCCTGTCAGACGAGCCCGCGGATGCGGATCGGAAGGACTGGGCTGTCGAGGACGCACGATTCACGGGGGACCTGCTCGGGTCCGTCTTCGAGGCGGTGCGCGACAGGGGGCTCGACCGCGGGCCCATCGGCCTGGTGGGCGGCGACGTGCTTCCCGTGGCCTGGTATCTCGACCTCGTGCGGGAGTTCCCCGGCCTGCAGTTCGTGAGCGCCGATGATGTCCTCGAGACACTGAGGATGACGAAGAGTGATGCCGAGATGGCCCTGATCGCCCAGGGCGGTCGGCGGGCCTCGAAGGTCCTGCAGGCAGGGATGGAGTCCGTGGCGACCGGGCGGACGGAGAAGGACGTCGCGGCGAGTATGATCGAGGAAATCGTCCGGAGCGGCCTCTGTCCTCGGGACCTCGTCGTCAGCTCCGGCAAGTACAGCACGGAGTACGCCCACGGACGTCTGCCGTCCTGGGACATGTCGAGGAAACTCCGGCGCGGAGACCTGTTCCACGTGGACTTGGAATGTAGCCACCAGGGATACTACTACGACATGGCGAGGACCGCGTGTGTTGGCGGCCGCGCCACGGGGAAGGTACGCAAGGCCCTCGACTCGACCGTGGAATGCGTGGATCGAGTCGTCGAGGCCCTCCACGACGGCATCTCCGCGGAGGACCTTGGGCAGGTCGGGTTCGACTACCTCAAGACGCAGGGATACCTCGAGGGCCTCGAGGGCTCCGACTTCCCCTCCATGGGTCACGGCATGG
>CAYGBO010000013.1:0-5557 GCA_964348145.1 uncultured Methanomassiliicoccales archaeon
CCTCTGCGCTCACTGAGGGATTGCTGCTCGACTCTTATTCACGCTTGAGGAATGGGTGGGCCCTCGCCACGAGACGACTACCCCGCAAGGCGCCGCGCTCGAGACCTTCGTCCACGATTCGCTTCACGACCCCGACCTTCCGCGACGGATACCTCGGGGGTCGTGGGTCCACGTCGTTAGATCGTGCCGCCTCCTCCCGCGAGCGTGGCCACCTGCGCATGCTCATGAGCCACCGGACGCGCGGCCGGTGTGCGATGACGTCGAGAAACATCGCACCACTCTCCTCCCCACGTGGCGAGAAACGTCGGTTGGTCATGATCTGGCAAGAGTCTGGTCCCGGAATTCCCATAAGACGCGTGGAACTGGCAGCCCCGGCCAAGTATCCGTGGGTGACATCACGAAACCCCGTGAAGCCGACAACGTGCCGGTTGCTGGCGCACGGGAGCGAGGAGAGGGCGGATGGCTTGGAGTGATCCGACGGAACGCACACGGATTGCGGGTTACGCGCCCTCCGAAGAGCGCACCCTGGAGCTGATGCGATTCCTCTTGGCCGGATCGCGCGGGGGGCGCAACCGAGGTCGAATCCTTGAGCTGCTGCTCGACTGTCCCCGCAATGCCCACGAGATCTCGCGGGAGCTCGGTCTGAACTATGGGACGGTGACGATGCACCTTCGAACGTTGTCGGACGCGGGTCTCATCGTTTCCTTGAACCCCGGGCGGTATGGACAGGGCTTTGCGCCCTCACCGGTCCTTAGGAGAAATCCACGGATCCTGGAGGGGCTCTATGCGCGGTAGCGACATCACGCTCGGGAAGGCGGCAAGGCTGCCAAGCCGATGGGTTCTCGGTCCTCTCTCGGCGGAATTACGAGAAATTCACGGCGAATCTTCGCGCACGTTCTTTTCCACGCGCTGACATGTGCTCCGTGGAGGAATCGCATGGTTTCCGCGCAAAAGATTGGATTGCGTCGCGTCGTCGTAGTCGCCGCCGTGGCTGCCTTTGTCTTCATGCCGTTCGTCGCTGTGTTGGCGGCGGCGACCCATTCCGTGGACCGCTTCACGCCCCCTTACGCCTCCTCGTTCGGGTATGCGGAACAGGTCTCCCGCTCCGGCTCCGCGACTTCGACGCAGTGGCAAATGCACAACTACTGGTCCGGGGACCAGTACACGTACGTCTACACCAGGTCGTGGGAATGGCGCGGATCCGTGGACGCGTACGCCCTGGCCGGCATGCGTAGCGAGTGCTTCTCCCTGCCTTCGGGGACGTATACCTTCATCTTCACAAACCGTGTAAGCGGCGAGGCGCAAACGCTGTGGTACCAGACCTGGTGGGGTCGCGGTTGGGCCTTCGGCCATCTCAGCTTCCGAGCGCGCCTCTGGACCTGCGGAGGGGTGGCCCTGTCGGACTATTCGATCCACACGTTCTACGAACCGGTGCTGCCGACGTGGTCCCCCGTGAAGTGGGACAACCACGTCATCGGCTGGGGATTCACGACCAGCCTGGCTGCGGGGTCGTACACATTCGAACACCTGCTGTATTCCTACCACCTTTCAGGCACTGCGGGGTACGCAACGTCAAGCTCACGGGCGGATGTGACCGCCAGCCTGCTGTCGGTCTCCATCTACCGCGCCTAGGTCGCCCGACAAGAGCGCCGCCCGGGGCCCCTCACCAGCGGACCTCGTACTCGCAGCAATCATCCCCTTCACGGACGCATCGCACCTTCTCGACGGTGCCCCGAACCCCTCGTCGCTGAAGGATGCCCTCGTACGTTCCCTGGGGAATCGCGCACATAGCAGGTGTGGGGTTCCAGTCGTAGTGGAGGAACGTGGCCCGCCGGTGCCCCGTCTTCACCTCCAGCCTCCCGTAGTTCCAGAGCTTGTTGTACACAATGGGCGCTCGCTCCGCGAGCTTCTCGAGGGAGAACACCTTCATCATCTGCTCCCGGACGGGCGAGACGGCGGGCATCGCGTGGAAGCTGAGCTCGCGCACGAAGTTGTAGCTTCCGTCCCCGAACGCCCCTTCCAGCAATTCGAAGAACTCCTCGTACGCCTCGAGAGGCAGCCAGAGATCCTCGTTGACGTCGCCGAGGTTCACGGACCACGGGGCGAGCGCCTTCTTCGTTGCATCCAGGCCCTTCGTCCGACGGACATAGTCGAGGCAACGTCGAGCGAACGACCCCCTGATTTTCGGGAGGAACCACGTATCAGTGACAACCCGATCCCTCGGCCCGAATTGGCGGCTGGAATCCAGGGAGAACGCGACGAGCTGCGCGCCGCTTGGGGTCACGGCATACAGCCTGCCGCGAGACTTCACCTCCGGCGTCAGAAGTTCCACAAGCCCGCGACCGCGAAGTTCTCTCAGCGCCCGGGAGACGTGGGAAATCCGGAGTCCCGTTTCCGTCGCCACCTGCTTGGGCAGCTTCGGCTTCGCGGAAAGCGATAGGATGACCTTCTCCCGGTATCCGCTGGAGGCAACGAAGCTGAAGTTAGACCAGAGCTGACGCTTCGCCCGCGAGGACTCTCCGTAGGTGATCCGCGGCCGGGCCTCCCCGCCCATCGTGCGCTCCCAATCCGTCCCGCGCGTTATGAACCTTGCTTAGCAGAGGAGGCGGAGCGCCTCGTCGGAGCGCCCCGTTCCGCGGTCGGGGAGTCGCATGGGAATGAGAGTTCGAGAGGACGTCGACGTCAAGGCACGGATCGGGATGTGAACCTCGCTTGTTTGGACGAATGGCTGAGGCGCACCGGGTCTGCGATCCACGCCGGTCCATGGGGCATCATCCGGTGCGACTCCCTCTTGCGACGAGCTGCCAGCTCGTGTCGGGCAGTCGCGCGACCCAATGAACTGCGCGTTACTGCGGGACAAGGGAGAACCGGGGACCCCGCCCGGGGAGAGCCGGCCGAAGGGGAATCGAGTTGTCGACCTGTGACGTCAAACCCTTGGCAGTCACTCGAAGGCCCTCGAAGGCATCCTGCATCGCCTTGGCGGATTGTTCCGCTGTGCGTCGGGACCCGGCCACCGAGAAGACGGTCGAGCCCGATCCGCTAATCCCGAATCCCGTGGACCCGGCCTCCAGGGCGGCGGCCCGGGCGGCTTCGTACCCTGTGAGGTACCGGGACCGCACATCCGTCGCGAAGCGGTCCTCGAGACAACGGCCCGCGAGCTCGGCGTCGCCCCGTGCGAAGGCGAGGACGAGGGTCGCCGCCTTCCCCACGTTCGACACGGCGTCACGGAGGGGAACCTGTTCAGGAAGGACCTTGCGCATCTCCGACGTGCGCATCACAAGGTCGGGAATCGCGAGGGCGATGTGGATCCGCTCGCTCACGGGCTCCCGTGCGATGACGAGCGGCTCCGTGGAAGCAATCGTGACGAGGCCCCCCAGGAGGGCCGCCGCGACGTTGTCGTAATGGCGGCCGGACACGGCGACCTCCCCCTCGACAGCGGCCTCGAGGATCGCCAGGGGGCCGAAGGTGCCGACCTGGGAGCGCCCCTGGACGACGATCCTTCGGAACGCAAGCGCCGCGGCCGCACAGGAGGCGGCAGAGCTACCGAGTCCGCGGGCTGCAGGGATCCCTTTTCGGATTCGGATTTCGACCGGGAGGTCGATACGACCGCGCTTGCGCATTGCCTCGATCACGATTCCGGCCGTGTTCTTCGAGAACGACGTTGGGATGAGGCCCGCGTCGACCCCCCGAACCTCAATGGAGTCTTCCACGGCGGGCCGAATCGCGACTTCGTCCCCGAGGCCCCGGAGGGCGAGAGCGAATACGTCGAATCCGGGTCCGACGTTCGCCATTGTCGCGGGCGCATGTGCCCGGATCCACCCGGACGCCATCAGAGCGCCTCAGCCGCCGGCGATCGCGGGGAGCAGATCCACGACCGCATCGCGGGCCACAGGCGTTTCGAGTCCTTCGAGGTAGCGCGCGTCCTCCCCGTTCACATAGACGTTCACGAAGCGCTTCAGCGTTCCCTTGCCATCGAAAATTCGCTGCCGGAACTCCTTGCCGTAACGGCTGGAGACCTCCTCGAACAGGTCGCCGAGGGTCCCCTCGAAGTCGAGGTCGATTTCCCGTTCACCTCGAGTTGCGACGGCGATGGGCGATGCGAGGACGAGCCTAACCACGAACCCCACCTCCGAGAAACGCATCCACCGCGCCGGGACTCGGGGCCACGGGGGAGAGGGCGGGGAACTCCTGTTCGAGCAAGTGAGGAGCTTTGAGCCCGTTGCCTGTCACGAAGAGGACGACGCGTTCGTCGCGGCCAATCCGCCCGTCCTCTCGCGCCCGGCGGAGGGTCGCGACCGTCGTCCCTCCCGCGGGTTCCGAGAAGACGCCCTCCGTGCGCGCGAGGAGTCGGAGTCCTTCGACAATCTCTGCATCGCTGGGCGCGTCCCCGAATCCCCTTGTGCGGCGCATGACCTGGATGGCCTCGTGTCCCGAGGCGGGGTCGCCGATCGCAAGGGATTCCGCAATCGTATCCGGCCGCTTCACGGGCCTCGGACGTCCATCCGGAGACTCGAAGCCTCGAACGATGGGAGCGCATCCCTCGGCTTGGGTGCCGACGAGGCGCGTCCCCACGTCCTCTACCTGGCCGATGTCGCGCAGCTCGTGAATTGCCTTGTCGACCGAGGTCAGCAAGAGGCCCGAGCCGAGGGGGATCACGATGACGTCCGGCAAGTTGAACCCCAGCTGCTCCCAGGTCTCGAAAAGCAGGGTCTTCGATCCTTCTCCGTAGTAAGGACGGAGATTGATGTTCACGAAGCCCCACCCATGCCGGTCCGCGGTGAGCACCGCGACGCGATTCGCGTCGTCATAGGTGCCGTCCACGGGCACAACGGTCGCGCCGTACAATCGCGGGAGCAGGAGCTTCGTGGGCTCGAGGCTCGCCGGAGCGAACACGTAGCAGGGGAGGTGGGCCTTCGCTGCCGCGGCCGAGGTCGCAGCGGCCAGGTTGCCCGTCGACGCGCACCCAACCGCCGGTAGGCCCCACTCCCGGGCCTTCGCCACGGCCACCGCGACGGGTCGATCCTTGAACGAGTAGGTCGGGTTCACCGTGTCGTCCTTCACCCACACCTCTCGGAGGTCGAGGGCCTCCGCCAGATTGCCCGCCCTTCGCAAGGGCGTGTATCCCGGCTGTAGATCGACGCGACTCGCCTCGTCGAAGACGGGAAGGAGTTCCTGGTAACGCCAAAGATCTCGGGACCGGCGGGCCAGGGCCTCCCGGCTGAAGGCCCCTCGCACTGCGTCTATGTCGTACACGACTTCCGGAGGGCCAAAGCATGCCTGGCAGACCGCGAGTCGAGTGGGCGGATATTCCGCCCCACACTCACGACAACGAAGGCCACGCACATATCCCATGAGACGGTCCTCAACGTCGTTTTCGTCCAGCACCCTTGTGTCGTAATTAAGGGTTGCGACTGGAAATATTCGGAGGCGCATATGGATATGCCTCATGGAATGAGGAGGGATTGGAGAGCGGATATTCAGAGGAAACATGTCTCGCTCCAGCGATCGTCTCCGATGTTGAGACCGCGGTTGATGCCGGAGACGACCAGATCGGGCA
>CAYGBO010000013.1:5567-5847 GCA_964348145.1 uncultured Methanomassiliicoccales archaeon
AATGAGGAGGGATTGGAGAGCGGATGGGCGGGCAGATCCGATCTGTAATTATCGAGCTGCTGGCATCCCGTGAATGGCCGTGAACGTCGCTCGCTGCTAGCCCGACGGCCTCCGCGTTCGTGCCGCATCGTTGGCTCCAGAGGGCGAGAGTGGGCCCGGCCAGATTTGGACTGGCGACCTCCCGGTTATCAGCCGGGCGCTCCAACCAGGCTAAGCTACGGGCCCATGCGAACGGGCGGTGGCCCATCCGAGTCGTACGCATTTTGGGCACCGTAGATAA
>CAYGBO010000013.1:5857-6499 GCA_964348145.1 uncultured Methanomassiliicoccales archaeon
TGCCAACTCACGAATCGCGACCGAACTCAGAGGACTCATGCCGAGACTGTTCTCCTTCAGCCGCGCGATCCGATGCGTGCGCCCATCGAGACCGGAAGGCCGGGTAGGGGTCGGGGCCTTCACAGAACCTTCTCATCCCCAGAATAACCATCCCGAAAGGCTTATAATAAAACGGTCAAATGCGACGCCTTGGGACGATATGGAAGTCCTCGAGGCCATCAAACAGGGTAAGAGCGTGAGCAGGTTCAAACCCGATCCGATTCCGGAGCAGAAAATCCAGGCCGTCGTGAACGCGGCGCGTCTCGCGCCGTCCGTGGACAACCTGCAGCCATGGAAGTTCGTCGCGGTTTCGGATGAGGACATGAAGCGAAAGCTTGCGGGAGCCGTAACAAACCCAAGCAAACTCCCCGCAGCGCCCGTGGTTATCGTCGCCTGCGCCCGCGTGGACGAAGCCGACGCCACCATTGGCGGTTACATGAACTCGTACCCCGTGGATCTGGGAATGGCCCTCGCGCACATGACCCTAGCGGCAACGGGTGAGGGGTTGGGGACTTCCTGGGTCTTCGCCTTCCACGAGGAGAAGGTGAAGTCCCTGTTGCGCATTCCGGAGGACGCCCGGGTGGTTGGGTTGACACCCCTGGG
>CAYGBO010000013.1:6509-14834 GCA_964348145.1 uncultured Methanomassiliicoccales archaeon
ACGTGGTCCTGCTGCCCCTGGGGATCCCCGAGGCCCACGAGCCTCCGTCCGGCCGGAAGCACCTCTCGGAGATCCTCGCCTACAACGCGTACAAGTGAGCGAGCTGCCGAGTTCCCTCCTCGAGCAGGCACACGATGGCCCTCCGTGCCCTCACCCCAGGCAAAGCCGCCTTCTGCAGCGAATGCGGAGCCGAGGCCCTCCCCGAGGCGAAGTCCTGCACCGCCTGCCATGCAACCTTCGAGGGGTACATGGACGCGGTACTGTGCCCCCTCTGTAATGCGGTGAACCGGGCCGAAGCCTCCGAGTGTGCGAAATGTTCAGCGAAGTTTCCGGTCGTCGCGGACACCGATCAGCTTGCGTTCCAAGAAGCCGAAGAAGCGTACCTCCGGCGCATCCTTCAGTTGAGCCGAGAGAAGGCGAGGGCGAGGACGGCCCGAAGCGGATCGGCCGCGACGTTGGAACCGCGCTCAATGCTCGAATCGGGCGGACTCGACGATCTCGAGAAAGCGGTCTGGAAGCTCGCGGAACCCTTCGATCGCATGGTTCGAAACCGCCGACGGCGCCTCGAGCAGATGGAAGCCCTCGTCGAACGCGCTCGCAATCGCATCAAGGAACTAGCGGACACCAAAGTGCCCTCCGAAGTGCACGAGCGCGAGGGCCTCAAGCGTCGGATCGAGGAACTGCTCCTCGAGAAGGAAGACATCCTGAAGCTCGAGGAAGGCCTCGTCGAGATGGAGAACATCTACCGAAACATCCTCCGGATGCAGCAGGAGGAGCTGAAGGCCCGCGAAACGTCCCTTCGTGGCCGGCTCGATGCCTTTCAGAGGGAGCTCGAAACTCGCGAGCGAAGCTTTGGCAAGCTCCGTGAGAGGGAGTCAGACATGGTCCGCCGGGAAGACGAGTTTCGGCGTCTCATGAACCGGCTCCATGAGCGGGAGCAAGACCTGAACCCGCGCGAAGAGTTGCTGCGGGAGAAGGCCCGACTCCTCGACGAGCGGCATCATGCACTGAGCGAGGCGGAAGTCGACCTCGAACGGAGACGCTGGGAGATTCAGAAGAAATCAATGGCTCCCGCCGTTGCGCCGAGTCCGTCTGGCGGGACAATCACGGTCCGGGCTCCCGACCGAGAACTCAACGATCTCCGCAGTCGGCTCACGGAGCTCGAGGAGGAGATGGAACGATTGACGGAGGAGAAGAATCAACTGGCCCTGGAACGAACGAACCTGGCGAGCTTGAGGGATGAGATGAAGGAGGTCATGGGCGTCCTCGACGGCCTCCTCGGCGAGCTGCCCGAAGAGAAGATCCGCGAGTTCGCGAAGTCAAATGCTTTCTCCGCCTACGAGAAAATCCTCCAACGCCTTGGGGTGGGATAGAGGATGGGGCTTCGCGAGAAGGGGCGGAGGAGCCTCCTCGAACCCGAGGAATCGGATTCCAAGAATGACGCCACAGCGGACGTCCTCGACGACTTCGACGAACGCTTGGAGGAGATGGAGGATCGGCTCAAGGAGCGCGAGGACCGGTTGTCCCGTGAGCTCGCTGACGCGAGGAAACTTTCGGAAGCGAAGACGGCCCAGATTCTGAAACAAGAACGGGAAATCGCATCCCTGGAAGCCCGAATCCGGGAACTCGAGGGACGTCTCACCCGTTCGGACAAGGACCTCGCCCGGGCGCTCAAGGAGGGCCAGGCTCGCTTGGAGAAGGCTCAGAAAGAGATCTCAGCCCTTCGCAAGTCCGGCAGCACGGCAGCGGATGCCCGGGCCCGGATCGACGAGCTGGATCGGACAAGGAACGATCTCGAGTCTCGCGAAGTGTCCTTGAACGACCGTGAGCAGGAACTGGCGAAGCTCACGACGTCCATTGAGGCGCGGGACCAAGAACTCACGAAGCGAGAGAAAGCGCTGTGGTCCAAGCAGCAAGATCTCGACGACATGCTCCGCGAAATGAAGACGTCGG
Organism: uncultured Methanomassiliicoccales archaeon; assembly: GCA_964348145.1. Classification (GTDB taxonomy): domain Archaea; phylum Thermoplasmatota; class Thermoplasmata; order RBG-16-68-12; family RBG-16-68-12; genus RBG-16-68-12. The sequence continues at coordinate 8,463 of CAYGBO010000013.1, forward strand.
AGAAAGAACTCGCGAAAGCGCGCGCGGAGCTCAAAGAAAAGGAGAAGGACCTCGAGACGACGGTGAAGTCCCTTCGACAGAAGAGCGACAAAAGGGTAGCCGAACAGGGACGCACGCTCGAAGGCGCTAGGAAGGATCTCGCAAAGACACGCAAAGAGTTCGCGGACGTGCTCGCGACCCTGGATGAGGCTCGCAAGAACGCGCGCGAGCGCGAGGCGGAGCTGCTGAAACAGATCACAGAGGCCCGGGCAGCAGTGGAGGACGAGAAGCAGAAGACCGCAGGGTTGGAGGAGGAGATTCGGGAGCTTGCGAAGCGTGCTGGCAAGGCGGGCGAACTCAGCGCAAAGGCCGCCGAGCTGAGAGCGGAGCGGTCGAAGCTCGAGGCGCACGCAAAGGAACTTGGGAGCCGCGAAGCGAGCTTCGAGGACCAGATCAAGGAGTTCCAGAAGCGGGAAGGGGACGTCCGGAAGACAGCCCGGGAGGCGGCGGAGCGGTCCCTGCGAGCGGAGAAGGCGCTGAGGGACGTCAAAGGGCGAGAACGGGCCATCGAGCGGGCGGAGCGGAAGCTCAAGGAGAGTCACGGGAAAGCCGATCAGCAATTCAAGTCGAAGGAGGAGGCTTGGACGAAGGAGCTCGATGATGCTCGCAAGATGCTCAAGATCCGGGACCGCGAACTCGAGAAAAAGGAGCGGGCCCTCGAGTCCCTGAAAGAGTCCTCGAAAGCCGCGGCCAAGGAGCATGAACGGCAGGAACTCGAACTGAGTGCCGAACTCACGCGGACGAAGGCCGAGGTCGATGCTGAGCGCCATCGGATCGAGGAGCTCCAGGCCGAACTCGAAGCCCGTCGAGCGGAGTCCGCGAAGAAGGGTGAACTCGACGACCGTGAGGTCGCAATCTCGAAAGCGAGAGCCGAACTGGACGAGCGCGAGAAACGATGGAAGATGGCCCAGGCGGATCTTGAGTCTCGACGGAAGCTTCTCCAGCGTCGCGAGGACGACCTCGCGAAACGGGAGAACGACGTCGCGAAGGCTGAGGCGGAGCATGAGGCTGCCGTCAAATCCCTCCGAGAGAGGGAGCGTGAGGCCGAGCGCACGAAGAAGCGGTTCGAGCAGAAGTCCAAGACCTGGGAAGCTCGTGTCGCTCGACGCGATCAAGAGCTCCAGTCGCGTCAGGAGGAGCTGGCGGATACGAAGGCGGACTTGGACGCTCGATCCAAGTCTGCGCAGGAGGAGGCCCGCGCAATCGCCGAAGCCCGTGATGACTTGGAGCGCCTCCAGGGCGAACTAGCCAAACGGGAGGCCGCCTTCCGAACTGCATCCGGGGAGGCCGCTACCGCCCGTGCGGCCCTTCAGGCCCGGGAGGATGCCTTAGCGCAGCGCGAGTCCCGGCTAACCTCCCTTGAAGCCGATCTCGAATCACGGTCCGGGGAACTCGAGAAGCTTCGCGTGAAGCTCGCCGAAGAGAAGGCCACTCTCGCGAAGACGAGGGAGGAGGTCACCGTTCAGCAGTCCGAATTGACGCGTCTCCAGAAGGGCATGAAGCTGTCCTCCGCGGAGATCGACGAACGGGAGGCTTCTTTGCTCGCTCGCCAGGAGGACCTCGCGCGGCAAACGAAGGCCGCGGAGGGTATGCGAGCCAAGGTGACGGCACAGCTGGAAGCCGCGAAGAAGGCAGAGCGCGCGATCCGAACCCGGGAGGCCGCCCTCGCACGGCGTGAGGCGAGCCACCAGGAGGCCTCGAAGGAGTTCGCGGAGGCCCAACGGCAGCTCAAATCGGATCGCCTCGCGCTCCAGAGAGAGGAAGCGGAGCTGACGAGGCGTCAGCAGAAGCTGATGGCCCGAACGAAGGCGCTCGACAGAAGAGAGAAGGATCTTCGTCATGCGACAGAATCCCACAAGGCTGCCGTTTCGAAGCTCGATGCGCGAATCTCCGCCGTTGAACGCAGAGAGGACGAGCTTGCCTCGGCCGAGGCGGATCTTGACCGCAGGGAAAGCGCACTGAGCAAGGCCCAGTCGAGTCTGCAGGAAGACATGTCCAACCTAGAGCGGGGCGAGAGGGAGCTCGAGGCGGAACGAAAGGCCCTCGACGTGTCGCGCGCGGAACTCGCTGCGAAGGTTCAGGAGATGGAAGGGCGTCTCCATGAAGTCGCGACGAAGGAAGCGACCCTCGCGGAGCGCGACAAGGCCCTTGCGGTCACGGATGCGGATCTAAAGAAGCGGGAACGAGCCTTGGCGTCCGCGACCAAGGAATGGGAGGCGAAGCAGCGGTCGGCCGAGGCGGGCGTGCGGAAACGGGAGTCCGCGGCCCAAGGGGAGTTGGATCAGGCGCGACGGCTAATGACGCTCACGGAACGCAAGGAGAAGCAACTGGCTCTTCGGGAAGCGGAGCTGCGTTCCAAGGAGAATGTGCTGCGAAAGGCAGAATCGGACCTCGATCGAAAGGAGGAAAAAATCTCGGACTCCCTGAAGGAACTCTCTGCGAGGGAGACGGCGATCGGAGATCAGGAGTCGCGGCTCGCCCAGCGGGTGCAAGGGGTGGACGAGCGTGAGGAAGCGATCCGACGCGACCTCGCCAACCTATCCGCCCAACGAAAGGAATTGGAGCAGACGAAACGCGACGTAGCCCGCGAGACGAGACGAATCTCAGCGGCGAGGCAGGAACTGACCCGCAGGGGAGCGGCCCTCGCTGCGAGAGCCAAGAAACTACAGATGGAATCCAAGCGGCTCGAGGACCGGCTCGAGATGTCAAAGGAGAAAGAGACCAATCTTGCGGCCCGCGACGAGGCCCTCCGCGAGCGCGAAGCGCAGGCTTCGAGACGCGACACGGAGATCCGAGAGAAGCTCGCGGATGTGGGGAGGGCGTCAGCCGAGCTTGAATCTCAGCGCGGCGATCTCAAGGAGCGGAACGAGGCGATTCAGCTCCGGGCGCTTGAATTCGAAAAGCGTTCCGCCGAGGTGCAAAGAAAGGCAGGGGCCCTCGCGAAAAGGGAGTCCGAACTCGCGGAGATGGAGCGAACCTTGCGCAAGGAGAAGGAACGTCTCCTCGACGACCGGCGGCGGATCTCCGATGAGCGCAAGATCTTGGACCGGGAGCGGGGCCAAGCGCATCGCCGATCGAGGAGCCTCGAGTCTGACGCGAAAGCGATCGCGACACGAGAGAAGGAGGTCGCGGACCAGAAGGCGAAGGCGACGAACCTCCTTCGATACGCGGAAAAGGCCGCCGAATCTAGGGAGCGGGAGATCGAGGAGCGCATAGCGGAAGAGAAGTCCTTGATGGACGCGCAGCGGGACCAGCTGGAGAAACTCGGCCGTGCCCGGGAGGACCTGGACCGGCGGACGCGGCAGATCGAGACGGCCCGGGCCGAACAGGAAGCGCACCTAGAAGCCCTCGGACGGCGCGAACGCCGACTGCGCGAAGACGGAGAAGGCCTGAATCGAGAACGCGCGGAGATCAAGTCCCTGTGGGCCAACCTCGAGGCGGAACGAGAGCGCGTCTCGGAGAAGGAGCGAAACATCCGGACGACGGTGCAGAAGATGCTGAAGAAGGATCGAGACGCCTTGGAAGAGGCGAGGCAGAAGGCTCGGAAGACGGCTTCGGAGCTCAAAGGCAAGCAGAAGATGGTGGAACGCAAGGCACGGCGCCTCTCAGGTCTGGAGGCGGATCTGAGGGCCCTCAGGGCGAAGCTCGACGCCCGGGAACGCGCAACCAAGGCGCGGGAACGAGAACTCGATCACCAGCGAAAGGAAATCCGGCGGCTGCGGGAACAGCTCGAAGCTCTCCTGTGATCACCGCGGTTCCGAGGGCTCGGATGGGACGGTCTCCGGCGCATCCATCCTCCAGCTGTGGGCATGGAGGAACAAGAACGCTGTGCCGAAGAGAGGGACGAAGATGAGGGAGCTAAGAAGATGATACAAGGTAAAGGGTACTTGGAGCTGGAGGACGGTGAGGAAGTCAATGCCATGGGGTCGGAACAGGAAGTACCAGACTCCAACGTCCGTCCACAGATCGTAGGCGATCGTGAGGGGCACGCTCACAGTCGTGAGTAATGCGACGGACCGGACTCGGAACAGCACTCGCCGGCGCATCCTCCGTCCCACGATGCCCACGAAGAGGAATCCAGTGGCAATGAAGAAGGTGATCCCGAGGATGGCCTGAGCGGCATAGCCCGAGTATTCGGTGCCCCAGAGGATGGGTTGCAGGATTGCAAGGATCGAAAGGGGCACGAGAGCGGCCCACAGGCGTCCCAGGAGGGACCCGGCGAGGAGGGCCGCGACGAACACGGTCTCGATGTTCGCATACTCGAGGAGAGCCAACTTGCCGAAGACCCCCAGAGCGATCAGCAACAGGCCCATGGTGACCGTGCGCCGATCGCCCAGGGCTCGTCGCAGGGATTCCCGCCATCCCGGTCGCAGGGTCATCGTCCCTCCCCCGAAACGTCGAATTTCCACAGAAGGACATTTCCGTCGAACAACTCCTTTCGATCCGCCGCGATGTCCCCGTATTGGCCGTCCACCCAGTACTGCCAGTACTTCCCGTGCGTCCCGTTCACAGTCCCATTGATCGCAGTCACGAATATGCCCGGCGGGATCGCGAACTCGGTCCATTGCACGTTGAAGCCGATTCGCACTCCGGCCTCCAAGAGCAGAGAGAAGGCGGTGTTGTTCACAGTCCGAATGTCCTTGTACTCAATGGACCAACCATCTCCTTCCACAGTGAGGCTCAATCGGACGAGACCCTTCGAGGGTACCGGCTGGGGCTGGACCGCTTGGATCGCCCCGTACAGAATGGCGACTGCGAGGAACAATGCGGCAGCGAACAGGACGGCCTGTCGCCGTTCCGTGAGCCTACGGACCACGGCCCCACCTCCGGCGGCGGAGAGCGAGGAGCGTCAGGCTCCCGACCGCGACGAGGACGACGGCAAGCACGACGGCCGTAAGGGGCAGAGCCGCGGGCAGCGCCATGGGTCGGAGGGCGGTCATGGACACGGATGCCGTATGGGGACCGAGTGGCGTTCCGTCGTTGTCCATGTACACGAGGGTCGCGGAAACCGTCTCGAGGGCTCCGTGAACCGCTACCTCGCTCGGACGGATCCGTAACGAGATGTTGCGTTCCTCCCCGAAAGGTATGGAGCCGAGGTGCCACTCCAGGGTGTTCGAGGCCTCCAGGCTCGGTGCCGGTGAGGTCGCGGTCACCTTGAGCGCCCCCGGAAGGAACACGGACACAGCCACCCCTTCCATTCGACCCTTCACGGCCCGGACGACGAAAGTCACCTCAGCCTCGGCATCGGGCCCCACGTGAGAGGGCGCGCTCGACGCAAACTCGCCGAGGGGTTCCGTGGACGATCGAATCGCATACATGTGGCCGTTGTCACTCGGTGCATAGAGGATGTTGTTCGCGACGACCGGCGAGCCAAGGATGAACTGTTGCGGACTCGGGGTGAAGGACCACACGACCTCGCCCGAAGTCGCGTTGAGCGCGTAGATCGTCCCGTCCTCCGAGTTGGTGGCAAAGAATACCTTGCCATCCGCGTACGTGAGGGAGGCCTGAACGGGCCCGTTCGGGGTGAATGACCACCGAGGCTCCCCCGAGGTCGCGTCGAGGGCCATGACCCGTCCGGAACCGCCGAACCCGCCCCCTCCCACGAAGATGGTGTCTCCCTCCGTCGCGGGCGAGGCGACCCCCGCGCCCACATGCGCCCGCCACACCTGCTCGCCTCCTTCCGCATCGATGGCGTACACGGCGCCGTCCTTCGACGGGACGAAGATCCGCGAGCCCGCGAGGAGGGGAGAGGCGGCGACGGGTCCGCTCGTCTCGAAGAACCACCTTTCCTCACCCGTCCGGGCGGCGAGGGCCAGCACGCCGTGGGGCGGGTCGAAGGTCACCTGGGTCGACACATTGTACAATCCCATGACGCCGACGTAGAGGGTGCCATCCGCAACCGCGGGCGACGAGAAATGGACCGAGCCCGTCGGATACCGCCAGGCGACCGAGCCATTGCTGAGGAGCAGGGAGACGAGCTCGCCGCCTCCTCCCGACTCGTTGAAGGTTCCCACATACACCCAGTCGAAGTCGATCTTGGGCGAGGAGGTGATCCCGCTGAACGTTGTGGAGGCCAGAAGGGTCGTGCTCCACCGCACCGCGCCGTCCGACGCGCGCACACGATACAGCGCACCGTCGGACCCGCCAACGACGAGGGAGTCTCCGACAACGGCGGGTGAGGAGAAGCCGCGGACGTCCGGGTTGACCCACAGGACCTCGCCCGTCCCTGCATCGAGGGCGAAGAGGCCGTCGAGGGTGGTCACGTACACACGGCGCACCGCCGCGCCCGGTTCTCCTCCATGCGTCGATCGCGGGCCAGGGCGCGGGCCTCGG
>CAYGBO010000013.1:14844-35221 GCA_964348145.1 uncultured Methanomassiliicoccales archaeon
GTACACACGGCCCTGGGCGACCGCGGGCGTGGAGCCAATCTCGGGGGTCCCGAGGTCTGCGTCCCAGAGAAAGCCCAGGCCGTTCGGCGCCTCAGAGGACGATCGCCCCAGGTTTCGGGAGCCGCCGCGGAACGAGGCGCTGGGAGAGGGATGATCAGGGGTAGGGATCGGCGTCCGGACTTCGTAATCAGGACTCGTGTACGGGGTCACGCTGTCGAAGGCCGCGTTGTAGAGGGCGAGGACGTCTCCCTCGCCCAGGACGAGGCTCGAGACGCCTAGGGCGGATTCCCATGCCTTCGAGGTGCCGTTCCAGAGGAAGAGGCCGATGAAGCCTGCGGGCGGATTCCGGTCTCCGATGTCCGAGATCGCGATTCCCCACGGATCGAACCACTCCCATTCAATCGGGACGCCGTGGCTCGCCGCGGCGGCCAATACTGCGTCCCAGGTTGCGTTGTGGGCCCCAGGGTCATCGATGCTCACGTCGGACCAGAGGTAGGTTCCGTCGCCCAAGTCGAAGAGGATGGAAACGGATATCGGTCCCGTCCCGCCCACCGGCGGCGCGGGAAAGGCGCCGGCGAGCAAGAGGCCGAGGACCCACGGAAGGGCGAGGCCTCGGGAAGGCAACCTCACTTGACGGTCCTCCTCAACCCTGCTTGACAACTTTCCGATGGACTTGAATATATAAGAATATTGGCGCGAGGTACATAGGTCCCGGAGACAATCGCTGGGCGCGTGAGAATCCTCCGCGACCTGCGGGAGAGCACGCGTCTGCTCTTCCTCTACGAAGTGACCGCCAACCGCCACACGAGGTTGCGAACGATCGCCGACGCGCTCGACATGACGGTCCAAGGTGCGTCCGACTACGCCCACGATCTCCAGGGGCAAAGCCTACTGACGGTCGTGGATGGAGAGTACCGCGCCACGAAGAAAGGCGTCGATCTCCTCCAGAGCCGCTTCCTCGAGCTGAGGTCCTTCGTCGAGCGGGCGGGCCGCGCGATGGCCCTCGTGGAGACCGCCTCGGCGGTCGCCGGAGGTCCGATCAAGAAAGGGGATCGTGTCGGTCTCTTCATGAAGGACGGGCTCCTCGTGGCCCAAGGAGGAAGCACCTCGCCCTCGACGGGCGTCTCTCTCCACGATGCGCGCAAGGGCGAGGAGGTCGCCGTACGGAATCTCGAGGGAATCGTCGCCCTACGTCCCGGAAAGATCGTGGTCGCCCGAATCCCCCCAAGCCGGGAGGGGGGATCCCGAGGAATTCGCGTGGCCGCGGCCCGGAAGGTCCTGCGCCGATATCGGACGTTCGCCGTGGCCACCCAGGAGGTGACGGGTGCGATGGCGGCACGGAAACTGGACCTCCGGCCTCGGATCGAGTTCGGCGTGCCCGCCGCGGTCGTCGAGGCCGCGGAGCGTGGCGTGGACGTACTCCTCATCCTGCCCGAGACCCGCGTGGCGGAGACCCTTCAGGCGATCGAAGCCACGAATGCCCGGCTCGAGGACAAGATCCCCTACGAGATCCTGACCCTCCGATGACTATTCGAGGACGGCCACGGCGTCGAGCCGGCCGTCCCCATCCCGATCCTGACCGGAAACCACGCGATAGAAGTCGGCTCCGGGGTCGTAGCCGTCGAGGACTTCTTCCGGGAAGCGGGTCAGGGCGAGGATTGCGGCGCTCGTTCCGGCGTAGTGCAGTCCGCTCGTGAGGACGATGACCTTCTCGGAGTTCCAGGGGTTTCGAACCTTCGCGAGGAGCCCGACATGCTCGTCCGTGTACGACTGACGAGTCCGGGAGGATTCCATTCGCCATGCCTGTCTCCAGTCGAAGTTCACGGAGAGATGGGGGTTCAGGTCCAAGGCGATGATGTTGACCACGGGTCCACCCACGATCACCATGTGCTCCCGGTCCGCACCCGCCACCTTCACCTCCGTGTCGAGCTTCACGGCAAACCCTCCGGGGGGCTCGAAGAGGCGGCCGAGGAAGAATCCGAGCTGCACCGCATAGGGTGAATCCCTTGCCGTTGTCAGAAAGGGCCCATGCTGATAGGGAGAGCCGACCACGACGGAGCCGTTGAAGACCCCGTTGTGTGCGAATTCCTCGAGGAACTCTGCGACGGGTCCGGAAGGTGCGCGCGTTGGAGCCGGGCCTTTCCGACCGCGGCCCTTCAACGCGATCGCGAAGGCATCCGCGGCCGGCGCCAGGATCCGTGCGGCCGCCCCCTTCTTTGGCTCCGTGCGCAAGACCCGGACGAACCCCGCGGACTCCAGCCGGCGGACATGGTAGTAGACCTTCTGCTCGTGGACCCGCATGCGGGCCGCCAGGGCGCTCGGATAGTCCGGGGAGCGGGCGAGCTCCTGGAGGATGCGCCAGGCGAGGTGGGAGCCGAGGACGGAGGCCTGGGAGGACTTCGTCAGGAGTTTGGCCTCGCGAACGACGGTTCCGTCACCGGTTTCCTCCACGAGGAACCTTCGGACCACACAACCTACAGGGTCACCAGAATTATAACTCTTTTCGTAATGGTATCAGGACCATTATAGAAATGCTTTTAGCGTCCCAGACCCCTTCGCCTCGTTGACAGGATGCCTTTGCAGACCTTCCTCCGCCCGTGCCGACGGGCATTCTCAGCTCCGATAACCGGCCCAGAACGGATATACCGGCTTGAAAAGGGATTGCCCCGCCTGAAGAAACCTCGAGCGGAGCGTAGAGCATGAAAGCCTTGGTCCTGGCGGCAGGCGAGGGCGCCCGCATGGGCCCCTTCACGGCCTCAGAGCCCAAGGTCATGATACGCGTCGGCAACCGACCCATCCTGGAGTACGTGGTGAAGGCCCTCGTTGACAACGGCGTACAGGATCTCATCCTCGTGGTGGGCTACCAGCGCGAGCGAATCCTCTCCCGCTTCCAAGACGGGAAGCCTTTCGGCGCCCGGATCGAGTACGTGACCCAGGGGAAGCAGCTCGGTACAGCCCATGCGGTCTGGGAGGCCCGTTCCCATCTCGATGGACGCTTCCTCGTCCTGAACGGAAGCAACATGGTCGACAAGCAGTTCGTGGCGGACCTCCTGAACCGCGGGGAGACCCCCGCGGTCGTCATCACCCAGAGCGAGCGGCCACGGAGCTACGGCGTCGTCACCCTGCAGGGGACGAAGCTCCAAACCATCACGGAAAAGCCCGCGGAGGTCATCTCCAACCTCATCAGCACGGGAGCGTACGCCCTGGACCCCTCCGTCTTCCCCTGGATCGAGCGGCTCGGGGAGAAAGGCAGGCACGACCTGCCGAGCGTCGTGTCGTCCCTCGCCGCGGAGCAGGATATCCGCGCGGTCCGAAACGAGGGGATGTTGGGCGACGCCTTCTATCCGTGGGACCTCCTGCGCCTCAACGCAGCGGCCCTGCAGGGAATCCAGGGGATCCGGTCGGGGACCCTCGAGCCCAATGTGACGATCCGAGGTCGCGTGGGAATCGGCGAGGGTTGCACGATTCGCTCGGGCGCCTACCTTCAAGGGCCCCTGTCGATCGGTCCCGGATCGGAAATCGGCCCCAACGCCGTGCTGCTTCCCTCCACGAGCCTCGGGAAGAATGTGCGCATCGGCGCCCTGACAACCGTCGCGAATTCGATCCTCATGGACGATGTCAGCCTGGGCCCGTCGAGCGTCGTCCAGGACTCCGTGATCGGCTCCGGCACGACCGCCCGCGCGGGGCTCATGGCCGCCTCTGGAGCGGGCGAGGTGCGCATCGAGGATGAATGGCATGCCGTGGCCCAGGTGGGTGCCCTGATCGGCGAGGACGTGGAGATCGGCAACGGCGTGAGCCTCGCCTGCGGGACCGTCGTCGGCGCGCGGGCTCGGATCTCTGCCGGGGCGCGGCTGCGGGGGACCATCGCCTCGGGCGGCGTGGTGCAGTAGATGTGCGGGATCGTGGGGTACGCGGGACTGCGCAAGGCCTTGCCCATCCTGCTCGACAGCTTGAAGCGCCTCGAGTACCGCGGCTACGACAGCGCGGGCGTGGCCATCGTGGGGAGCGCCCTCCAAGTGCACAAGGACAAAGGGTTCATCGCGGACTTGGAGGCCCGCCTGCCGTCCCTGGAGGGGACGGCGGGTCTCGCCCACACTCGATGGGCGACCCATGGCGCGCCGTCCCGGGCGAACGCCCATCCCCACGTGGACTGCACGGGGAAGATTGCACTAGCCCACAACGGAATCGTCGAGAACTACGCGGACTTGCGGGAGCGGCTCGAGGCGGAGGGCCACACCTTTCGCTCCGAAACGGACACGGAAAGCCTTGTCCACCTCATCGAGTCGTCCTACGAGGGGGATCTCGAGGCGGCCCTCCGCAAGGCCCTTCACGAGGTTCACGGATCCTACGCGATAGCCGTCGTCCACGCGGACGAGCCTGGCAAGGTCATCGGCGCACGGAACGAGAGTCCTCTCGTCGTGGGCGTCGGCCCGGACGAGAACTTCCTCGCCTCCGACGTGCCTGCGCTCCTGAAGCACACGGACCGCGTGCTCTACGTGATGGACGGAGAGATGGTCATCCTGACGCCGTCCTCGTCCGTCGTGAAAGACTCGGGCGGGGTGGTCGTGAGCCGGGAACCGGAGCGTATCACCTGGAACATCGAGGACGCGGAGAAGGGAGGCTTCGAGCACTTCATGCTCAAGGAGATCCACGAGCAGCCCGCGGCAATCCACGAGACTCTCCTCGGACGGGTCGCGAACCTCGACGTGAACGGATTCCTCGAGAACGGGATCACGAGCGTGAAACTCGTCGCTTGCGGGACATCCTATCATGCGGCCCTCGTGGGCAAATACATCCTCGAGGAAATCGCCCGCATCCCGTCGTCCGCGGAGCTCGCATCGGAGTACCGGTACTCCCATGGCCCGACGGAGCGCCCCCTCGTGATCCTGATCTCCCAGAGCGGAGAGACGGCGGACACCCTCGGTGCGGCCCGGGAGGCGCGCCGTCGCGGTTCGAAGACCCTGGGGATCTGCAACGTCGTCGGTTCGAGCCTGACCCGGGAGACGTCCCAGACGATCTTCACCCGAGCTGGCCCGGAGATCGGCGTGGCAGCAACGAAGACCTTCCTGACGCAGCTCGTCGCCCTGTATCTCATCGCCCTTCGTCTGGGCCTGGACCGCGGTACCTTGGGCTTCGAAGAAGCGGACCGCCTCAAGGACGAGCTCCGCTCCCTGCCGCGGGTCGTTCAGGCGGTGCTGAACCGCTCCGAGGACATCCGCGCCCTCGCGGAGAAATACGGTCGGGAGAGGGACCTGTTCTACATTGGGCGGCACGTGAACTACCCTGTCGCGATGGAAGGCGCTCTGAAGCTCAAGGAGATCTCGTACGTGCATGCGGAGGCCTACGCGGCCGGCGAGCTAAAGCACGGCCCCCTTGCCCTCCTCGCGCCAAACACGCCCGTCGTGGCGATCGCGGTGAGGGACCACACGTACGGCAAGATGCGGTCCAACATCGGAGAAGTGAGCGCCCGCAGTTCGCCCGTGATCGCCGTCGGGACGGAGGGCGACAAGGAGCTACCCAAGTTCGTCGATGACGTGATCTGGGTGCCCGAGATGCCGGGCGTCTTCAACCCGGTGCCGGTGAGCGTGGCCCTGCAGCTGTTCGCGTACCACGTGGCCCGGATCCGGGGTTGCCCGATCGACAAGCCGCGAAATCTCGCGAAGAGCGTTACGGTCGAGTGATGCCGTCCGGGTCGGGGACAGCGGTATCCGGTGGCACGGGTGCGAGCCCGGCGGCCGCGGGCTCCGGCATCTCCTTCTCGCCGAGAGTCACGATGTAGGCACCGCCCAGAATCATCGCTCCTCCCAGGAGTGTGAACAGGCTGATGGGATCCTGCAGGAACGCGAAGGACAGGATCGATGCCACGACGACCTCCAGGAGGATGAGCAGTGCCGATATCGTGGGCGAGATCGTCCGCATGCTGTAGACGTACAACAGGAGCGGGAGGAAGGTCGGGACGAGGCCCAGGTACACGATGCCCGCCCACGCCGTGCCGGATGACGGAGTAGGCAAGCCGATGAAGAACAGGGGGACGGTCGCGAAGAGGGCGGTCACCGCGAGGATCGCCGCGACGAGGGCGAGGTAGTCGCCGCCCCGGTCGACCATCTCCTTCGCGCCGACGACGTAAAAGGACCAGACGAGACCGGAGAGGAAGACGAGGAGATCTCCGCGGAACTCACCACCCGCGAGGAATCCGGGGTCGAGGCGCGTGGCGAGGACGACCACGCCGAAGACGCCGAGCAGGATTCCTCCGACCCTGTGTCCCGTCACCCTCTCCCGGAAGAGGACGGCCATGAGGATCGCGATGAAGACCACGTTGACGTTGACGAGCAAGGCCGTCTTCGACGCCGTCGTGTAGAAGATGCCCACGTTCTGGAGGTCAAAGCCGATCGCGTTCAGGGCTCCGAGGACCCAGACGTACGGGTTGCGGAACACCCTCAGGTCGAGCCGGTTCATCGCGGCGACGACGGCGAAGCCCAGGACGGCGCCAATGCCGATCCGCGACGGCGTGAGGAAGAGTGGATCAACCTCGCCCACCACGAGCTTGCTCCCTGGGAAGGAAGTCCCCCAGAACACACTCGCGAGGAGGATGAAGGTGAAGTCTCTTGTCCGGGGGGCCATCCCGGCCCGCGAGGGGAGCGGGACAGATGAGTCTTTCGACGGCGGAAAGACATTCCCCTGTGCGATCCGCCGCGGGATAGAGTGCCACGTCGTCGAAGCGATGCCTGATCGGCCCGGGAGCATACCCAACGCCCGCGTCCGAATTTTCAGACCTCATGCCAGAAACGTTTATGGTGGGCCATCCTGTTCGGCGCGCGGCATCGATGTTCGAGCGGCCGCGAGGCACGAACGACTGGGGCCCGGAGGATATGGCCCGCCGACGCCAGGTGGAGGCCGCGTTTGTGCGCACGGCGGAATCCTTCGGCTTCCGTGAAGTGGGCACACCGATGTTCGAGTCTCTCGAACTCTTCACCGCGAAGTCCGGGCCCACGATCGTGAATGAGCTCTACGCCTTTAAGGACCGAAGCGGTCGTGATGTCGCCCTCCGACCTGAGTTCACGGCATCCATCCTCCGGTTCTACGTGGCGGATCTGCGCAGCCGGCCTAAGCCCGTGAAGGTCTACTGCGCGGGACCCGCGTTCCGGTACGAGGAACCTCAGAAGGGGCGATACCGCGAGTTCTACCAGCTCAACGCGGAGATCATTGGAGGGGCGCCGCTACCCTCCGATGCGGAAACCCTCGCACTGGCGATCGGCACGATGCGGGCAATTGGGCTCAAGCAGGTGCGCGCGAGGATCGGGCACCTCGGCATGCTCCGGTCCTACCTTCCCTTCGGTCCTCCGGACCAGGCCGCGATCCTGCACGCCCTGGACAAGAAGGACTTCGCGGCGCTCGGCGCCGAACTCGACCGGCTCGGTCGGTCCGACCTTGGGGGCCCTCTCCGGGACCTCGTCAGGCTCTCCGGGGACACCCTGGTCCTTGAGAAGGCTCAGGAGATCCTTGAAGGGACCGGCACGGAGGCCTTCGAGTATCTGAGGAAACTTTCGGAGCATCTGCACGGGTACGGCGTGGATCCCTCCGACTTCACGTTCGATATGGGGGTCGTCCGGGGCCTTGACTACTACACAGGCATGGTCTTCGAGATTGATTCGCCGAATCTCGGAGCGGAGAAGCAGGTTGGCGGAGGCGGCGCATACTCCCTCGCCGAAATCTTCGGAGGGGAGCCCGTCCAGCAGACGGGGTTCGCCCTCGGATTGGATCGTCTCGTCCTTGCGGCAGAGGCGGAAGGCGTCCTCCCTCCGTCGAAGGCCCTCGACGCGTTCGTCGTCCCAATCGGGGACGGAATGCGCGACCGGGCCCTCGAGGTCCTCGCGATGCTTCGCGCGGCGGGCTTCCGGGCGGATGTGGATCTCGTCGGGCGTGGGCCGTCCAAGAACCTAGACCATGCTAACGCACTCGGAGCGCGACATGCGATCCTCGTCGGTGAGCGCGAATGGAAGGGCGGGAGCGTTGCCGTACGGGACATGGTGACGGGGGCCCAGCGGGAGGTGTCCCGGAAGACCCTTGTCGAGGGGCTCCGCTCGGCCTTGTCCAGGTGAGCGGCCCCCCCCCCGGCACCCCGGCCTACAGGGAGGGGAGGACCTCGCGCGCGAAGCGGCGCAGCCCGGCGAGGGTCGGATGGAACTTGAGGATGAGGAGCGATAGGCCTGCGGAGCGGAAGGCCGCGGTGCTCTCTGCAATTTCGTCTCCATTCCCTGACAGGTAGGCCCGCTGCGGGCTCTCCACCTTGCGGGGTTCCTGGCGTCTCGCCCTGCGCGGCCACACCCCGATCATCATGCCGATGGGTACGCGCCGACGCGTGAGCCTGCGGAAGGTCCGGACCCGCCTCGTCGCCTCGGGAATCGTGCTGTCCCCGAATAGCCATCCATTGGCTACCCGGGAGGCGAGACGCATGGAGGCCATGGATTCCCCGCCGTACCAGATAGGAGGGCACGGACGCTGAAGGGGCCTGGGAGCGACGACCGCCTTCTTCACCGTATAATATCGGCCGATGTGTGTCACACGAGGCTTCGTCCAGAGTTTTCGAATGAGCACAATCTGCTCCTCCGCCCTTCGCAGGCGCAAGGGGTGGGTCCTCCAGCGGAGGCCCATGGCCTCGTACTCCTCCCGAAACCAACCCGCCCCGAGGGTCAGGATGAGGCGACCCCTGCTGATCCGATCGAGGGTCGCGCCCATCTTCGCGAGCAGGGACGGGTGCCGGAACCCCGAGGAGAGGGTCGCGAAGGAAATCCGTATGCGAGAGGTGGCCCGGGCCAAGGCGGTCGCCGTCGTCCAGGCCTCGGAACCTCCCGCCCGAACGTCCCGGAGAGGGTTGTGCAGATGGTCGGGGATCCAGAGGCTGCCGAACCCGAGAGCTTCCGCCTCGAGGGCGATTCGTTCGAGGTACGGGTAGTCGATGCTCGGTTCTCCGAGGGTACGCCCGCCCTCCCAGCCGCCGAAGAGGGGCAGGAGGATGCCCAGGTCCAGGCGCATCGAACGCCGAAACGCTTCCGCACCCATAACGTAATCGTCGCGCCGCCGCGGACCGCCTCAAGGATCATCCACGCGGGTGCCCTCGGGGAAGGGGGAAGGTTCCGCTAGATCGCGTGGGCCTTGCGTCATCACAGGATGGTGCAAGACCTCGCGACGTCGGTGTCGCGCTAGGGGGCTGGCTGCTCAGGTTCTCGGTTGAGTTCAGGTTCTCGCCGGATCGGTCCTTTCGGCGGACCCGACAACCGACGAAGGCCCATGATCAAAAGTATCAGCCCGATCCCCGCCATCGTCCACAGGACAAAGGGAAGGCTCGACGCAAACGCCTGCGTCTGTCTCGCCGAGAGGCATTCCTGGGTCGTGGTATCGTAGCGTGGACAGGCGTTGTATACCGCTACGTTGATGGCGGGCATGGAGGCGGAGACCACCACGTGTCCCGCCAATCCCGCGACCATGAGAACTGCTCCCACCCACGTGATCACACGATTCAAGGGTATCAACATCCGGCCCCTCCGCCCGAGGAACGGTTATTCGGCACCGTAAAGGTTTCCTCCTGGGCCTTGGCTCCCCCTTCCCCGGTCCATGAAAAAACAGGAAAGAGTTCCTGAAGTGATCCCGGGCAGGCAAGACAGACGCCTCACACACCCTCAGTCGACAAGGGGTCTGCGGTCGACCAGGAGCATCTATGGGATCGCGAACAGAAGCGCCCCGGTCGGGAATGCGGTCACAGAAGCCATTTGGCACTCATTCCTCAGTCCCCGGCTTCCACGCGAAGGGCGTCGTCTTCTTCCGCCTCGCTTGACGCAGGGCTGTCGCAACGAGAAGGGCAGCCTGCTCGCTCTTGTTGACCAAAGGCACGAGTTCCTTCTTCAGGTAATCCTGTAGGGCGAACATGTCGCTGGCCGCCCTGACTTCCCTGAATCTTGACGCTGCGATTGTGAGGTGTCCCGTCAGCTCGCGAGCCGCGGCGGGGCTCACCGTCCCTACGTACTCGGCGAGGGCCTCGACATTCCTCAACTCTGCCTCCAGAAGCCGGAATTGGTGCGAGATCGCTTCTTCCGGTGGTCCTTCGCGGTAGGCCAATAGCCGTTGTCTTGAGATGCGACTCAGGTTCGTTTTCACATCCACGATTCGACGCTCGGCCAGGCTGAAACGTTTCCGCTTCGGCACGACCACCCTCCCGTTCAGCAGATAACCGAAGAGGTCTTAGAGGTTGTGAGTCGCGAGGGGCTCGGGGCCAAGCCGACCATTATGCATGGGGAAAACGCCCCGGTCGGGATTCGAACCCGAGCACTCGGCTCGACAGGCCGAGATCATAGACCGCTAGACCACCGGGGCGGTGGGCGTTGGCAGAGTCCGGGGGATAATTAGGCTTTTGGGTGACGGACTCTGCGCCGTGGACTTTCACTCAGAGCTGCGAGCTAACACGGGAAGCAACGCGAGCCATGTGACGATCGCGACGAGACCCATGGCGAAGAAGATCGCCGTCTGTATCGTCGTCGTTGGCAGGACGCCCGATATGGAGAGATCCGCGGCTACGATCGGGACGAAGACGGCCAGCGTCCCTGCGACGGCGAGCCGGAGCAACGCGCGAACGAGGGCCGCGTCCATCCTCGGGCGCCCTTACGGAGTGAGGGGTCGATCATACAGGGATGCGAACCGATCCGCGAGGACGCGCAGCTCCATATGACCGAGAAAGACCGTCACGAACACAAGGCCGGGAACGACCTGAACGCCCAGGGACACAATGTGTGCACCGAGATAGGCAGTCCCCAGCCCGACCAGGCCGAGGCGACGGAACCACATCCCCCAAGGGGCGTGTCCAACGATGATCAGTCCTGCGGAGACGAGGAGGAGGGCCCAGAAGAACCGATCCCATCCGGGCACATCCACACGGGCGACGTCCCAGCCCGTCCACACCACAAGGAGGCCAAGGCTCACGAGGGGCGCGGCCCGAAGGGTCCCCGCAATCACGCGACGCGCGTCCGTGGTCTCCACCTCGGAAGGGACAAAGCGAGAGGCGTCGACGGATCCCAGTCCACGACGTCGGCCACGCGCCTCAGCTGGGCTAGCAGGTTCTCTCGGTCCATTCGCAGGATGCGGTACGCAACCTCCTGCTCCTCACCGGGTCGCGCAAGATCTCGTTCGATCGCGAGGGGCGACGGTGAGATGATGGCCACCTCGTGGCCACGCGCGGCAATTCCCATCACGGCATCCAGTGCCGTTCGATCCGCGAGGGGCGAGATCAGGACGACGTGGGCGTCCCTGGGAAAGTACCGGGACAGAACCCATGCGACGTGGGAGAAGGGCCAATCGCCCCCCGTGCGGACGTGGATGAGGGCGTCCAAGATCCGGTAGAGCTGCTTCTTCCCGAAGGCAGGCATCACGCGATCCAGCACGTTCCGCTGGACGACGAGGCCCACACGGTTCCTCGATGCCAGCACGTGCTCCGCGATCCCCAAGGCCGCGCGTACCCCGTGCTCCACGGGGTTGTGGGACGGCGTGCCGACGAAGGACTCCCGTCGCGCGTCGAGGACGATCACGACGTCACCGGACCGGTCTCCCTCGTACTCGTTCGTGAGAGGACGATCGAGCCGCGCGGTCGCCTTCCAGTTGATCCGCCGCACCTCGTCCCCGGGCTCGTAGTCCCGGATCCCCCAGAAGCTCGTTCCAATCCCGAGGCGACGGGAAGGGACTTGCCCGAACCAAGGTCGCGTCCGGCGCGGGACGAGGCTCGCCCGCCGGAGGTCCTCGAGGGTGGGCGCGACGGCGACGGAGGACTCGAGGTGCACGACCGCATCCTCGATTCCCAAGCCGAGGGAATCGAAGGATCGAACGCGAAGCGGACCGACGACATACTCGCCCTTGACGACCGGACGCATGGCGTAGGAGAGGGTCACCGCCTCGCCGGCAGGCAACGGGACCACGGCGTGGTTCGTGCCTCGTACGAGATCGAACTCCGAGGGCAGGACATCGAGGATCTCGACGAGATCGAGGCTCCGTCCCGCGTTGTGCACGGTTAGATCGACGTAGACGTCCGTGCCGACTTGGATCCGATCTCTCGACAGGGTCCGAGTTGCCTTGACGCGAGGTCGGGACGGAACGGAGAGGGCCCCAAGGGCGAGGAACAGGAGGGGAGGGAGGGCGAGGAGCACGACCTGCCAGCTCCGCAAGGCAAGGCCGAGGACGAGGAGCCCAAGGGATGCGGCCGCGAGCCCGCTCACGAGGGGCGTCCGCATGCTAGGGCACCTTCGGGACGGGGACCTGGCCCAGGACATCCTCGAGGACCGTCGTGGTACGCACGCCCCGGATCCAAGGGTCGGGCTTCAAGAGGATACGGTGCGCCAACGCCGGAACGGCGACCCCCTTCACGTCGTCCGGGGTCACGTAGTCCCGCCCCGCGAGAGCTGCGCGGGCACGGGAGAGCTTGAGGAGGGCGAGGGAACCGCGCGGGCTCGCTCCGATCTCGACCTGGCCGTGGGCGCGTGTCTCCGCCACGATGTCGACGATGTATCCCTCCACGGCGGGATCGACGTGGACGTCCTCCACGGCCCCCTGCAAGGCGCGCACCTCGTCCGCGGTCGTCAGGGAGGGCACAGGGGCCTCATCCGTGCGGCGGAGACGGCGCCGGCGCAGGATCTCCGCTTCCTGCTCCCGGGTCGGATAGCCGACGCCGATCCGAAGGAGAAACCGATCGACCTGGGCCTCCGGCAGTGGATAGGTTCCCTCGAGTTCGATCGGGTTCTGGGTGCCAATCACGAAGAAGGGGCGCTCGAGTCGGAGCGTCTCCCCCTCGAGGGTCGCCTGTCGCTCCTGCATCGCCTCGAGGAGGGCCGACTGGGTCTTCGGAGGGGCCCGGTTGATTTCGTCCGCCAGGAGTACGTTCGTGAAGACGGGACCTCGCCGCAGGACGAACTCCCCCGTCCGGCGGTCCAAGATGTAGGTGCCCGTGATGTCCGCGGGAAGGAGGTCCGGCGTGAACTGCACGCGGCGGAAGGCGAGACCGAGGCCCGACGCGAAGGACTTCGCAATGAGGGTTTTCGCGAGACCCGGGACGTCCTCGATGAGGACGTGCCCGTCGCTCAGGACGGCCCAGAGGACCTTCTCGAGGACGTCTCGCTTTCCCACAATCACCTTTTCGAGGGCGTCGAGCAAGATGTCGCCCTTGCGGGCGACTGTTTCCAGGTTCAGCGCCATGCCTCCATCCGGTTGAGGAGGGATCGAAACTCGGGGTCGAATCCGGCTCCGCGACGGGCGGCAAGGACCCATGCCTCTCGGCCCTCACGGTCGCGCGTGGCGCGGAGGAAGTCCGCGATAGCATCGTCTCGGAGCGCGGCACGCAGACCCGCCTCGTCGTCCGCGAGCTTACGGAAGCCCTCGGGCGATAGGCCCAGCTGGAGCCTCGCTCGCTCCGCGAAGGCGTCCCGGAGGCGTCCCGCGAGGAGGCTCTGGCTCAAAGCCATTCCCCGGTTCGCCCGCTCCACGAGCGCCGAGAGGTTCGCCAGTTCGCCCTCCAAGAAGCTGGTCTTGGGAGGATCCCTCGTGAGGGGCTCCGGCCGGGCCGTCCGGCGGCTCACTTCGTACCAAGCAACGGCCGTGACGGCCATCACAACGAATACGCCAACGATCCACCGGAGGGTTCCGCTGAACTGCAGGGAATAGAGGAGGATGCCCAGGAACAGGAAGCTCGCGATGATGACTGCCGCTGGCAGGGCAGTCCGTCGGAGGGGCAACGAGCGGACGGCCGCGTCGGGGCCGGATCGGGGTCCGGTGGGGAGGTCGGACGGCACCTCAGTCCCCCAGAGCCCCGCGAATCCGCTCCAGGCTACGGAGGGCCCGCACACGATCCTCCTCGTCGACGGGGTGCACGCTGTACCGCGCTTCTTCGAAGAGGGACGTGAGTTCCCGAGCGGCATCTCCGGAGACGCCTAGGCGATGCACAGCGAGGACCTCAAGTTCGCGGGGCGTGAGGGCCTCCTGACCCACGACGCCGCGACGGCCCAGGAGCGCGCAGAAGGTCCTGAAGCATCGCAAGACCGCCCCGCGGGCATCCGTGCCAAGCTCAATCTCCTCAATGGTCGCCTCGATCGCCTCCGCGGCCGCCTCCCGATCCGCGCGCTTCTCGAAGTCCACATCGATCTCTCGCAGGGACGACGCAGGCCGCAGGAGGAATACGAGGGTCACGAGGGCTGCGAGGAGGGCACCCGCGAGGAAGAAACTGAGGGGTATCCCGGCCACCGTGGGGAAGCTCTCCGGCAGGACTCCGGTCCCGTTCCCGCCCGATGTGATCGTGTCTTGGACATCCTCAGAGTCCCCCGGCCGCTTCATCCCGCGCCAGGCAATCAAGATCAAGAGAAAGAGGAAGAATAGGATGAGAGTTTGCGCCAAGTCTCGACGGAAGGGGACGTGCCGAACAGGGTCCCTGCGCTTTCTGCGAAGGACGACGTACGCGAGAAAAGCGATCAGCACGGCGGCGGCGGAAAACACGGCGAGATAGATGAGAGGGTAGAGGTCGAGGACTCGCCCGGAGACGGCGGGTGTTCCGCCTACTTCGGGCACATCGGGGATCGCCTCGCCCCCTGTATCGAGGTTCGCGATGTTATACGCAAGCCCCGCGAAGAGGAGGATGGCGACGAACAGGAGGAGGGGAACCGTCCATGCGGTCCTCCCCCGTCGAAGCCCCTTCACACCTTCATCGAAGGCGACCCTCGCACATAATGGTTTCCCGCCCCACGCGGACGCCTTCGCTCAAACCGATCGAAACGTGACATTCCCCGTTCGGAGTCGGCGTCTTACGTGGCGGCGAGCTGAGCGAAGAACCGTTCCCGCCGGCGCTTTCCGCTCCATCGAAGGACGACGGCGACGGCGATGGCGCCGCCGGCAAGGGCGAACAGGACGAGGCTCAGAAGCGGAATTCCGCCAGCCGACGCCTGGGTGAAGGGCGACTCCTCGCTGGCCAGGGCACTGTCGGCCTGTCTCGGGGGACCTCCCAGGATACCGCTACTGACCGAGACGAGGACCAGGAGCCCGATGACGGCCAGGGCCACCGCGCTGCTCAGCGCGACGACAATCGAGACGCGCTCCGGATGGAGGATCTTGCGGCCCTTGTCGCTGAGCTCATAGTAGATCCACTTTCGGCCCTCGTCGAGGCGCTTGACAAGTCCGGCTGTCTGCAACTTCTCGAGATGCTCCAGCAGGGTCGGCTTGCTGAGAGAAAGGCGGTTGCTGAGGTCCGTCACCGTCCCGCGCCTCTCGTCTAGACTCTTTAGGATGCCCACCCGGACATCCGACGCAAGGGCCTTGAAACTCTCTTGGTCCAGGGTGATGCGCGGAGGCCCCGGAATCATTACGTGAGCCATGGTCGTCACGCCTCTTGAAGGCATGCCCTCAGTTCGGCCGGGACCTAACGGAACGCGCCTCCTCAATGGCCTTCGCGGTTTGCCCTGGTCATCCCAAGGGCAGGGCCACTACGCTACTGGGGAACCTTCTTCCAGTCCTCGAGAAACCGCTGTAGCCCAACGTCCGTGAGCGCGTGGCGAGTCATCTTCCTGAGGACATCGAAGGGTACCGTGACGATGTCAGCCCCAAGCTTCGCCGCCTCAATTACATGGAGGGGGTGACGAATCGATGCGACGAGAACCTCGCAGTCGAATTTGTAGTTTCGGAAGATCGGGATGATCTCCCGGACGACCTGCATGCCCTCCTGACCCATGTCGTCGAGGCGACCGATGAACGGGCTCACATACTTCGCGCCGGCCTTCGCCGCAAGGATCGCCTGGTTCGCGGAAAAGATGAGGGTTGTGTTGACTCGGACGCCCTCCGCGGAGAGGGTCCGAATCGCCTTCAACCCCTCCGTCGTCATTTGAACCTTCACGACGACGTTTTTGTGGAGCTTTGCGAGCTGGCGACCTTGCTTCACCATCTCGTCGGCCTTGGTCGTTGTGACCTCGAGGCTAATCGGCCCGTCGACGAGAGCGATGATGTCTTGGACCACTTCCGCCCACTTCCGACCCGTCTTCGAGACGAGGGTCGGATTCGTGGTGACGCCGTCGAGCACGCCCCACGAGGCCGCTTCGCGTACCTCCTCGATGTGCGCGGTGTCAAGGAAGATCTTGACCATGGGAACCGCCAATGTCCTGATGGCCCAAGGCCGTAATGAACGTTACAGATTCCTTTTTTGAGGATCTCCTCTCGGTTGGGAGGGCATTTGGACTCGGTGACCCACTCGGAGCGCACGAACTGGGACGTAGAGGGAAGGTCGCTCACTGTGGGATTCTGTCCCGCGGCGGTCGCCGGATCTGCGCCGCTCGCCCTGTCATCCGTCGGGACGCCATGAGTCGCCTCCGTTCAGAGCGCGGAGGCCTCGGTCTCCCTCGGGTAGGACTACGGCCCCGCGCATTCGCCCCGGCCGCTCTTGAGCTTGAACTCTTCCTCCTCTCCCCAGTCCCGATAGAGGTCGGGCGCTTCTTCCGGGGTCGGCAGTTCTCGCAAGTCGCCTAGGGTCTCCTGCAACAAGGGCACAATTCCCATCTTCACGTCTCCGGTTCCAGCCATGGTCTCAGGCACTCCTCCGTCGGCGGCAACGGAACCCACGGGCCCCCGGCCCGCGCTCTCTTCCCTCCTCAACCAGGTGGGGAAGGACTCTCCGTCATGCCGCCTCGATCGATATAGCTCAAGGATCCTAAGAATTGCCTCGGGCACGTGCTTCGCGGGGATTTCGGCCACGGGGCGCCCGAACTTCACGTGGCCCCTGCCGATCTCGCCTCCCAGGAGGAGGCGGTAGTGGGGCGCCAGTTTGCCGTGGATCCGTCTCGCGCCGCCGTACAGGCCCAGCGAGGCGATGTGGTGATGGCCACAGGCGTTGGGGCAGCCGCTCACCTTGATCGTGATGTGGCGCAGGTCCTCGGCCGGGTGGATCTCCGGCCGCTTCGCGAATTCGTCGACGAGGACAAGGGCAAGACGGTGGGACCGGGTCACGGCGAGGTTGCAGGTGTCTGCCCCGGGGCATCCCACGACGTTGCCCACGTGGTGGGCGCCCGGCCTCGCGAGCCCGAGATCCTCGAGGGCCGCGTGCACGGCAGGCAGGGATTCGCGGGGAATCCAGCGAAGGAGCAGATTCTGGGTCGGCGTCGTTCGAATCTCCCCGTCGGCGAACTCCTTCACGATGCCTGACAGCCCTCGCAACTGCTCGGCCGTGAGGTCGCCCGCCGGGAGGGCCAGGTACGCCATCGCGAACCCCTCCTGCTTCTGCGGTTTCACATTCGTCCGGAACCACTGCGCGTAGCCGGGTCGAGGCCCCGCCTCTGCCCTCCGGACGGATGCGGGCGGAGAGGGGGCCTCCTCGGGCACCACGAGTCGAGAGTCGCCCGAAGCGGTCTGACTCACGAGCTTCTTCTCCTTCACATAGAGCCGGCGAAACTCATCGATTCCCAGCTGATCGATCAGGAACTTGATCCGGGCTCGATGGCGCTCCTTTCGGTTCCCAAGGCGATCGAAGAGACGGAGCACGGCCTCCGTGGAGATCAGCAACTCGGCCGTGGGCAAGAATTCCTCCAACCTCTGGGCGGGTTTCGGAGTGCTGCCGAGACCGCCCCCGACATAGACCTCGAAGCCTCGGACCTCGTTCCCGTCTTCCCGCCGCGTGGCCGCGACAAATCCGAGGTCGTGGATCATCGTGAAGGCACAGTCCTCCGAACATCCGGAGAAGGCGATCTTGAACTTCCTAGGCAGGTTCTGACCGAGGGGATTTCGCAGAAAGTGGGCGGACAAGGCATCCGCGTAGGGGGTCACGTCGAAGGGCTCGAAGGCGCAAACCCCGGCTTCGGGGCAGGCTGTGACGTTCCGTACCGTGTTGCCGCACGCCTCCCGGCTTGTCAACCCCACGACCCCCAGGTGGGCCAGCACTTCGGGTACCTTCTCGAGGGGGATCCAGTGAAATTGGACATCCTGACGGGTCGTCAGATGGGCGATGCCGTTCCCGATGTGCTCCGCAATGAAAGCGAGCTTCTCAAGCTGGACCCCGCTCAGGGCCCCGAAGCGTACCTTCACCCGCACCATGAGGAAATCCCGTTCAAAGCGGATCCCGTAAACCCCGTTTTCCAGCCGGAAGGCACGGAAGTCCTCCTCCGATGTGGCGCCGCTCCGGAAGTTTCGAATCTCCTCGATAAACCTCGAAGTCTCCATCCTCTGGGCTTGGCTGATCCGGGTGTCGGATAGCAGGGAGCGGACCTGCTCCGCGTCAATCGTCCGTGGACGGGCAGCCACGAACGCCGGGAACAGCAGGGTCTTCAAGTACGTGCCTGAAAGGAATATTCTCCAGCCGCCTTTCGCGGCCCGAAGATCCGGAATCCCAGGACTCGCGAAGGAGTGAGGTCGCGGGACGGCCGGTGGAAGCTGGTGGGATGACCGAACCCTGGCCGACGTGCCTCGATCGAGATCGTCCCCTGCGGTCGGGTCTCGCGACAAGCACCTCCCGGTCCACCGCCCGGAGGGACCCGTCGAGGCGTATGTACTTTAAGGCGTCATTGGAAGACTCATTACTGTCCCTGGAGTACTTTCACGCCGCCCCGAATTCTTTTTCTGCTCCCGATTTGTGCCACCGGGGAAGGAAGGAGAAGCGATGCAAGAGAACGATAGCATCTGGGCACGACGTTTCATCGGTGCGGCAGTCATCCAGGGAGCTCTAGCGTTCGGCCTTTTTGCCTTTCTCCTGTACCTTGGCCTCTTCGGAGCGAGGGAACAGCAGCCGTCTCGCATTATTGCGGGCGGCAGCGTGGGAACGTGGCTCCTTGTTGGCTTCGCCGGGTATCTTATCGTCGGCGTACTCGGAGTGGGGCTGAGCGCCCTCTTCTATCAGTACATCGAAGGGGTCAGGAACAAGCACTATGGCGGCCTGAACGCCGGCCTTGCCTGGGCGCACCTCGTGCTCCTGAACGTTGGTGCGATCGGGGCATCCTGGCTCATGATGCTGGCTGGGTTCACGGGTGGCTCCCATCTATTGAGTTCCACAACGCCTCCTCCCGCTGTCTATAGCGAAGTCCACACTCTCATTGAAGGATACGTCATGCCGATCGCCATCTTCATGGGAGTGGGGGGTCTCGGCGTCCTCCTGGGTGGACTCGGCTATTTCCGCGCATGGTTCGGGAAAGGGATTCCCCCCGCTGATACGGCGCGGTAGCGAAGGGTTCGATTCGCTCTGAACCAAGGACTCCCTCACGGAACGGAGACCCCCCGTGTGGGAGCCGCTTCGGAGGCCATAGGTAGCTCGAGCTACAACCGTCCGATGCCGATGCCCGGATCCCTTGAGCTTTGGAGGCGTGCGCCATTCTCGAGTCACGAGGGAGGCATCCGTATATATTGTCGAACGCGGGAACTCTGGCGTACGCAAATACATTCGTATAATGAGTCGAAAGTTCGAACCCTCTAAGAAGGCTCGAACCTCTTGAACATCCGAGGAGTGACCTAGTGCTCGAGTCGCTCGTCCCCGGAGTGACCATCAAGCGAATGGACGATCTGCGGGTGGCCTACGTGCAGCACCGAGGACCCGCGAGCGATATCGGCTTCGCGTTTCGGCGTCTCCTACACCTAGTACGAGAGTGGAGGGTGCGGACGGATGGACCGATGCTCGCGATCCACTACGATGAGCCCGAGGCTCGCGCGACTCCTCGACACTGGAGCGAGGCCGCTATCCCCATTTTCGGCGACGTGAGGCCCCATAGCGAACTCCGGGTGAAGACGCTGCCGTCCTGCCGCGTGGCGAGCCTCATCCACGATGGTCCTCCATCCAAGTACAAGGAGAGCTATTCCACCCTGCGAAAGTGGATGAAGGATCAGGGATACGGCCGCTCAGGCCCCATTCGCGAGATTTATGCGAGGGACCTGTCCGAACTCCCTCCCGGCATCATGTACATGGAGATCCAGATACCGATCAAGAAGGCACGGCGCAAGTAGGCTCATAACGCGTGCCCTACGCTCCTTCAGGGGCCCGGCGCGACAGGTCGACACAAGTTGGAGGGTTTTTCGAGGTATCGATTGTAGGCGATGACTGCGATCGACTGAGCGTATGCACCAACCTGCATGATGTGGATGAAAACCGCGCGGAGGGGGATGACCGTCCTGGGTTCCATTCCCTTGGGATTCTTGAGCTCCTTCACGATGATTCGGGCGAGTTCCTGTTCGTCGGGCCTTCGGCCCGACTGTTTTCGTTGATTCGCACCGCACAGGTCGCTGCGAATCAGTGCAAGGGGGACGGCGGAGCCTTTCCCCCTTCCGATCCCCCTCGGCCGAATACCGACTACCGAATACGGAGTACCTGTACGGGTACCGGATACCGGATACCGGATACCGG